>JBGSST010000190.1:0-9412 GCA_041736915.1 Bdellovibrionota bacterium
CGGCCTGGCTAACCGCGAAGGCGTCGATCTCTTTGGGATGCCGGACGTCCATGGCGTGAGTCACCACCGCAACCTTGAACATTCCGGACAGCTCTTTCGCTATTGCCTCGAGCCGCTCTTTACGGCGCGCAACGAGTAGAAGTGAGTGTCCCATCTTGGCGAAGGATCGGGCGGTGGCTGCGCCGATTCCGCTACTGGCTCCGGTGATAAGTATCATGGTCGAGAGTTTGCCTCATTCGACTTCATTTTGGGATATGCTTTCGTTTATGGCTGTCCGTAAGACTCGGCGGCCGCGCGAGAAAGCGCGGTGGTCACCCCAGATGGAAGAAGACTTCATTCTGCGGAACTGGAGCTTCAACCGCCGTTTGGTATTGGCCTTTACCTACCTCTTTCTGCTCTGCCTGGGCTCTCTCTTTTTGTGGCACTTTGCCAAAATGCCGGGCTACCCGCCTCTGCTCGTTTGGGCCATCCTTTTGGGCAGTTTCGCGCTCGCCATCGGGCTGGCCCTGGTCTTCTGGCGCTGCCCCAGCTGCGGCGAAGTTCTGTACCGGACGAGTAAGTCCGAAGCCGGTGTTTTGTTCTGGCTCTCTGACCCTCCCGACTGCCCCTACTGCGGTGTAAAACTTATTAAATCTAAGTAGTTAACTAAGATCTATTGAGGGTTTACGCGCAGCAGTATACAATTAGTCATCTCCGCAAAAACTCTCTTTTCCGTGGAACGTATGTGAGGCCAATCCCAATAAAAAAGACCTTCACGGCTATGCCCTTGCCGGTGCTCGTGATGTTCTTAGTTTTCCTATTCACTCCGTTTTTATCGCTCACGTTCATTCAGCAGCCGTGGTCGTTCGCCGCCCATCATGGGGCGCTGCGCACCTTCGCCATTCTGGCGGCCTATTGGATTTTTCCGCTCGCGCTGGCGTACTCGCTGGCCTTCCGCCGGTATCTGTTTCTTCCGCTTTACGGAATGCAGGTGCTGGCTTTGCTGACCCACTCGTTTTTGAACTCCAGCGAAATCCCCTTAGACATGGCGCTGGCCCGCTACGTTCTCATCGTGTTCATGGGCTACATTGGTTTCTTTTTCGGGAATAAAGATTTTCTCTATCCGTTGCTCACCTCCGACTTTCGCATTTGGCGCAAAACTCGCCGCATCCGCGTGAACTACGAAATTCATCTTCTGGGTGAACGGCCCGAGCACCGCGTGCCGGCGCGTATTCGCGATTTGTCCGCGGGCGGCTTGGCGGTAGGGCTCGATACCCGTCATCACGAGACCTTCGTGAAGCGAAAGGATACCGGCGATCAGATTATCGCCATGGTTCGCTGGGCCGGAATTCAACGCGAGTTTCCGGCTCAGATCATGTGGGCGAACTTCAAGGACGGCGTTCGTTACTTTGGTCTGCAGGTGGATGAGAAGCACGGCCTCAACGAGTTCGTAAAATGGATCCATAACGAGATCAACATCGAGAAGAAGTTGCTCCGGGCTTCCGCCCCGATCTTCGAGCACGACGTGCACGAGACGGCTTTGGCTTACTGGGTGCTATTCGTCGTACTGTCCTTTGGCCTTCCCGCACTCGCCGCTTTGAACTGACCGCGAAGCGGTATTTGCGAAGCCACCACTCCCGTCTACCGCGTGGCTCCGGCGGAAAAATCCGGATTGCCCGATGCCTCCCTGGACCTCATTACCGTGGCGCAGGCGCTGCACTGGTTTCAGTTCGACGAGTTTTTCGAGGAGGCTAGACGGGTGATGAGGCCCGACGCCCGCATCGCGGTGTGGTGCTACGGTGACTCGAAGATCAGTCCCGAGATCGATCCGCTCGTGGACGAAGTGAACAAAGGAATTTTGGGACCGTATTGGGACGAGCGTCGTAAGTATATCGACGAAGCCTATCGCACGATTCCCTTTCCCTTCGACGTCGTCGCCTCTCCCAAGCTATCGCTGGTTTGCGAGTGGACCGCGGAACATTATCTCGGCTACGTCGAAAGCTGGTCATCGCTGCAGAATTACCGCCGGCAACATCCAGAGGCACCCGATGTGGTGCAGGCCTTAGGCAAAAAGCTGGCGCCGCTTTGGAAAGACGTAAAGAAAGTTAGCTGGCCGCTTGATTTGAAAGTGGGAAAGAAAAAAGGGCCCTGAGCTTTCAGAGAAAGTGCCAGGGCCCGAAATTGAGTTTCAACCGGTTCAGCGATCGAAGTTGAGCTCTTCGTCAAAATCTTCGAAACGATCCATCGAGAACATTTCGTCAGACTGGTGCTCTTTCACACGGATACCCGTGTCGTACTCGAGCCCTTCGTACTGATTCTCGTTCTCCACTTGCTCGTTGGAGCCTTCTTCACCGTTGGTCGGAGTGTATTCCGCTAAGCGCTTCGGGCGGCGGCCGCGACGACCCATTGGACGGCCGAACGGATTCGTCGGCTTTCCTTTGGAGTCCGCAGCTTTTGCACTTTGGCGTTTTTCAATCGCCTCGAGCAGCTTAGGAGATAACTTCTTTCCTTCGGCTTTTTTCGCTGTGGTTGATTTAACTTCGGCTGCCGAGGCGATAGGTTTCGCCTTTGCAGTTAACTTCGGCTTAGCCTTTGACGGCACAGCCTTGGTTTTGGATACCGCTCTACGAGCTGGTGCCTTCGCCTTTACAGGCTTTAAGGTCTTTTTGGCCATATTTCCCCCCAGAAAGAGATGACCAACGCAAAACCCGCTATCTCAAGTTTTTAGACTCTCGGTTGTATAACTTGAAACCCGAATAAATTTTGTGAGAGTTTGTTTAGACATTTCATGGATAAACGGATTCAAACTTTTCTGCAACAACAAATTCTTTTCGTTGCCGCGTATGTTCACGCATGATAGCTGACAATTTCGAAGTTTTATCGTCGTCAAAAAAAACTACTGGGAGGGTGAAATGGCGAAGAAAAAGAAAGTTGCGAAAAAGGCGACTGCGAAAAAGAGCGTAAAGAAATCTCCGGCGAAAAAAGCCGCGAAAAAAGGGTCGACCAAGAAAGCTGCTCCGCGTAAAGCGGCGGCTAAAAAGACCACGAAGAAAACGGCGACCAAAGGTACAGCCGCTCGTAGCACGGCGAAGCGGGGAACTGCTTCGACGAAGCGCATGAAGCCTGACCTGAAAGCCGTAGGCTCGGGTCTGGTAGGCGCGACGGTCGGCGGCATTGCCGGCGCGGCGCTGAGCGATCGCATGAGCGCTCACAGCAAGTCGGAAAACGGCGCGTCGAGCGAAGAGTAACCGTTTTTTGACAATCGATTTCTAGGCCCGCCGGGATTCCCGGTGGGCCTTTTTATTTTTCGAGCAGGTTCAAGATTTCGTGGAAGAGATGCGTCGCCGCACCCCACTGACCGCGGTCGCGGTCGCGCGCGATTAAGAAGATCTTTTTTTCTGACACTCCGCTCGGTGCGATTACGTGGACGAAGATCGTTCCGCGCGGAATTTCGGGGGTACCCCCCTCGGGTCCTAGATAGCCCGTCACGGCGGCCACTACGGACGCATTACTTTTGATCTTTAGCGCTTCGGCGAGCGCCTTCGTGGTCGTTGCCGAAACGGTTTGCCCTTCTTCGGTGAGTCCCAGCCCCAAACAGGCGTTCTTCGCATCCAATTGGTACACGACTTCGCTTCCCCAGAAGACGCGCGACACGCCGGGCATTTTCGTCATCCGGTAGGCCGCCGCCCCGCCCGTGCAGGACTCGGCCATGGCTAAAGTCAGATTTTTTTCCGCAAGCCGCTCGAACACCAGCGCTTCCAGTTCTTTGTCGCGCTCCGAGTAAGTGAACGGCGCTACCGCGGCGGTGATGCGGAGGCGAAATTTTTCGAGACACTCGGCGGCGTTCTCGACCTCCGAACCCACGTACAGCACCAGGTGGTTCTCGGGGAAGTGAGTGCGGTAGCCGATGTAGGCACCCTTCGGGAGATCTTTTTCAATGGGCGTCATCAGCTGCTGCACCTGAGATTCGCCGATGCCGATTAGCCGCCAGCCGTGGTGAAGTAGCTTGGGGCCGCCGAGCTTTTGGTGAATAGCCTGAACGCGCGGCAGCACGGACTCTTTCCAGATCGCTTTCATCTCGGTGGGCACACCGGGCAAAAAGAAAAAACGGCAGCTCTTCCACTCCATCGTGAATGCCGGCGCGAGGCCATCGGGATTTCGCAGCGGTTCGCATTTGCTGGGGTAGTGAACTTGTTTGAGGGCCGTTTCGGTGACTTCGCGTTTTCGTTCCCCAAAAAACCGAATGAGTTTTTCCTTCGAGGGCTCGTGCATCACCAGCTCGCCGCCGATCATGCGGCAAATCGTTTCCGCGGTCTTGTCGTCCGAGGTGGGGCCCAGTCCGCCGAACACCACGCACACCGGGCTTCGGCGAGCAATGGCTGCCAGCGCGTCGACGATTTCCCCTTCGTCGTCCGCCACCACGGTGGAACGGTGCAGCCGAATGCCTAGCGCAAATAGCTGCGACGCGACGTGAGCAGAGTTGGTGTCGGAAATTTTTCCGGTGAGAAGCTCATCCCCGATGGCCAGGGTTTCCACGAAACTGAAAGCGCTCATAGCTGCGCGGGAACCCGCTTGCGAACGATTACCTTTTTTTCCGACTGGCGCCGTTTTTCTTCGAGCAGCTTCACGTCTTCATCCTTGCGGCGGGCTTCTTCGTGCCAGAGGGTTTTTATCTTCTCCAGCCACTTGTAAAGATCCTCGACATCGGTCACGTGGAAGCGGACCATTTCTTTTAGGCAATCGACCGAAACGACCAGTTTTTTACCGGCGCGATTCTTTACGACCAACAGCTCTTCAGCGTGGGTGCGTTGGCACAGCTCACACGGACGAGGCTCGGCGTAAACGTGACCGCTCACGCAACTTACCGACTTGCTGCCCTCGAGGAAGATACCCATTCGGGTAGCCATGTTCCTGCGGAGCTGTTCTTTTTCGAGCGGATCGAGTGCCATAAGGTACCTGCTGGTACCTACTTAACAAAACGCGAGACCGGGATCAATTGACCACTATGCGAACTCTCCTTTTATTAAGCATTTTAGTGAATTACTTACTCGGTTCGGTCGACCGTTTGGGGGATGGCTCAATCATTTCGGACGGTTCCCTCGGTCTACATCGGGCCTCGGTCTATACCGTCGGCCGTAAGGGGTGCTATCTTTGCGCACAAAGGAAGTCTGTATGAAAAAGGCGAGCTCGACGGTTTCAGGAATGGGGAAAAGAAACTCGGCGAGAAAGGCCGCCCGGAGCGCGATGGCGCTAGGGTTGCTTTTCACACTGCCCGCTTCTTCGGACCCGCTAGTGGGCAACGTAGAGTACGGCACCTCCGTTTCGCACAACCACGGATCGCAGAACCTTTGGACCAATCCGGCGGCCCTGGGGTTCGACTCCGATCTGAACGGCTCCCGCTTTCTGTTGTCCGAGTCCTTTGGCCCGAGCCGCGGCAACGGCAACGACTTCGCGGTATCGATGGGCTATGGCCCGTTTGGCGTCGGCGTGGAAGAGGTGCAGTACGCTCCGGGCAAACGGCAGCGCTTCGGTTTCGCGCTCGGCTTACCCGCCATTCCCATTTGGCTCGGTCGGCCTACTTTTGCTTACCTCGGTTTTCGTTACGTGCTCGTGCGTTCGGACGTCGCGGCGTTGGGCTCTTATGATTCACTGGGGCTCGGGGTGCAGCTTCGGCCGTCCAAGTTTGTCAGCTTCGGTTTTTTTGCCAACGATTTGAACAAGCCCAAGCTTGGGGGCACGCCACTGTCGCCGCATTTCGTTTTCGGGGCGACCGTAAAGCCGCTCGACTGGCTGCAAATCACCGCCGACGTCGATACGTCCAGCAACTCGTTCTTCAAGAGTCCCGGCTACCAGGGGAACGTGGTGGTGGAAGCCATTCCCGGACTCTTTTTGCGCGGCGGTTACCACGACACCTATAAATGGAATGGTGGCGTGCAGATTCGTCTCGCCAACTTGAAACTCTCGGGCGGTCTGGCTCCCAACGGGGCGTCTCCGCGCGCGTTCACCGCGCAGCTCGAAGCCAGCTCGACGCCATACCAGACGTCGGTCGTGAATCCGCGAACGGCGCTGCGACTGAAGGTCGACAATCAGATCGACGAGTTAGGTTTTCAGGGGGGGCTCTTCATCAAGGATCGTCCGTCGCTGCTCGACGTGCTCACGCAGCTAAAGCGGGCCGAGAAGCAACGCAGAGTAGACGCCGTGATCGTGCGTTTGGAAAATTTCGGCATGGGGCTTGGCGCGGCGGAAGAGCTGCACGAGGCACTGTGGAAAGTTCGCCAAGCGGGCAAGCGTGTGGAGATCTTTTTGGGCAACGCCGGGCTGAAGGAATACCTGATCGCTTCGGCCGCCTCGCACATCTATATGGAGCCCGCGGGGGAGCTAAAGATCCTCGGCTTGCGATCGCAGCGCTATTTCCTGAAGGGCACGCTGGATAAGATCGGTATCGAGGGGCAGTTCTTGGCGAAGGGTGAGTTCAAATCTGCGCCCGAGATGTTCACGCGCAAGGAAAGCTCGGACCCGTCCCGCCGCGCGACGCTCGAGCAGATCGAAGCGACCGAAACGGAAATTCAGGGGCTACTCATGAAGTCTCGCCGCATCGACGCCACCAAGTGGCAGGCGGTGATCGACCAAGGTTTGTTCAGCGCCGAAGAGGCCAAGGCCTCGGGCCTGATCGACAGCGTGGGTGGCTGGCAGAAGGAAGGGTACAGCCTCCGTAAAGAGTTCCTGTTGGCGGACTCGCTGGAGACGGCAAGCGATCGCCTGACGTTGCCTCCACGCGTGAGCGTGATTTTGGCCGACGGCGATATCTTGGCTAAGAAAAGCCGCATGTTGGCGGTAGGTGGCGGATCGCAAGTCACTCCTGACGGCATGGAGTCGCAGTTTCGCAAAGCCATGAACGATGAACGCACGGCCGCGGTTGTGGTTCGCGTATCCAGCCCGGGCGGCGAAATTCTGCCGAGCGATGAGATTGCGGCGATGGTGGAGCGGGCGAAGAAGGTCAAACCCATCTACATTTCAATGGGCGATGTAGCGGCCAGCGGCGGCTATATGATTTCCGCTTCCGGCGATCGCATTTTCGCCAATGGCCTCACGCAAACCGGATCGATCGGCGTTTTTCTCGGTAAGTTCAACTTGGGTAACTTGTTCAAGAAGATTGAGCTACGTAAAGAGATTCTCGGCGGTGGTCCCCTCGCGGGACTCGATACCGAAGATCGGGCGTGGAGCGAGCTGGAGCGCAAGGTGCTAAGCCGCCGCCTCGATCAGTACTACGACGGTTTCACCGGCTACGTGAGCAAGTCGCGCAAGATTTCGTTGAGCGAAGTCGACAAGGTCGCCCGCGGTCGAGTGTGGATTGGACGGCAGGCGATCAAGCATCAGCTGGTCGACGAAATTGGCGGGCTCCAGCGCGCGGTGGAATACGCTGCGGATCAGGCGGGTTACTCACCGGGTGATTACGAGGTGACCATGGTTGCCGAGTCGCCGGGCATTTTCGATTTTTTTGAGAACGGGGGGCTGATCAAGATGGAGCGCATGGATCTCTCCAGCGAAATTCTCATCAGCCTATTCGGCGTGGAAAGTCTCCGATCGCTCCAGTGGATGAACGTGCTGCGCGAGCAGCCGTTCCTATACTGGTCGCCTACTCTCTAGCGGTCTGGCTGGCGAAGCGCGGGCCCGCCAGCGCCTTGTTCGTGGCAGCGTCGAGCTGCTTTTCGAAGGTCAGTTTGCCGTCCCGGAAGAAGACCGGGCTATTGAGCTTCATCTTCAGCGACGTCAGCTGATGCTGGCACAAGTTGATGTGATAGTTGCGGTACTCGGTCTTGCGGTTCAGCTCCAGCTCACGCCGGTAAGCACGCCAAAAACTAGAACGGGCGTGCGGGCCGTCGCCCAGCAAGATGACCGTGATTTCGTAGCTGATGAGACAAATGCGCTCGTTGGGGCCGGGCGGTTTAACGGACTCGCGTGCGGTTCCCGTGAATTCGTTTTGAAGGAGATCGAGCTCGATCTCACCGTCAGTTTCCGAGCGAAATGTAATCATGGACGCACCATAGCACAGAATCAGGGCTAAATTGGTCCAATTAGCGAAACTTTCTTTTTTCGCTTGTGAAATTAGAGAGTTACTCGCCCTTTATCGCCAGGTCGGGAGAGTCCAGACGGGCCGGTGCCTCGTGCGGGGCGATGGCGGTCGAAAGGGCCTGGGCCTGTGATCGGGGATCGGCCTGCAGGAAACCTTCGGTGATGGTCATCGACGTATCGTCGAAATCGACCGCCGGGGCTTTCTCCACGCGCACTTTTAGGTCCGCGCGATCGAAAGCGATCTCGTCCACGATGGCGGCGCTGATCTTGTCGAGCCGTTCGTAATAAGTGGGCAAGCGTCCTAGCAGCTCCACCACGGTCTCTTTTTCCTCGAGCGACGCCGGGCGGATCTGCACTTTGGCTTCCGGCCACGCCGCGATGGCCACGAGGATCGCAAACACGGGCATCGCCAAGGCCGCAAGCTGCCTTATACGTTCCAACGGATCGCGCTGTTTAGTTTGTTCGAGCAAGTTCACCAAAATCATCCTCGTCCATCCCCCACTAGACCCGTATGCAGCGAGTGGACCACTTCCTAACCCGGCGGATTGTGGAGAAAATCGGGAATTACACTGTCTTAAGGCTTGGCAGAGGGCCGTTTTTTGTCGCAGATTGATGGCCACAGTTGGGAGAATTTCAGATGGAAACGCGATCCCATTTTCCGGAAAATTTGCCGCCCGGTTGGCGCCAGCGGCTGGGGGAAGAGAAGGACAAACCTTACTTCAAGGGGCTTACGACCTTCCTGCGCGAAGAGTACAAGGCCAAGCAGGTGGTCTTTCCCTCGCGTGAGAACGTGCTCCGGGCGCTACAGGAAATAGACTACGAAAAGGTGAAGGTCGTCATTCTGGGGCAGGACCCCTATCACGGTCCGAACCAGGCCGTGGGGCTTTGCTTCGCGGTGCCGAATGCGTTGTCGCCCAAGCCGCCGAGCCTCGTTAACATCTTCAAAGAGATCGAGGCCGACACCGGCGCCAAGGTGGACCGTACCAAGTCGGAGCTGAAGCATTGGGTGGACCAAGGCGTGCTGCTGCTCAACACGGTGCTTACCGTGCGGCGGGGGCAGGCTTTTTCTCACCGCGAGAAAGGGTGGGAGACCTTCACCGACACCGTGATCAAACGCCTGAACGAACGGCCAGACCCGCTGTTGTTCATTCTGTGGGGCGCCCCGGCGCGCAAGAAGAAGGCGCTACTGGATCTGTCGCGCCACAAGGTGATCGAGTCGGCCCATCCGTCGCCGCTCTCGGCGTACAACGGTTTCTTCGGCAGTAAGCCCTTCAGCCAGGCGAATGAGATCCTGAAGTCGTGGGGCAAAGCGCCGATCGAGTGGAGCGTTACGGAATAAAAAAGCCCACCGGAGAAACCC
>JBGSST010000232.1:0-8079 GCA_041736915.1 Bdellovibrionota bacterium
ACCCCGCCACGGCAGTGGTACTCGGCCAGGATGCGAGGCGAGTTGGCGTGGCTCAACCACTTCTCGCGCCGACCGGACGTCGGGCCGCACTCCAGATCGGAAAAAGAAAAAGCCTGTGCCGCGGTCGCGACCACGAAAAAAAGGAGCGTAGGGAATCTCATGGATTTGCTCTATGATAAACCCTGCCGCCCGATTCCTCTAATGCATACGATCGCCAAAATTTCGCTGAGCTTGCTGCTCTGTAGCGCGGTATTCGCCGACGGTTACGACGACTCCGCTTGCGTTTTCGGGCGCGGGGCCGACTGTGCCGTCGCCGGGATCAAAAGCTATTTGCACGGGCTTGATACCTCCCTAGGCGATCGTGGAGAGGACCACTTTACCGTCGGTTGTAAGAAAAAAGATCGCGTCAGTTGCTTGGGGCTAAAATGTTTTCAGGAAAAGAATTGCGAGAAAAAAGAGATGCGCGCCACCCTCGAGCCTCTCTGTGAGGCGGGGGATCCGGCGGCGTGCGCTTTCTTGATGGCATTCGATCAAAGCATCCCGCCCGTGACTTTGTCCAAAGCGGGCTGCGATGAGGAGGCGACGGCCGCGCAGTTAAAACAGCGGGAGCAGCGCTACGGAATTCCGCCCGTTTACGGTGGCCCCTACTGCGAAGCGGGTGGGCCCTCGCTTGGCTTTCGGATTGCGCTAAAGCGGCAGCGTGACGGCGCGTGGGAAGAGAACCAGCGCCGCGCCCTAAAGGCGTGCCTCGGCGGCCACACCAGCGAGTGCCAGCGGGTAGCTCATTTCGTCGAGCAGCCGGAGACGGAAGCCATCCTCGAGGCGGCTTGCGTAAAGCATGTGCGGACGGCCACGAGCGGAGTCGCCTATTGTCAGATGCTGATGGATATCGATGAGCAATGGGGACCCAGCGCGCGTACCAAAAAGGTCATGGGTTCGATCTGCCGTTGGCCCAAAGGGGTGTGTCAGGACCGC
This sequence comes from Bdellovibrionota bacterium, assembly GCA_041736915.1. Taxonomy (GTDB): domain Bacteria; phylum Bdellovibrionota; class FAC87; order UBA2466; family UBA2466; genus JBGSST01. Next base: position 976 of record JBGSST010000232.1, read on the forward strand.
GGCGGCACTTCGTGCGAAATAATAAAGCGCCGGGCCTGCCGCAAGGCCTCGGGGTGAGGCCCGCGGCAATTTGCCCGCATTGGCTTAAACGGAAGCTTCTTTCTTGGCATCGTCCCGTTTGAATCCCTGAACGAGCTTGCCCAGGAAATCGCCTTTGCCATCGCCCACCTTAATCGTGCGCGAGGTGGCTTCTTTGACCTTGGGCAGGGCCACGTTCAATACGCCGTCCTGGTAGCTCGCCTCGACCCCATCGAAGGTCACCAGCTCCGGCACCTCGAAGTTGGCGTGGTAGGCCACTTCCGAAGCCTCGCCGTTCTTCGTGACCTTACGCTTGGCCGAAACGGTCAGGGTTTTGCCCTTCGTTTCGAGCGTAATGTCTTCCTTTCGGACGCCGGGGATATCCAGCGACAGCAGAAAACCGTCGTCATTCTCCTCGACCTCGTAACGGGGCGCTACCGTCGCGGGCTGGTTCGCCGGGCTGCGACGCGCAGGGTTAGCGAAATAGGTACCCCACTCACGAAAGGGGTCCCAAGCGTGGTCATTACGGAAAAAAGTCTGAATCATATGTCCTCCTGTTTAAGTAGTTTTCTCAAATCATTCGGGCGTCTTGCCGCCTCGATATTGGTTTGGGAAGAGGTTGGTTTTTGTCAAAAGTGGACGGTGGCGGAAAAACGCTAAATCTTTGAAATCACGCATTAAAAAATTAATTTTCTTGCCTTCTAGCCGGGAAAGCCTAAAAAGACGTTCATCACATTTTCTATCAAGGAGAGAGCTGTATGAAGATTAAGCCTTTGCGCGATCGGGTTATCGTGCGCCGCTTAAACGAAGAAGAGAAGACCAAGGGCGGGATCATCATTCCCGACACCGCGAAAGAGAAGCCGCAAGAAGGTGAAGTCGTTGCCGTGGGCAGCGGCAAGGTTCTCGACGACGGCAAGATTGTTCCTCTCGAAGTAAAGAAGGGGGACAAGATCCTCTTCGGAAAATATTCCGGCACCGAAGTGAAGGTGGACGGCGAAGAGTTCCTGATGATGCGCGAGGATGAGATCCTCGGCGTAGTCGGTTGATAAACGATTTAACTAGGAGATAGCAGATGGCAGCAAAAGAGATTCTGTTTCATGAGCCGGCCCGTGCGGCGATCCTCAAAGGCGTCAACATTCTCGCGGATGCGGTGAAGGTGACCCTTGGACCCCGTGGCCGCAATGTCGTCATCGAGAAGAGCTGGGGATCCCCGCTCGTCACGAAAGATGGCGTAACCGTGGCGAAGGAAGTCGAGCTGGAAGGCCGCTTCGAGAACCTCGGCGCGCAGATGGTGAAGGAAGTCGCTTCGAAGACGAACGACGATGCCGGTGACGGCACGACGACCGCCACGGTACTCGCGCAGGCGATCTACCGCGAAGGTCTGAAGATCGTTTCGGCGGGCTTGAACCCGATCGAAGTGAAGCGCGGAATCGACAAAGCCGTCGAAGCCGTCATCGCGGAGCTCAAAAAGATGAGCCGTCCGACGAGCGGTAAGAAAGAGATTGAGCAGGTCGGTTGCATCTCGGGCAACAACGACATGACGATCGGTAAGCTCCTCGCCGAGGCGATGGACAAGGTCGGCAAAGAAGGCGTCATCACCGTCGAAGAAAGCAAGACGGCGGAAACGACCCTCGAAGTCGTCGAAGGCATGCAGTTCGACCGCGGCTATCTATCGCCGTACTTCGTGACGAACCCGGAATCGATGGAAGTCGTCTTGGACGACCCGTTCATTCTGTTGTTCGACAAGAAGCTCTCGAACCTGAAGGACCTCCTCCCGGTACTCGAGAAGGTCGTGCAGATGGGCAAGCCCCTCATGATCATCGCCGAAGACGTGGAAGGCGAAGCCTTGGCCACCCTCGTGGTGAACAAGCTGCGCGGCACGCTCAAAATCGCGGCGGTGAAAGCCCCCGGTTTCGGCGATCGTCGTAAAGAGATGATGGAAGACATCGCGATCCTCACGGGTGGCGAAGTCGTGTCGGAAGACATGGGCCACAAGCTCGAGAACACGAAGATCGAATCTTTGGGCCGCGCCAAGCGCGTGACCATCGATAAGGATAACACCACGATCATCGACGGTTCGGGCAAGAAGGCTACGATCGAAGCCCGCGTGAAAACGCTGCGCGCTCAGATCGAAGAGACGAAGTCGGACTACGATCGCGAGAAGCTCCAAGAGCGTCTGGCAAAGCTTGCCGGCGGCGTCGCCGTGATCCAGGTCGGTGCGCCGACTGAAGTCGAGATGAAAGAGAAGAAAGCCCGTGTGGAAGACGCGTTGCACGCGACCCGCGCGGCGGTGGAAGAAGGCATCGTGGCTGGCGGCGGAACCGCCTTCCTGCGTGCTCAGTCCGCGCTCGACTCTTTGAAACTCTCGGCCGAACAGCAGGCCGGCGTGGACATCATCCGTCGTTCGCTCGAAGAGCCGCTTCGCCAGATCTCGCACAACGCGGGCTGCGAAGGCTCCGTAGTGATCGATAAGGTGAAGAACAACAAGGAAGCCGCTTGGGGATTCAACGCCCTGACGGAGAAGTACGAAAACCTCATCGAGGCCGGCGTCATCGACCCGACCAAGGTGGTGCGTTGCGCGATTCAGAACGCTGCTTCGGTAGCTTCCATGTTGCTCACGACCGAAACCCTCATCACCGAGAAGCCGAAGAAGAGCGAAAAAGCTCCTTCGATGCCCGGCGGCGAGTACGGCGATATGTAAGGAATCCGCCTACTAGGCGCGTTTCTTTAGAGACTTGATAAGGGGCTTTCCCGCTGGGAAGGCCCCTTTTTTATTGCCGGAAATCAATGGCTTAGACTGTATTCTGCGAGGATTCGTTTGGGTGTATTCAGCCTGTACACACGAATCCTGCGCCCTTTCCGCCACTTAGCGTTTTAGCCCCTCCGAAATAGTCACCTCTTGTCCAAATGTTAGCTAGTTCACAGCCGTCAAACGGTGGCACGAACCTTGGAATAGATAGGGCTGACGCACTCACTATTTTTTCAGCTTTTAGAGGTCAGCACATGAACTACTCCAAATGGGTTTTAGGAACCGCTTCCTTAGCGATGCTCTTCCTGGTCGGCTGCGTGAAGTTCGAACGCGATTGCGGCGGACAGAACATGGATGTGGAGAGCTGTCCGGACCTGTCGACGTTCACCGGTACGGGGTCGGGAAATGATACCGCAACGCTGGAACGGCCCCTGGCCCTGGCGACCGCTTTCGGGGGTAACGGAACCCGCATGGTCGACTTTGGCGGCAAAGAAGACAAGCCGATGGCGATGCTCAAGCAGGCCAGCGGCAAGCTCGTCGTGGTGGGCCACTCCAACTTTATTGCGACGGGCGGCACGGTCGCCAAAAAAGCTATCTCGATGGTCCGCATCGACCCCACGACGGGCGCTCCGGATTTGACCTTCGCCATTCCCACGGGTGGCGCGGCTTCCGACGGTAAGCTCATCATTCATGATCCGGCCGGTGAAGTCGAAGCGGCGGGCGGATTGATTCATCCCAGCGGCCAGTTGGTGGCGGGGTACACCTTGGTCAAATCGTCGACCGATAAAGATTTTGCGATTGGCGTGGTCACCGCGGAGGGGCAGCCCAATTCCGCGCCGCAGGCGTTCCCGTTTCCCGCTAACTTTGCGGCGAATCCGGCTACGACCCGGACCGAAACGTTAAAGGGGATCGGCATCGATTCCAAATCGCGGATCGTCTTGATGGGAAAAACGAACGCCAACACGGCGGGCGGCACCGAGACCCGGATTGGATTGGTGCGGTTGAAGGCCAACTCTTTCGACGTCGACGTTTTCGAGAACTCGACGTCCCCCGGCTTTGCGAACGACACCATCGACGGTGCCCGGCAGGACTCACGCCGGCCGGCGAGCTACACCGACACGCCGGCGTTGCGTTCGGGGTACACGGTTTTGAACGTGCTCGGTGAGCCCGGCGTGCAAGAGCCCGGCGCGATGCTGATCGATTCTTCCGACCGCATCGTGGTGGTGGGCAAGGCCCGCACGGCGACCAGTACGGCGGCCAGCCACTTCAACAGCTTCATCACGCGCCTGGATGCGAACGGTTTAATCGACTCTTCGTTCGCGACGGCGCCGCACGATTTCGGTCTGGCTCTCGAGGATGGCGCCAACGCGGTGGTGGCCCAGTCCGACGGTAAGCTCGTCGTGGGTGGTTTCGCCCAAGGCCCCTCCAAGAAAGAGTTTGCGATCTTCCGCGTGGCGGCCACGGGGCTCATCGACAGCACCTTCGGCGCTAGCGGTTCGACGCCCGGCTACGTACGATTGAACTTTGGCACGAACGCCGAAATCAACTCGCTACAGATGCAGGGAAGCAAGATTCTGGCGCTGGGCTGGGCGGAAGCTTCGCTCACGAACACGAACAAGCAGATGGTCGCGGCGCGCTTCAATAGCGACGGCACGCTCGACACCACCTTCGGCACGAACGGCACGATGCGCTTCAACAACTCGCCGGTCACGCCGGGCGTGCAGGCCGCGGCCCAAGGCACGGCGGCGCTGTGGAGCGGATCGGCGATGTACCTCGCGGGTCAGGGCTGGAACGGCTCGCTCAACGTGGAAGACATGATGCTCATCAAGCTCGAGTAGTCTTCATAAACCATTTAAAAGAGAAAAGGCCCGTGAGGCATTAGCTTCACGGGCCTTTCTATTTTGTTGCTTACCGTTTACGAGATCGTGTTGGCGAACAGCATCTCGCGGTACTTCGGAATCGGCCACACGGCGTCGCTAACCAGCGTTTCCGAGAAGTCGGCGGCTTCGCGTAGCGCGTTGCCGACCGGCGTGATGGTGGAGGCGATGAGCTTCATCTTCTTCACCTCGTCGTGTTCGGCTTCGAGCTTCTCGAGGGCACCGTTCAGGTTGTTCAGCTCGTTCAAGATGGTGGTGTAGGCAGTTTCGAGCTTCGCTACGCGCGCCCCTTGAGCCTTCTTCACCGCATCCGACTTGCACGCATCGAGCGCCTGACCCGAAATCGTCAGCTGTTTCTCGATGGCCGGAACGACCATGCTCTGTACCATTTCGGCCAGCGTACGCAGCTCGATCTCGAGCGTTTTGTTGTAGCGCTCGACGTAGACGTGATGACGCGAGTGGATTTCGGCCTCGGTGAGGACACCGGTTTTTACGAGGAACTCCGTCGCCTTTTTATTCTCGAAGACTTCCAGGGCTTCCACCGTGGAGTTCAAGACGGGCAGTCCGCGTTTCTTGGCTTCCTTCTGCCACTCTTCCGAGTAGTTGTTGCCTTCGAAACGGATCGGACGGCTCTCCTTGATGAGCTGACGAACCAGCTCCATCACCGCGGCGTCGCGTTCCTTGCCGGCCAGAATCGGCTTCAACCGTTCGGCTGCGTTGCGGAAGGACTCGGCTACCGCCGCGTTCAGAATAGTGCACGGTACGGAGACGTTCGCTGAGCCGCCCACCGCGCGGAACTCGAACTTGTTGCCGGTGAAGGCAAAGGGCGAGGTGCGGTTGCGATCGGTATAGTCTTTCGACACTTCGGGAATGTGGCTGATCCCTAAGTTCAAGATCTGGGCTTCGGTGCCCTGCGCGGCTTCACCCTTTTCGATCGCGGTGAAGATGTCTTCGAGCAGCTTGCCCAAGAAAACGGAGATGATCGCCGGCGGAGCTTCGTTGCCACCCAAACGGTGATCGTTACCCGGCGAGGCAATGGCCGCGCGGAGCATGTCGCTGTGTTCGTGTACGGCCTTCAACACCACGGCCGTCACGGCCATGAAGCGTAGGTTCTGGTGCGGGGTCGTCCCCGGCTCCAAAAGGTTTTCGCCCTTATCGTTGGCAATCGCCCAGTTGCAGTGCTTGCCGTTACCGTTGATCCGTGCGAACGGCTTTTCGTGGAGCAGACAGATGAAGTTGTGACGGTTAGCCACGCGCTTCATCACTTCCATCGTCAGCGTGTTGTGGTCGGCGGCGATGTTCATCGACTCGAAAATCGGCGCGAGTTCGAACTGAGAAGGCGCCACTTCGTTGTGGCGCGTTTTGATGGGAATGCCGAGCTTGTACAGTTCGGTCTCCAAATCCTCCATGAAGGTCTTGGCGCGAACGGGGATGCTGCCGAAGTAGTGGTCTTCGAGCTGCTGCCCGCGCGGGCTCGAGGCGCCCAGAACCGTGCGGCCCGTCATCAGGAGATCCGGGCGATGCGTGATGAAGCGGCGATCGATGAGGAAGTACTCCTGCTCAGCCCCCAGCGTGGCGTTGATCGACTTTACGTCGACGTCCCCCAGCATCTTCAGAAACTCGCAGGCCGCGGTGGAAAGCGACTGCACCGAGCGGAGCAGGGGGATTTTGTTATCCAGCGCTTCGCCGTGGTAGCCGAAAAAGATCGTCGGGATGCAAAGCGTTTTGCCCATCTCCCCTTCGATGATGAAGAGCGGAGAGGACGGGTCCCAGGCCGTGTAGCCGCGGGCTTCGAAGGTCGAGCGCATGCCGCCCGAGGGGAAGCTAGACGCATCCGGCTCACCCTGAATGAGCTGGCCGCCCGAAAAGCGTTCGACCACTTTTAGCTCCGAGTGGTGGGTCGTCTGGATCGAGATAAAGGCGTCGTGCTTCTCGGCGGTGAGGCCGGTCATCGGCTGGAACCAGTGGCAAAAGTGGGTGGCGCCTTGGCTGACGGCCCATTCCTTGATCACCTGGGCGATGGAATCGGCGGTTTCCTTAGAAATCTTCTTTCCGTGGTCCAGCGCCTTGAGCAAATTATTGTAGGCTTCGCGCGGTAGCTTTTCACGCATCTTGCCGAGGCCGAAGGTGTGGGAGCCGAAGTACTCCGAAATGGGCATGTGGTGAACGTCCACCGAGGCTCCTTTTTTGGGGCGAAGATAGTCAGTCGTGGGCGTAGGCGTCCACCGAGTCTGACTCGAACGAAAAACTTGGGTTGAATTTTCAGGGGTAAGCATCCGATTTCCTTTCTCGAACCACTTAGAATCAATGCTCTAAGTAATTGCTATAGGACCAGTTCTTGCGCGGAACCACCTTGGCTCCGGAAAAACTAGGCCCATTTAACGGTAAAACCTTTCAAAGAGCAACTAGCGGCGGGCCATTAGTGGCGTTTGTTTTGCGTCGTATAATCCTTCTCGAACA
>JBGSST010000236.1:0-3238 GCA_041736915.1 Bdellovibrionota bacterium
TCGGGGGGGAAGGGACTGTAAAAAGTCCGGGGGGAGCGAAAGCTCCCCCTTTTTTTTTGCTCTCGCAAAAAAAAAGCGGGAGCTCAGGTTAAGGTTAAACTTAAGTTTAACCTTAACCTGAGCGGCGTAGCCGCCCGGTGGCGTATTCACCCAGTAATCACTCCCTGCCTACTTCGCAGACACTGCCACTCCAGCAATTACCCCCACTTACCAATTCTTAAACAGACAGTGTTCAGTCCTTAGGCGGGATTGTGTCGCCGGCGAACTTATCGACGATAAAATGCGCTGAAATCCGCAGGGTTACACGGGCGCCCCAAAAACCCTTTGGCAGGGAACGTGCTTTATATCTGTTTAGTATGGCACCTCGGTTCTCACATCATTTGCTCCTGGCCCTCGCGCTATTTAGCGTGGCCGCCCGGGGTGAGTATCGCGCCTCTGGCATTGCGGAGGCTCAGGGCCTCACCGCGGTGACCCCCGAGAAGCCGAATGCCATTTCGCCGGAAGTCATGGCCGCCGTGGTCGCTAAAGTAAAAGCGAACCCCGCCCTGACCCAGGCGCTGATTCAGGCGAATCCCCGCTTCAAAAAGATTTTGGGCATTCAAGACGGCGCCGCAAGCGCTCCGGTGGCCATCGCCCCGGCCGCAAATGCCGAGCCGGTCGAAGCCACGATTGCCACGGGCTACGCGGGCATCCCCCGCCAATTGGAATCCAATCAGCCACCTTCGGCCGAAAAAATTCGTTTGGCGGAAACCCTTTCGCAAGTCCGCTCCATCATGGCGGGCGGCGGAAGAGTCGCCGACTATGCCACCGCGGAACGCGAGCTGGCCTCTTTGCCTTCTCAGGATTCGGACTTGGGCGCCCCGCAGCCGGCCGCTCCGCTTGAATTCGAAGCTCAACCCGCGCGCGGATCGAGTGGACGCTTACTCGGTTCGCTGGGTCGCGCCGGTGAGCGCCGTGAAGTCGCGGCGCAGAGCCTCGAATTCCGCAAAAAAAGTTTGCTCGCGAAAGAACGTCGTTTCGCCAAGTACACCAATTCTTCGGGCGGCGCTTCGCTACAGGCTTCGTTGGAGTTCAACCGCCGCGTTCGCGGAGCGGTGGCGGCTCCGGGCGACAACTACCAGCTCGCCATGCGTGACATTTCCGAATACGGCGGCGACGACCAGGTTCCCGTGCTGAAACCCAAACGCGTCATCCGCGACGGCGATGTCTACGACACGCGCCCGGTCGGTGGCCGCAAGTACAATCCTTTACTCCGTCACACCTACGAACCGTTGATGGTCACCGAAAAGGGCGGCCAAAATGGTGGCGGCGGTGGTGGCTACGGCAGAGATGGCCGGCATAGCTTCAACTCCAGCGTAGTGAAGGACGGGCCCTCTGGCCAAGCCACTCCTCCCGGGGAAGACCCCTTGAGCGCCGGTATCCAGCCCTTCCGCCGCTAATCCAAAGGGTGATACCATCGGGCATGCACTCGCGCCCGCAGCTCAGCATCTTGATGCCGACTTACAACGGCGAAGCCTTTCTTCCGCTAGCGCTAGAGTCCGTCGCGCAGCAAACCTTTGCCGACTACGAGCTGCTCATTCGCGATGACGGTTCGTCGGACCGTACACTCAAAATCATCGAGTCGTTCAAGGTACCCCAGTTTAGGGTCATCAAAACGGCCAGCGCCCGGCGTGGCCTGTTCCCTAACCTCAATACGATTTTGAAAGAGGCCAAGGCCCCGCTCTGCCAGATCCTCTGCCAGGACGACCAGCTCGAGCCCGAGGCGATTGGCGAGATTGTGAAGTTTTGGGCGGACCACGCCACCATTGAGCTGCTCTTCACGAAAAACCGCATGATGGATTGGGAAGGGCACGTCGACCCGCGCGTAGACCTTCATGATTTTCCGGACGTCATTTCGTCGCCGCTCGCGATCCAGCATTTCTTTTTTCACGGCTGCATTCCCGGTAACCTTTCCACCGTTTCGTTCCGCACCGCTTCGGCGTGGGCGATGGGCGGCTTCGACGACTCACTCAAGGTGTCGGGCGATTACGACCTTTGGAGCCGGCTCGTGCAAACGGGGGCGATGGGGATTTTGCAAAAACCACTCGTGCGGGTGCGCGGTCATGCGGGACAGCTGAGCCGTCAGTTTACTTCGGTGCCGCAGTTCGCGCGGGAGAATCGCGCCATCCGCGCGGCGTTGCTGAAAGCGTTGCCGGATAACTTGCACGGCCCCGCCAGCGCGTACGAGAAACGACGTCACCTCGTGCTGGATTTTCACGCGGGGCTGCGGGCCCTTCTACGTTTGGATTTCAAGAATGGCTTGGCCCTTTTCCAATCGCTAGGCGGTCACCTACCCGCCGTAGCGTTTCATTGGCTGACGACGCTCAACAATCGTCTGCGGCCAGTAGCGCCGTTTCGAATTCCGGATGCGGACAAGGCGGCCGTGCAGGCTGCGGCGGCACAAGGCCGGAAAGTTTAGCCGAACACGCGGCGGTAAACCGCGGCGTAGTCCTTCACCAAGTGCAGGGGCTCGGGCTTGGGTAACTTTTCGATCCGTTGGCGCGCCGCCAACCAAAACTCCGGCGACGCCATCGCCTCGGGCGAGTCGATGAAAGTTTCCAGCGACCAGGGGCAATCGGCATCCCACCCGCGCAGCACGCCGTGGTGCTCGGGAAACAGTACCGGCACGCCGGTAAGGATCGCTTCCCACGCCAGCATTCCCGAATCGAGCGGACGCTGAACGTCGTACACTAGAATTTCCGCGCGGCTGAGCAACGTGACCCACGGCTTGGGGCCGGTAGTCTTCAAATCATTCTGCGCGAGGAACAAAATCTCGCGGCCCTTCACGGCTTCCTTCCACCGTTCGGCGGCCTTGATCAACCGAATCGACGAGCCCCGGACATCGCCCACGATCAGCATCGTGCGCGGGTGCTCGGTACGCGGCACCTCATTGAAGTACAGAAACCGGCGCGGGCCGGGCTGCACTACGTGCACCATGCTCTCTTTCACGTTGATGGCGTGATTTAAAAACCACTGCTTGTCCGCGAGCGACGGCACCACGTGCTGCTCGAGCGAACTGCCCTTCACCTTGGCGTACATCGGAACGCGGTGGCTCGGCAGCCAGGTGGTCAGCGTGGGCTTGCCCAACCGATCGGCCGCGAAACCAAAGGGACGAAAACGGTGAAGGTAGGTGACCGGCGCGCGGCGAACGAAGCGCCGCTCCCACACCTGCGGCAACAGCCAGCCGGTGGGCGGCACG
>JBGSST010000248.1:0-20209 GCA_041736915.1 Bdellovibrionota bacterium
CGTGCCTTGGCCATGAGGCTCGGGGCCGATGACTTCGTCGACTACCGGACGGAACGTTTTGAATCGCGCGGCCGTAAATTCGATATCGTGCTCGACCTCGTTGGCGCGGACACTTTAGATCGTTCTTTTTCGGTGGTTCGAGAGGGGGGCAAGGTCCTTTCCATTTCGGGAAACCCGGAGCCAAACACGGCAAAAGAACTAGGCTTCGGATTTTTCACTCAGTCGCTCTTTGCCCTGGTGAGCTTTCGCCAACGCCGCCTGGCGCGAAAGGCCAAGGCCACCTACCGCTTCGTTTTCATGCGAGCCGACGGGCGGATGCTTGCCGAGTTTGCCAAAAAGATCGATGCGGGCACACTGGAGGCCACCATCGACCGCATCTTCCCACTGAACGATTTCGCACTGGCTTTCCAGTACCAGGAGTCGGGCAAGGCCAAAGGCAAAGTGGTCATTCAAATCGGCGAGAACGCACCAACGCCGTAACCATCGAGGTCAAATTGCTCGAAGCCGCTTTCAGTTCTTTCATGTTGGTCGCCATTAGCGAAATGGGCGACAAGACCCAGCTACTGGCCTTTTCTCTGGCGGCGAAGTTTAGAAAGCCGTGGACGATCCTGGCCGGTATTTTCGTGGCTACCGTTCTCAATCATGCGTTGGCTTCCAGCGTGGGCGCCTGGGTTTCCGCCCACGTTTCGCCTTTCCTCCTGGCCAGCGTACTCTCGGTTACGTTCATCGCGTTTGCGGTGTGGACGCTGATCCCGGACAAGTTGGAAGAAAAAAACGGCCCGAATCGGTTCGGCGCCTTTCTCACTACGACGGTTCTGTTTTTTCTGGCCGAGATGGGGGACAAGACTCAGCTCGCCACCATCGCCCTCGCCGCCCGCTACCAATCGGCGATCGCCGTTACCTGCGGCACGACCTTAGGCATGATGGTGACCGACGGACTGGCCGTGTTCCTAGGCGAAAAGCTATCCCACCGAATCTCGATGGCGTTAATGAGGAAGATCGCCGCCGGGCTATTTCTTCTGTTTGGAATCGCATCGGCCGTAACCGCGGCAAGGTTATACGCCCAGTCGTGAAATTACAGGATTACAGTAACTTAGACCCCATCCGCAGATTTTTTTACCCTTCGACAAATTCGCCCCATTGACTCCGTACTATGGTACGGCTGCTACATTGCGGAGGTGGACATGACGATTGGAAAATTGGCTAAGGAAGCCGGGGTTGGCGTCGAGACCATTCGCTTCTACGAGCGCAAAGGGCTCATCCGCAAACCGCCCAAGAAAGACGGCGGCTTTCGGACCTATTCCGAAGACGAGGTGGTCCGCATCCGGTTCATCCGTCGAGCGCAGGAGCTTGGCTTTACGCTGCGGGAAGTGAAAGAGCTCGTCGAGCTTCAGACGAAGAAGAAGATGACCGGCGGTCAGGTTCAGAAGAAGGCCGACCAAAAGCTCGAAGAAATTCGCCAAAAGATTTCGGATTTGCAGAAAATGGAAGAGTCGCTTGCGCAGCTGTCCCGCCTTTGCGGCGCCGGAGAGCAGAGCGCGAACGAGTGCCGCTTCCTGGATTGTTTTGAAAAAGGTTGCTAGCGCGCCAACGGCGCAAGGAGAAGACTATGAAACGCCTACACGTCCACGTCTCGGTCGATAACATCGAGGACGCGGTTAAATTTTACTCCACTATGTTTGGAGTAGAGCCCGTTAAGCAAAAGTCGGACTACGCGAAGTGGCTCGTGGAAGAGCCAAGCTTGAATTTTGCCATTTCGGCGAAGGGGCGAAAACCCGGCCTCGATCACTTTGGTATACAGGTGGATGAGGAAGCGGAGCTTACCGAGGTTCGCGACCGCATCGCCAAAGCCGAACTACAAACCTTCGACGAAGGCGAGACCACCTGCTGCTACGCCAAGTCCGATAAAACCTGGGTCATGGACCCCGCCGGGGTGGCCTGGGAGGCTTACCAGTTCATGGGCGATGCCGAGATTTTCCACGAAGAGAAGATGCCCCCGGCCCCTTCCACGAGCGGCTGCGCGCCGAGAACTACGCCGGCGGCCGAAGCGAAAGGGTCCGAAGCCAAGAAGTCCGGCTGCTGCCCATGAATCCGCCCGTCGGTGTTTCGAAGAAGAGACTGTCGTTTTTGGATCGGTACCTCACGGTATGGATCTTCGCGGCGATGGGAGTGGGGGTGGCTTTGGGATCCCTTTTCCCGGCCCTCGTTCCCTTCATCAACGGATTGAGCATGGGAACGACCTCAATCCCGATTGCGGCCGGTTTGATCCTCATGATGTACCCTCCCCTAACGAAGGTGAAGTACGAGCGCTTGCACGAGATTTTTCAGAACAAAAAAGTACTGCTGCTATCGCTCGCGCTTAACTGGATTGTGGCCCCGTTCGTCATGTTCGCCCTGGCCGTAGTTTTTCTTAGGGACCTGCCCGAGTACATGATTGGGCTCATCCTCGTGGGACTAGCCCCGTGCATTGCCATGGTCATCGTGTGGAACGAGCTCGCGGAAGGAAGTGCCGAGTACTGTGCGGGGCTCGTGGCTTTGAACTCGATCTTCCAGGTTCTTTTCTTCCCGATCTACGCCTACTTCTTCATTACGGTGTTACCCACTTGGTTTGGGCTAGAAGGCGTCGTCGTCGACATCTCCATGGGGGAGATCGCCCAAAGTGTTTTCATTTACCTAGGCATTCCATTTCTCGCGGGTTTCATCACCCGCTTCACGCTAGTTCGCGCCAAAGGACTGGACTGGTTCGAGAGAACCTTTATCCCGGCCATTAGCCCCGTTACGCTCGTGGCGCTGCTCTTCACCATCGTGCTGATGTTTTCCATCAAGGGTGAGGCTATTCTTCAGGTGCCGGTAGATGTCATACGAATTGCGATACCGCTGCTGCTCTATTTCATCATCATGTTTCTTTTCGCCTTCGCTATGGGGCGAAGGATGGGCGCCGGTTACGCCGATTCGGCCACGGTATCGTTCACGGCATCGTCGAATAACTTTGAGCTAGCCATTGCGGTCGCCATCGCCACCTTCGGCATTCACCACGGTGCGGCCTTCGCTGCCGTCATCGGTCCCCTCGTGGAGGTGCCGGTGCTCATCGGTTTGGTTAGCGTTTCGCTTTGGATTCGCCAGAAGTTTTTCGGTGACGAGCCGGTTGCCGCCGTTATACCGACAAAGAAAGGAACTTTATGAACATTCTTTTTATGTGCGTCGCCAATTCCGCCCGCAGCCAGATGGCCGAGGGGCTCGCGCGTAAGATTTTTGGCCCCAACGCCAAGGTGGAAAGCGCCGGCTCTCAGCCCGCGAAGGTGAATCCCTTTGCCATCAAAGCCCTGCAAGAAATTGGCATCGACATTTCGAAACATTATTCGAAATCCTACGACGACCTAAAGCCCGCCTTTCTCGTCGAACTAACCTACGTCATCACGCTTTGCGCCGAGGAGGTGTGCCCGACGATAGCGAGCAAGACGGCCCAGAAGCTGCACTGGCCCCATCCCGATCCCGCCGGGAAACCGGGCACCGAAGAGGAACAGCTGGCGCGCTTCCGCGAAACCCGCGATGCCCTGGCGCTACGGCTGGAAGCTTTCGCGGCGGAACACGGCTTGAAATAACCCTTACCCCTCACGACATCGAAAGCCCTTTCTCCCGCGGCTTGAAAAGCAGCGAAAGAAGAATCGATCCTCCAATCAGGCCAGCGATAATTCCCAAGGACCAGGTGATGGGGAACTTTCCTCCAAAGGCCTCGTTGAGCCAGGCCATCTTGAGCCCGACGAAGACGAGCACCAAGCCCAGCCCGTACTTGAGGAACCGGAAAAGGTGCATGACCCCGGCCAGCAAGAAGTAGAGCGATCGCATTCCGAGAATCGCGAAGATGTTCGAGCTGTAAACGATTAAGGGCTCCGAAGTCAGGGCGTAAATCGCGGGGATGGAGTCCACCGCAAAGACGATGTCCGTGAACTCGATGAACAAAAGGGCGAGCAAAAGCGGGGTCCCATAAAGCACCCCATTCTCGCGCACGAAGAAGTTCTGCCCGGCGATGCGGTTCGTTATCGGAACCACTCTTCGGGCGAGCCGGATGATCGGGTTCTTCTCCACGTCGGGGGCCTTGTCGGGGGTGAGCAGGATCTTGATCCCGGTGAGGATGAGAAAGACCCCGAACACCACCACAAGCCAGTGGTACTGCATGAGCACGGAACCCAGCGCGATGAAAATGGCCCGAAACACCAACGCCCCGAGTATTCCGTAAAAGAGAATCCGGTGCTGATACAGCGCCGGGATCGCGAAGTAGGAGAAGACCACGATGAAAACGAACAGATTATCGATGGCGAGCGACTTCTCGACGACGAAGCCCGTCAAAAACTCTAGCGCGGTCTTTTGCGCCGCGATCGCCGGGTCGAAGCCCGGAATCGCCAATAACCGAGGGTCCTGAGGAAACTTCCACAGCGCATAGAGGTAGAGGAGGTAGTTGAAAAGCAAGGCGAGCGATATCCACACCACGCTCCAGATTCCCGCCTCCTTAAGCGATACGGCATGGGCTTTCTTGTGAAACACCCCTAGGTCCAAGATGAGTAGCAATAAGACAAAGCCCGTAAAGCCTAGGTAGAACCACCAGTATTCGGCAAAAGGAAACAAAACGACGTCCACGACGAAACCTCCGTTCAACTCAAATGAGTTTACGGGAAACCGATCACTTTGATAAAGACGATAAATAACATCGTACCATTCGTTTTTATCGAACACTTACATGCGGTGAGTTTCCTTCGCTTTAATCAAGCGATTAGTAACTAATTATCCATTTTATTAATGCATGCTCATTGCCGTAACCTACTTGGTAAGCGCGCTATCGCAGCGTCCACAACGAAACAGGAGAGTTATGATTCGGGTTAAATTCAAGAACATTGAGCAATCTGAGATCGTAGAGAAAGTCGTGGTTGAGCGGATCACGGAAGCCGTGACCCGATTCCCCAAGGGACAGCCTAGAAGCGTGGTGGTCACGCTGGGGATGGAGAACTCACCTACGAAAGCGGGGCCAGACCTCTTCAAGGTGCGCACCGAGGTGATCGGGGGGCGCTACCACGGCCTCATTCTAGAGAAGGAGGCCTCCGATCTTTACAAAGCCCTCGCCAACGTCACCGACCGGTTGCTGGAGCGGCTAAACCGGTTCTCCGATCGCGTAAGGACCAAGGCGCGTAAACAGCGCCGGGTTTGGGCGGCCGGAGAAGGAGGCCGTTCATGATTAGAAACGGCGAAAGATTGGCTCCGGCGGCTTTTCCCGAACGGCAGACGATCCGCTGCCCCAAGTGTCACGTGGGGATGTCGTTCACTACGGTAGCCGGCATCTCGGTCGAGAAGTGTCCTTTGTGTGAAGGAGTCTTCTTCGACAAGGGCGAAGTGGAAACGCTGGTTCGCAAGAGCGTAAGGTTTGAAAAGTTTAAATCCCTGCGTCTCTTTCGTTGGATCTAAAAGCTAGCCGTCCGCTAAACTAGACAAACATCGGTAAACTCAGAAAAAGACCTCAAAGCGCTTCGGCCGGATCGGCGCCAACGCTCACCTAGTCCAGCGCCGCAGTGGCCACTACTTAGCGGCCTTGCCAATGCTGGCCCACAGCAACTTTTCGCCCGTGGGAGTTGAAACTCCGGCCGCCATTTCGGCCGTGATGAAGAGCTGAAAGGTTTTCTGTGGGGTCATCACCTCGATGCTTCCCGTTAAATCTTTATCGAGCTTGAGTGCGCCCAGCGGAACGGCGGCGGTGCTCTCCTCCGGCTGCGCCCAAACGAGGTACGTGGTAGCGGTCGCCGCGAGCTTCGACGGCTCGGCGAGATGCGAGACTTTCACCTGAATCCGAGTATTGCCATTGTCGGTTTGAGACACCGAGTAGGTGCCACGGGCCGCGGGCACACTGGGGCCGGTAACCAATTCCTGGTTCGCGTTCCGAGTACAAGCGGGAAGAGCTATCAGAAGGGCCAGAATCAAGAACCGATGAAATGTTTGGCTCACTTTGCCTCCTTGGTAAGCATCGTCTTAACCCTGTGCAACATGCGTGCCCTTAGTAAGTGCGGGTTTAACCCGCCTTCGCTGAAGGCGAAGCCTCTTCCATACGAAGGCGCACTGGGGGCAGCCCCACTACTTCGAAAGTCGTGGAAGCGATTCCGATTCCCGCATCTTGAAGCTTTGAGAGTATCTGGCGGCTCATCGCATCTTTGATCTCGCGTATCTCGTGATCCCGAACAATGAAACGCACCGTAAGCTCCACCCAGTTGTCGGTAATTCGCAAGAACACCCTCGGCTTGAGGTCGCCCAACTTGATCAGAAACCGGCGCTCCATCTCTCGCGCATGTTCGGCGCCGACGTCGCTGATGGCCACGGTGTGTCGCTCCGCCGCCTCGAGAAGGATACGTTCCGCCAGTTTCCGGTCGTCACGAAAAGAGACAGGAATGGATATCTCTTCCCAAAGGTAAGGGAAATCCCGCGAGTAGTTGTAAACGGGCTCATCGAAAATCGTGCTATTGCTGACGGTTACGATTCGGCCGCTAAACTGCCGAGCTTTCACCCACATGGCGGGATCGGCGTTCTGTACCGGCGGCGGCTGCCCCATCTCCATGATGGTGGTTTGCATGAACCCGAGGGAAAGCACGTCC
Source organism: Bdellovibrionota bacterium (assembly GCA_041736915.1). Lineage (GTDB taxonomy): Bacteria > Bdellovibrionota > FAC87 > UBA2466 > UBA2466 > JBGSST01. Next base: position 6,630 of record JBGSST010000248.1, read on the forward strand.
CCGCGAACCCCGCCCATTGTAATGCGGTCACCTACGTTGAAGGTTCTACCGCGCAGGATGATCACGTAGCCGGCCAGGGACGCCACCACCTTCTGTAGCGCGAAGGCCAGGCCAGCCGTAACCAAACCCAACCCCGTCGACAAACGAGCCGGATCGTCGAACCAAATCGATAACCCACCCACGATAAAGATGAATGCGATCCCGACTTGAATGACTTGCCTCGCCCAGAAGCGGGTCTGGGCTTTTTCGGTCCGCGCGTAAAGCCGGGCCGTGACGGCCTGCAAAAGCCACCGCAGAAGGAATATCACCGCGACCAAAGCAATGGTGAGGATGACCTTGGTGCCAGTCTCCGCATTGACCCCTACGAGCTTAACCCCGAACACGTGGAGTGAGTTTTTTGGTCCCTCGATGGAGAACAAAGGCATCATAGTGGTCCTGCTGAATGGTTATTCATTCAACGCGGACGTCCCGGAACTCGTTTCGCAGCTTCCCGAGTTTTGCCTGAATGCTGGATTGCCATTTCTTCCAGCTATCCCCTTTGGCATCCTTCAGATTCGCCAGGTCTTTCTCGACCTGCTCTTTGACCAGTCTCAGTTCAGCCGCAAGCTCTTTGGCTTCTTTGGCCGATACCGCACGCTGAAAGGTCTGGTCGTTATACTTTCCGTCCTCGACCCGATCGATCATCTTCTCCCACACATCGATCTTGTTACCGACAATCTCGGCGTAACCTTCCTTAGTGGATGCCGTTTCGGCGCTGGAATTACCCGTAGCCGTCATCCCGCGAGCGGTGCCTACAACCACGAGGGCAAACATGAATAGAACAGATAGTTGTCTCATAATTTCTCCAACGGTTTAGATTTCCAAGTGCCATGCTGGTTCTTCCCATCCCGAAAATAGAGATAGGCCCCTCCGGCGCCCGCGATACAACCGATCAGGAAGAACGCGGTGTAAGTCATTCCGGGGTGCTCATGAACGGCCGAGTCTATATCCTGTTTGAGCTCATTCACCTTGCCGCGAGCCTGCTTTGCCAGCCGCGAAGCTTTGTCCCGCAAATGCGCGTGGGGCGGATTGACCACGCCCGCAACTCCCGAGCGAGTCTCCCCGGAAGGCATGAAACTTTGTTCCATGAGATTCTCATCCGCGCTCAATGTTTTAGTCATGTAATGCTCCTTTCAAAGTCAGAGGTACGTAGTTTCCTCCCGGTGCAGATCGTGTGCCATTGACGAGAATGCTTCGGAATCCGCAGGGGGTCGCGACCTTGCCAAGGTTCCTATCGCGGATATCCGAGGCCGTTATGGGAAAGAGACGACAAACCGTGGGCCTCGACTCATAAATCTTGCATAGCTTGGTCGCGGAATCCCACTGGGGACAGGGGAAGAGAAGATTGCAGCTCACCCCGCATTGGGTGCACGAGCCCTCTAACTGGGCGTGTTTTCTTAACGCAATGGCTAACTGGGGAACAACGCAGAGAAGGGTTCGGCGGACCTTACCCCAAATCAAGATTCGGCCGTCATGGCATCCGAGGCCCCTCCTCGAAAAGGTGTAGATCAAGAAAACCTGTACGCGCTCAACGTAGTAAAAGCATTTCCGCAACATGCCCGACGCCTCTGCAAACAAAGGACCAAGGCACCGATCGTTTCACTTACTTACAGCTTGATTCATTGCGTGTCCCAAAAGTAACCATACATTACCGACACATACGCTCGCCAGCTTTATTTATTACAATATCGTAATATACTAATATGTAGAAGGAGCAATTATGGAACTGCTGACTGCGGCTACGTTCAAGGAAAAGGTGTTCAATTACGAAACGGAGAAAGAGTGGAAGTTTGCCGGTACCATTCCTACGATTGTCGATTTCTACGCGGACTGGTGCGGGCCCTGCCGGATGCAGACACCCATTCTGGAGGAGATCGCCAAAGAGTACTCCGGTAAGGTTCAGGTTTTCAAAGTGAACACGCAACTGAATCCCGAGCTGTCATCCCTCTTCAAGATTCGGGGCATTCCGGCGCTGCTGTTCATTCCGAGCACCGGAAAACCCTCACTCTCCGCCGGCTTCATGCCCAAAGAGGGGTTGAGAGACGCCATTCGGGACCTGTTCAAAGTGGAATCCGACGTAAAGCCGGCGGCGGAGCCAAAAAAAGCGGGAGGAAAGTCATGTTGCTAGTACCATTTCTATACGTTTTCGGCGGCGCGATCGCGGGCTACCTGCTATACCGCGTGGCCGGATGCAAGACGGGATGCCTCATCACCTCTAACCCATACATCAGCATGCTGTACGGGATGGTGGTTGGTTTTTTCTTATATAAGGGTTGAACCATGTTCGCCGGGATAAGCACTACGATCGTCATCGTGTTTGGCGCGCTGGCGCTTTTCTTTCTGCTGGAAAACCTTTTCCCGCTCAGAAAGCAGCGCCGGCCGCTAGCCCAACGAATCGCGGTTAACTTCGCCTTTTCCGCCTTAACGTACCTGTCGGCGGCGCTGGTGATGCGGCCCGTGGCGTTGGCCGCCCTGGGGTGGGAAGAGCGGGCTTCGCTCGGGATTCTCCATTGGGTTTCTCTGCCCCCCGCGCTGAGTTTCATCGTGGGCTTTCTGCTGCTGGACCTGAGCTTTTATTACTGGCATCGGCTAAATCACGTGTTGCCTTTCCTCTGGCGGTTTCACAACGTGCATCATTCTGATCCAGACATGGATGTTACCACGGGCTTTCGCTTCCACTTTGGTGAGATTCTCATCTCCACCGTGTTCCGGGGAGTGCAGGTAGTGCTCATTGGAGTGTCGCTCGAAACCTTTTTGACCTTCGAGCTGGTCTTTCAAGTCGCCACCTACTTTCACCACAGCAACCTTCGCTTACCCTTGGGTCTCGAACGGGTTCTGAACTTTGTCCTCGTCACTCCGCGCATGCATACCATTCACCATTCCCAGATGCGCGAGGAGACTGACTCCAACTATTCAGTAATCTTCAGCCTATGGGATCGGGCAAACCGGACCTTTCGCTGGGGAGTTCCGGTTAGCGCCATTTCGATCGGGGTTCCTGGTTACTCCACGGTGGCGGATAACCGTATCCCCCAGATGTTGATGGCTCCCCTCACTTCACAACGCGACTACTGGCGAGGGAAGTTATCGAGGAGGCAAGATGGATCTGCTCAATAAAGTTTCCTGGCCCTTGGCCATCGTGGCCTGTCTTACTCTGGGACTGGCCCCATTTGCCCCGCCCCACGTGTGGGAGAAACTGCGTATGCTCTCCAGGGGAGAGCTCGTGAGGCTAATCGACTGGCTCGATCTGCTGATGCACGGCACCCCCTGGCTCGTGTTGTTCGCCAAAGTAACCGCGGCGGCCTGGCGAAAGTGGCTTTGAGTAGTGGGCGCTCGATTGGTAGCGGAATAGGAAATACCCTGGTAGGGGTAGCAGAATGGACGCGCCAAAAGACCAGCCTATCGATGATACCAAAGCAGACGGTCCGTCCCGGCGTAAGCGGGAGAAGGCCCTACGCTTTCAGGCTGAAGCGCTAGATCGCGTGAATGATGCCGTCATCGCCATTGATAGAGAAGGCGTGCTCTTTTATTGGAACTCGTGCGCCGAGAGGCTGCTGAGCATTCCGCCCGATGCGTCGGAGGGGATAAGGCTTGAAGACATCTGTACGAAAATAGGAGGCGAATCGACTAAACTTTTCGCCCTCTCCACGAAAGAGAAGCCTTGGCGCGAGTACCGGATTCGCCTCAATGAAACCGACGAAGAGTACTATTTAGAATCCTCCGCGACGGAAAGCCCGGAGGAAGACGGAACCCCGGGAGGCCGTTTGGTGGTACTTCGCGACGTTACCGCGCGGACCAAAGCGGAGAACCGCCTCAAGAGAACCAATGCCGAGCTGGAACTTTTCACCTCGATTGCCTCCCATGATCTGCAAGAGCCCCTAAGAACGGTCACGCTGTACATGGAGCTATTGGCCAAGTCTTACCGGGGGAAGCTTGGAGAAGACGCCGACGAGTTTATCGGCTTTGCGGTGGACGGGGCGAAACGCATGAAATCCTTGCTCGATGATCTGCTGCTCTACGCGCGATTTCAGGCTAGCGGCGAAAATTTTAAGCGGGTCTCGCTGAATAGAGTGGCCGCGAACGTGGTTAGTGATCTGCAGATGGCGATTTCCGAAAGCGGATCGATTGTCGAGATCGCTACCCTCCCCGAAGTGATCGCGGACGAGGCGCAAATGCGGCAGGTATTTCAAAACCTGATTTCGAACGCCATTAAGTTCGCGGAGAAGGGGCGCACTCCCGTCGTGTCGATTATTGCAGAAAGTAAGCCCTCCGAATGGATAGTTTCGGTCAAGGACAACGGAGCCGGGTTCGATATGGCCTACGCAGAAAAGATCTTTGAGCTGTTTAAACGGTTGGAAGTCCGAACCCCCACCTCCGGAACGGGCATGGGGCTCACGATAACGAAGAAGATAATCGAGGCTCACGGCGGCCGCATTTGGGTAGCTTCTACTTTGGGCGTAGGCACGACTATCTCGTTCTCGATACCACGTTGACGATCCCCGCCCCACGCCCCCGCAAACTACCCCTAACGATATCCACCGTTTACGCAATACCCTCTTTACATATTATGATATAGTAATATAATAATGCATATCGGGAGTAACTGATGAACTTCGAGAAAATTTCCATGACAGATTTACACCGCCTGGTCCCTAACTTGGATTCGCGCCAAGTTATCTTGGACGTTCGTACCCCGGAGGAGTTTGCCGATGGGCATATAAAGGGGGCCCTCAACATCCCGCACGATCAGCTCGGGGCCCATTTGCCGCGGCTACGTACCTACGGAACGCTTTACGTCCATTGTCGTTCGGGCAAACGCGCCGAAGTGGCCGCGCAGACTTTGCTGAAAGCCGGTATCACAAATTTCTCGTGCGTAACTAATTCCGGAATGGAAGACTGGGTAAAGGCCGGCTTTCCGGTGGAAAAGGTAGCCGCTAAGCCATGACGGAGTATTCACTGGCACTACTGGGCGGTAGCTTGGTTGGTCTGGCCTCAGTTCTCATGCTTCTTTTTAACGGGAAAATTCTCGGCGTGAGCGGAATCGTCGGCGGTGTTTTTCAGAACCAGGCCAAAGAACGCGCCTGGCGCTACTCTTTCCTGTTTGGGTTGTTCGCGGGCGGAGTTATCTTGCGCCTGCTTCTTCCTTCGGCATTCACCTTTTCTCTCTCGCGATCTCCGTACGCCCTGATTGCGGCCGGCCTGCTCGTTGGGTACGGGACCCGCTTAGGGAATGGCTGCACGAGTGGCCACGGCATCTGCGGAGTCAGCCGCCTATCGCCTCGATCGCTAGCGGCCACGCTGACCTTCATGGGCACGGGCGCTTTGGTCGTACTTGTGATTAACCATCTGCTGGGAGGGCGCATATGAAGAGCTCCATTATTTCGTTCGCATGCGGCCTTATCTTCGCGGTGGGGCTTGGGGTCTCGGGCATGACCCAGCCGGGACGGGTAACGGCATTTTTGGATTTTGCCGGCGAGTGGGACGCCAGTCTTTTGTTCGTGATGGTGGGCGCCATTCTGGTCTACGCGATCGGGTATCGTTTAGTCGTGAAGCGGCCGCAGCCGCTGTTTGCCGGTAACTTCCAGATACCGAAGTTGCGGAAAGTGGATCGTCCGCTGGCCTGGGGCGCGGCAATTTTTGGCGCGGGCTGGGGACTGGCCGGCTTTTGTCCAGGGCCGGCCCTTACCTCCGCGGTATCGCTACAGCCGGCACCACTAATTTTTGTCGCTTCGATGTTTTTTGGCATGTCCTTCTTCGAGTGGACGCAACGCAGGAGTAAGCAATCATGATTGAGATTAAAACACTGTTCGATAAGGCGACTTTCACCCTGACCTATATCGTGTGGGACCCGTCGACCCGCGACGCGGTGATCATCGATCCCGTGCTCGACTACGATCCTGGCTCGTCCAAGGTGAGCGAAGAGTCGGTCGCGGCCGTGGTGGCTTTCGTAGACGGCAACCAGCTCAAGCCCCATTTTATTCTCGAGACCCATGCGCACGCGGACCACCTGAGCGGCTCCCAATCCCTAAAGGTGAAGTACCCCGGGGCCAAGCTCGCCATCGGCGCGCGCATCACCGAAGTGCAAAAAGTATTCAAAGATTTCTTCGACCTTCCTAGTTCCTTCAAGAGCGACGGGTCGCAGTTCGATCGGCTTTTTACCGACGGAGAGAAGTTTTCCGCCGGGAGCTTAGAGTTCGAGGTGAGCTATACCCCGGGACATACCCCGGCCTGCGCCAGTTACCGGATCGCCGACGCGGTGTTTACCGGAGATGCCTTGTTCATGCCGGACTACGGCGTAGGGCGCTGTGACTTTCCGGCGGGTAGCGCGGAAGTCCTTTTCGAGTCGGTGACCAAACGGCTGTACACGCTGCCCGATACCACCCGGGTTTTCACGGGGCACGACTACCAACCCAATGGCCGCGCCCTTCGCTTCGAGTCCTCGATTGGGGAGGAGAAGCGATCAAACATCCACATCAATGCCGAGACTACCAAGGACGGCTTCGTGAAGTTTAGGACGGACCGGGACAAGACACTCGCCGCCCCTAAACTTTTGCTGCCCAGCGTGCAGGTGAACATCGACGCGGGCCATTTACCGGCCCCCCACGCCAATGGCCGCAGCTACCTCAGTATTCCTATCTCGAGAAAAGCGTGATCGCCCTTGGCTACATTTCGGCGGTGCTGGTCGGGTTGTCGCTCGGACTACTCGGCGGAGGCGGGTCGATTTTGACCGTGCCGGTGCTGGTCTATTTCTTTCAGATCCCGGCTTCCGTCGCGACTACCTATTCCCTCTTTGCGGTGGGCATCACGAGCTTGGTGGGGACCGTGGGCTATCTTCGTTCGCGGCTCGTGGACTTTCGCGTAGGGGCCCTGTTCTTATTCCCTTCGCTGCTCGGCGTATGGCTGGCGCGTCAGGTTCTGCTTCCGGCGATTCCCGACAACCTATTTCAGGCGGACGGCTTTTCCCTCACGAAAGACCGCTTGATTCTTCTCGTGTTCGCCACGGTGATGGGGCTGGCCTCATTCTCGTTACTCCGTGGCCGCAAGGAAATCGCGGACGGCGCCACCGTCGACAAGCCACGGCTGACGCTAATTCCCCTTTACGGGCTCATGGCCGGTGGGCTCATGGGATTTGTCGGAGCCGGCGGTGGGTTTCTCATCATTCCGGTGCTCGTGGCCTTGGCGAACGTCGAAATGAAACCGGCGGTGGGAACGTCGCTTCTAATCATCACGCTAAGTTCGCTCTTTGGCTTTGCGGGCGATTACGTGCGTTCGACCTTCATCGACTGGAATTTTCTTTTCGCTTTTTCCGCCCTCTCCATTGGCGGAGTTTTGGCGGGAGCGCGGTTAAGCCAGCGAGTACCGGCGCAAAAGCTAAAGCGCGGTCTCGGCTATTTGATTCTCGTCGTAGGCGCGGCCATTCTGCTGCGCGAACTTTTCTTTCAGTAGACCAGCGTCGAGATTCCCCAGCTCGCCAATACGGACAGAGTTAGCAAAAGCGTCCCTTTGGTGGCCTGAGAGCGAAGCCGTTGGCTTCCCAGGGCGTAGATCAAAAACAGCTTCGAGACAAAAGAGGCGGCCACCGAAATCGCCAGTAGGCCGGCAAGCAGCGGAACGCCGATGGTGCCGAAGTCGTGCAGCTGCACGTTCGCGATGACTGAGCCATGGATTTCAAAGAGCGAAACGAGAAACGTCAAAACGAGCAGCCCTTTGTGACCAAAAACGTTCTGCAAGATCTTCGACGCCGCTAGAATGGCGACGATGAACGCGGCGACCTTGAGAATGGGTACGACGCGAAACTCTGTCGGCTCGAGGTTTACGCCGGGTCGGGCCTCTTTCGTCGAGTAATGCAAAATCATCGCGGCGGTGGCTAGGATCGGTCCGGCAAAGACGATGACGGGCGACCAGTGAAACCCAGTCGTCCCGCTCAAAAAGATGGCCAGCCCCTCAAAAAGCATGGCGGCAATGGCCGCGAAGTAGGTGAGAATTTCGGCGGAAACGTTTTCCGGAGACGACGTTTCCCTACTACGCTTGGCTAGGGAGGCCGTCGTGGCGGTGCTGGAGATGATGCCGCCGAGAAAGCCGGTTACCAGGGCACCCGCCTTCGCCCCCATGATGCGCGCGAGTTCGGCCCCCACGACCTGGATGAGCGTCAGCGCGAAAATCATGGTGGCGATCTTCTTCAGGCTCAGCAACTTCCAGGGGTCCACCGGGGCCGTGGGCAATAGCCACGCCAGCCCAAACAGCACCGCGATACTTGCTACGGGCTTCAGCCACTTGGGGAATGGGCGGGTCACACCACCGTCCCAAAAAGCCGGCCAATTCCCGCCGTGACCAGCATGGCCAACGAGCCCCACAGGGCGACTCGTCCCGCCCCTTTCCACACGCTGGCGCCGCCCACCCGTGCGGCCAGTACGCCGAGCAAAACCAAGAAGGCGAGCGACGAAACCGATACGGACGCGATGAGACTTTCCGGCGGAGTCATCAGGACAATGGCCAGTGGCATCCCCGCGCCCACGGCAAAAGCTCCGGCGGAAGACACCGCCGCTTGTACAGGCCTGGCCCGGAGAGTTTCCGTAATCCCCAGCTCGTCACGCGCGTGGCTGCCAATGGCGTCGTAAGCCATCAGCTGGTCGGCCACCTTGGCCGCCAACGCCGGCTCCAGCCCCCGACCGACGTAAATCTGGGCCAGCTCGGAACGTTCTCCCTCGATATTCGTCGCCAGCTCTTTTCGCTCCCGGGCCAGATCGGCCTTTTCGGTGTCGGTCTGCGAGCTAACCGATACATACTCTCCGGCGGCCATCGACATGGCCCCGGCCACTAACCCCGCCACGCCCGTCACCAAGATGTTCTGCGGTGAGGAATTGGCCGCCGCGACGCCTACGATCAAGCTCGCGGTGGAAACGATTCCGTCGTTCGCTCCTAGTACCGCCGCCCTAAGCCAGCCGATATGCTCGGATCGGTGGGACTCGGGTAGTGCATGCCCTTTGCTCATTCTCGCCTCTCCAAATTTTTACCCAACCTACACTTCGGGCTGGAGTTCGACTATCGTCAAACTCCAGAGGTGACTATGTGGCGAAAGCTCCCGTTTGCGATGGCGATTCTCAGTATGGCCGGTGGTGTCTTCATCGCCATTCTGTTTGGCGTGAATGAAGAGATGTTCCTGGCCCGCATCAAGGTGGGGCTCGAGAAGAACGTCAAAATTCAGCAGATCGTGAGCCCCGAAGAAAAGGCCGCCAAGGTAAAGACCGAAACGGATAAGAACTGGCGCTACTATCAGCGCTACCATTTTCACGCCGCGGGCATCGGCGCGATGATGATGGCGATGCTGCTTTTCTTGGCGCATCTGAACCTCGGCGCCAAAGCGTTTTACCCGCCGGCCTACCTGCTCGGCGTGGGTGGGTTACTTTATCCCTTCGTGTGGCTCTTCGCGGGAATCTACGGACCCGAAATGGGGCGCTCCGAGGCCAAAGAGGCGTTCGCCGTTCTCGGTTACATGGGCGGCCTCTTCCTACTCGGATCGTTGTGGACTCTGTGGCTTTGCCTGCGCACGGATTTGCCCGAAGCCCGACGTTCGGCCTAGTTCTTGGCTTCCTTGTCGCCTTCTTCGGAACGCTTGATGATTTTGTCGACTTCGGGTGAGCCGAACCTGAACTTGCTTTCTTCGTCCGAGTCGACTTCGCGCACTCCGATTTCCACTTTGCCCGCCTCATTGGCGCAGGCCTCTTTGGCGGCGTTATCCATGTCGCACTCGACAATGGTCGCGTAGCCGCGCTTGCTGCAGCAATCCACAATGGCTTTGCGGAACGGGTCTTCCTCGGCAACACCGACGGAAGCGTTCAGCGACAGGAACACGAGAACGGGGAAGCTTAGTTTTTTTAGCATCCGAATATTATAGCGGGAACTAAACGAAGGGAGATAACGCATCCCCTCCCATTGCCTTACGCCCAGCGTCCACAGTTTGGAGACGGTTTGTGATTAAGGCGGTTGCCATTTATGGGCTGCGTCGGTTAGCCCTTACCCCTATTGGGAGGGGCTCATCATGCGCTCGTTTTTTTCTTTTGTTCTAGTGTCCATCGTTTCGGTTACGGCTTTCGCTTCGTCCGGTGACTTCGAGTTCGAGGTCAGCGCACAGGGGAATGTCGCGTGCTTTCTGCAGAAGAATGGCAAGTCCGTCGGTAAAGGCGTCGACTTCCACCTTTGCCGCCGTCACGGCACCCGCAACACCTTCGAGTTCGAAGTAAGTGCCCAGGGCAACGCCGCCTGCTTTTTGCAGCGTGGCGGTAAGTCGGTTGGCCGCGGCGTTGAAGAGTCCCTTTGTTACCGTTACGGCCTAAATAACCGCTTCGAGTTCGACGTCAGCGCTCAAGGCAACGTCGCCTGCTTTCTGCAGCGGAGTGGAAAGTCGGTGGGACGCAGCGTAGAGCTACGCGTTTGCGAACGCTACGGCACGATGAACACCTTCAAGTACGACGTCAGTGCCCAGGGCAACACGGTCTGCTTCCTGCAGCGTAACGGCAAGTCCGTTGGCCGCAGCGTAGACGAACGCTACTGCTACTGATTTTTTAGCGGAAACAATGGGAGAGGGGTTTGCCACTCCGCGACGGGGCAACTACGCTCAGCCCATGTCTGAATTCGCCGATAAGATTCGTAATGGGCTCGCGGTTAGTGACGAGGACTGGAATCAATACCTCCAGGAGGCGCACCGGGTCTCGCCTAGTCAGACGCCGGCCGCGTTTGCGCGGTACCGTACCGCCGAAGGGCAAACCTCCTACGAAGTTTTAATGGACGCGGTCGCTCCTCTCCGCGGGGGTGGCGGCGCGATTCTCGACCTGGCGTGCGGCGATGGGCATTTGATTCCCGGTCTGCTCGAGCTCTTAGGAGCTGACGGCCACGTGATTGGCGTCGATATGTCCGAGGGCGAGCTGGAGGTGGCACGGAAGAAGCTGCAGAAAAGCCCGCGGGTGCAGCTTTATCGCGCGACCGCGCAATCGCTTCCCCTGCCCGACGATGCCGCCGACGCCATCGTCTGCCACATGGCCTTCATGCTGATGCTGCCGCTGGATCCGGTGGTGACGGAGCTACATCGTGTGCTCAAAAGCGGTGGTACCTTCTCCGCCGTGATCGGCAACGCACGGGGCAAAGGCGGCCTATTTGGCGACGTGCTAGCCCAAGCCCTGAAGTTCATCGTGGCCCGGTATCCCAAGTTCCCCGATGCGCGCTGGGGTGATCCTCGCGTGCAAAGTGAAGCGGGATTGAGCGAAGTCTTTTCGCCCGCCAAGGGCTTCTCCGGCATCTCCGAGGTTCACGATTTCGTTCTGCAGGTGAAAACGGATCCCCAGGGCGTTTGGGATTTTCTGAAGGACATGTACTTCGTCTCCATGCTGCCGCCCGAAGAAAAAGCCCCGCTGAAAGCGGAGGTCGTGGCCTTCGCGGCGTCGCGGAAGGCCGCGGACGGATCCGTCGCTTTCGATTTTCAACTGCGCCGTTTTAGCGCGCAGAAAAAGTGAGGTAGCTCGTGGACGAATCCGACTTCGAAGGAACCCTAGTTTTGGAAAAGTTAGCCGAGATCGATGCCGTCGCCGACTTCTTCGACGCCGTCGACGCCGATGACTTCGACGACGCCAAAGCGCTCATGAAGCAAGCGAACATCGATGAAGAGACCATCGCCGTGGTTTTGAAGAAGATGGCCAGCGCCGACGGCGAACACTGACCAAGCTCGAAGGTATCAGCGATCGATTCGCCGCATGAGGTGCTCGGGATAACGATCCCCGTGCGCTTTGAGCTGCGACGCGGCCGTAGCAATCTCCCGCAGCACGATCGGGCTAAGCTCGATCTCGACGGCACGGTTATTCTCCGTCAATCGCTCGGGCTTCGTCGTTCCCGGAATCGGCACGATCCACGGCTTACGGGCCAACAGCCACGCTAGGGCAATCTGCGCGGGTGTGGCACTATTCTCCTTCGCCACTCGCGTCAGCAAATCTACGAAGACCTGATTGGCCGCCAGATTCTCGGCGGCAAAGCGCGGCACTAAGCTGCGAAAATCGGTGTTGTCGAAAGTGGCGGTGGGCGGAATGGCACCCGTCAAAAAACCTTTACCAAGGGGGCTAAACGGCACGAAACCAATCCCCAACTCTTCGAGCACGGGAATGATCTGCCCTTCGGGCTCACGCCACCACAACGAATACTCACTCTGCAACGCGGTCACCGGCTGCACCGCGTGCGCCCGGCGAATCGTTTTCACCCCGGCCTCGGAAAGACCGAAGTGCTTCACCTTGCCCTCTTTAATCAAATCCTTCACGGTGCCCGCAACATCTTCGATGGGCACGGCGGGATCCACGCGGTGCTGATAGAACAGATCGATCGCGTCGACCTTCAAACGCTGAAGTGAAGCCTCCGCCACGGCCCGGATGTTGTTGGGATGGCTATCGAGGTCACCCCACTTTCCATTCGCGTCGGCCTTGAAGCCGAACTTGGTCGCAATGACCACCTTCCCCTTAACGCCGGCCAGCGCGTCACCCACCAGCTCTTCGTTGATGAACGGTCCGTACACCTCCGCCGTGTCGAAAAAGGTAACGCCCTGCTCGACCGCGGCGTGCAGCACCCGGGTCATCTCTTTCTTGTCCTTGGGAACGCCGTAACCGAAGCTCATTCCCATGCAACCAAAACCCAAGGCCGAGACTTCGAGACCACTTTTTCCGAGAAGGCGTTTCTTCATACTCATCACGGTACCTTACGGCTGCCCAATTGCATGCCTTTAAACGACGAGGTGTGTATGAGCTTACGGCAGATAAAGAATAGTTTTGGAGTGTTGCTAATCAGTTCAGTCGGTTTCGCCGCCGTCGACAAGTTGGAATACGAAACCGACCTGAATCGGATTCTGGAAGGCACGCGACAGCTCGTCGACGAGCGTCAGAATGTGGCTGAAGGCAGCCGGCGCGATCAGGAGCTGCTGAAGAACGTTGGCGAGCTGAATGTGAAGTTCGTGAAGACGCGCGACATCCTGTTTCAACTTGAGTCAGTCACTGACCCACAATTGAAAACGGATCTGAACGCGGTGGTGCAGCAGAACATCGCCGAGATGAAAGCGACGCTGGAAGACGTGCGTTAGAACGACGGTACTTCGGCCCAGCGGATGCGGTAGACCCAGTTGCCTTCGCGACGCTCAACCGACGAGAGCGAGGCGCGGACATTCATCGCCTTTTCTCCCGCAGGGTTCGTCACGTTGAGCACGAGCGAAGAGTTCACCGCCAGCTTGGGCGTTACGCAGTGCTCATCGGAGACTAGCTCACATCCATTGTCCGTGACATTTTCGAGAATACCCACGACCACTTCGTTGCGATCGTGACATACGGCTTCGGTCGCTTCGAGCGAGCTGCCGCCGCGGCGCTTGGCGGTGGGCGCGGCGCCCGGAACCTGCGGTTTGGGATCGAGATTAACCCAGTCCTTGGCGGCTTCGTCCCACTGGTAAGTGTACTGATCGATCTCCCCATTCAACCGCATCCGCTCGAACTGCTCGTGCGTGAACGGGCCATGCGCACGGCCAC
>JBGSST010000295.1:0-4274 GCA_041736915.1 Bdellovibrionota bacterium
CGCGCCCTTTATAGAACGTGGGCGGCACGTACTGGTAAGTAAAAGGGCCGCTCGGTCCGTCGAGAATGGTGGGGCCAACCGCCGTGGTAGAGCCAGTACCGGCTTGCCCGCTTTTCGCGCGCTTGCGTAAGAAAAGAACTACGCCGAAAGCCAAGGCCATGACGACGAAGGGAAACAAGTTTTGAAAGTCCATGCGGGAAATCGTACCACGCCCTAAAAAATGGTAGAAAAGTCCCATGCACTTTGGCCGCGTAGAAAATGTGAGCGGACTCGTCGCGGAGCTTCCGCCGGACTCGCCGCGTACGGAACGTTTTCTGGCCCTGCCACGCGAGGGGGACTCCCGGCTCTACATCGGCTGTCCGATCTGGGCGTCGGCGGAGTGGGTGGGGGACCTCTATCCCAAGGGGACTAAACCGGGAAAGTTCCTCGAGCTCTACTCGCGCGCCTTCAACACCGTCGAGCTGAATAGCTCGTTTTATCACATGCCCGATCCGGCGCGGGTGGAGCAGTGGCGCGACGATACGCCGCCGGAGTTTCGTTTCTGCCCGAAGGTGTTTCGCGGCATTACCGAAGATCTCGGCACCGTCCACCTGCCGGAGCTGATCGAGCGTTTCTGCGCGACGGTGAAACTATTCGGCTCGCGCCTCGGGCTGACGTTTGCCCAGTTTTCCGATCGCTTCGCCCCGGCGCAATGGGGCCAGCTCGTGCGGTTTCTCTCGATATGGCCCGATGATGTGCCCCTGGCGGTGGAGCTACGGCATCCCGGTTGGTTTCGGAATCACGCTCTACCGGACGAGGTGGTGAATCTGTTCTACAAACGCAATGTGGCCACGCTTATCACCGACACGGCGGGCAGAAGAGACGCGCTCCACTTTTCGCTCACCCAGCCCAAGGTCATCGTGCGCTTCCAGGGCAACGAGGGAAATCCTCTCGACGAGTCGCGAATTCAGGAATGGGGTAAGCGAATTGCCAAGTGGCAAAGCCACCGCCTTCGCGAGATTTACTTCTTCACCCACCAGCCCGGAGATGCGCTGATTCCCGCGACCGCCCGGTTTGCGGTGAAGCAGTTTACGGGCGTGGAGCTTTTGCCCGTGGTGGAGCCTCCTCCCGCGGTCGATCAGCTCACTCTGCTTTGAGCGACTGACACAGCTCCGCCGACGGGTCGGGTGACTCGTACAGCTCGAGTTTGAATCCGTCGGGATGAGTCGTGTGGTGCGCCGGCTCTTCCGAAAACGAGGTCACCTCGTAAGGGATCGTCTTGTAAATAATCTTGGCTCGCAGCGGGTCGCGCGAGGGGTAAGCCGACGGTACGTACTGGCCAATCAGGTTTTCCAATCCGCTCACGCCGTCGTTGAACTGGTAGCTGTCGCGAAACACACTGTTGGTCCAGCGGTCCATGGGAATCGAATTCACTTCGCGGTTCTCGAACAGATAGCGCAGCTTCGCCACCCGCGTGGTCTCGCGGTCGCGCAGGCCAAAGCGATCGACGTCCATCCGGAACGTCTCCATCGTCTCCTCGTCGTCTTTAATCTGCTGCAGGAAGGCGGTCCGACGCACCCGGCGGTCATGGTCGCGGGCGATCAGCTTTTGCGTTTCATCAAGTACGCTGGCAAACGACCGGGGATGATTCTTTTTCAGGGCGGCCGGCAAAGTTTCCTCCGGTGACTCGGGGCAGCCGAGTAACGCCGACGTGACGGCGCTCCGGTAGCTGGCGAAGTCTGGCGACTCGACCATGATCCTGGTCAGGCGTTCGCGGTTGGCGAAGCTGACCATCAGCGAGAAGGTCGAGTTGCTGCCGGTGCCGCGCGAGGCGGTGTAGTAAGTAGTGCTGCCGCCGAAATTTGATTGCTGAACCAGAAAGTTTTCGGGCAGGGATCCGAAGCGCAGGTCGCTTTTCATGCGGTCCAGAAACTTGCTGAACAAACCGTTCTCGTGCGTACCCGCCGCCATCTTGTCGTGGACGCTGCCGTAGGCTCCCGGCCAGGCATCGTACGGTTCCCAGTTCGGGCGCAGATCGTGGCCGTGGCAACCGGCGCAGTTCCGTGGCTCGTTGTTCAGCCTAGGCGACGCCTGTTTGAAATCAATCTCGTGGGCGGTGAACCGCGCGGTTTTAGGATTGAACTCGATAAGCTCCACGATTTCACGGCGCGGGTCGGTCGGATCGGATGAAACCGCCGTTAGCAGCCGGGAGTCGGGGCCGAAGTAAATCGTACGCGGGTAGTCCGGGGTGGCCCGGTGCAGGGAACCGGTGGAGTACATCAACGTGAAGTGGCCGCGGTAGGCGGCGGGTAGGCGCTTCAAGAACCCCTCGACGGTTTTTGGCGCGTCGGTCGCTTTCAGCCAGCCATCGATGTCGGCCGCACTGACGAGCGGAGGCCTATCGAAGGCGGCGTGGGGAACGAAAGTCCCCCAGCCAGAAACAGAAAAAGACAACACACCACCAACTACCCAACGCCACGTCATACCCATAACGCAGGCTTACCGGGGAACGGCGGCAATTTCAACGCTCGGAGTCTACTTCAGCGCCCCGGCCTCTGGCCGGTCCGCATCACGTCGATTCCAATGGCGCTTCTTACCGAAAGCCTTGATGAACTTGTCGGCCGACCCTTTCTCTTCGCCCAGCACGAGGCCCACATCTTCCTGCAAATTAGCGTCGCGGCCCTCGGGACAGCCGTGGATGATCCCCTTCGCCAAGGCCCCCGCATCGCCCGCGGCGCCAATCGTCTTACAGTGCCGGTAAGCCTCTTGGATAAAGTGGTGCGCGGTACCGAATTCCTGCAGCGTCTCCGCACTCTCCGGTCCGTCGGGGATATACACGGCATCGAACAGCACCGAAGCGCAGTTGAGCAGGCTGAAGTCGATCTTCACCGCCTTGCCCTTATCGGTCTTCACGAATCCCATTCGTGGCGCCACGATGACGCCCATGGCGCCGGCCTTCTTCAGCGCGTCCTGAATGTGGGCGAGCGAATCGCCGTCGACGCCGTCCGCGCACAGGATCGCGGCCTTCAGCGTTTTCACGCCGAGCTTGGCGTTCTTCACGATGCTGAGGGCATCGGAGACCTTCAGCTTGCCCTTCTTTTTTATCGGCTGAAAATCAGCGGGATTTCCGTCGGCGGGAATGTTCTGGTTCACGTTAGCCGGAAGCTTCGAAACCGAAATTCCCAGCCCTTCGGCCACGCGGGCCGCCAGCTCACCGTCCACCTCGTTCAAAATCGCGACGTACCGTTCACGAATCTCCGGCGTTTCGACCTTACCGAGCTCGAACTCCAACGCCTGGGCGATATGCTCCTGCTCGATAGGGGTCTGGCTTTGGTAGAACATCGTGGCCTGGCTGAAGTGGTCGAAGAAGCTCTTGCTCCGCGCACGCACCTTGTGGCCGTCCATCCGCTGCGTGTACGACACGAATCCTCCCTCTTTGGCTTTGGCCTGGAGAGGGAAATTTCCGTTCAATGAATTTGGCTCGTACGATGTTTGTCCGCGGTTGATGGTCTGCCGCATGAACCCGTCGCGCTGGTTGTTGTGCACGGGCGCCACGGGGCGATTGATCGGAATCTCGTGGAAGTTCGGCCCGCCCAAACGAATGAGCTGGGTGTCGGTGTAGGAGAATAGCCGTCCCTGTAACAAAGGATCGTTGCTGAAGTCCATGCCGGGAACGATGTGTCCCGGGTTAAACTGCACCTGTTCCGTCTCCGCGAAGAAGTTGTCCGGATTACGATTCAACGTCATCTTGCCGACAATCTCTACGGGCACTAACTCTTCCGGAATGATCTTCGTTGGGTCGAGTAGATCGAAGTCGAACTTGTGCTCGTCCTTCTCTTCCACGATCTGTAATCCCAGCTCCCATTCGGGGAAATTCCCGGTTTCGATCGCTTCCCAGAGATCCCGGCGGTGGAAATCCGGGTCCTTCCCCGAGATTAATGTCGCCTCTTCCCAGGTAACCTGGGCCATGCCCAAAACGGGTTTCCAGTGGAACTTCACGAAGCGGCCTTCGCCCTTGGCGTTGATGAGGCGAAACGTGTGCACGCCAAAACCTTCCATCATGCGGTAGCTCCGCGGAATCGCGCGGTCCGACATCGCCCACATGATCTTGTGGGTGGACTCTGGCGTGTGCGAGATAAAATCCCAGAAGGTATCGTGCGCCGAGGCCGCTTGCGGCATCTCGTGATGCGGTTCGGGCTTCACGGCATGAATCAAATCGGGAAACTTAATGGCGTCCTGAATGAAGAAGACCGGCATGTTATTGCCCACCAGGTCGTAGTTACCCTCTTGGGTAT
>JBGSST010000331.1:0-2959 GCA_041736915.1 Bdellovibrionota bacterium
GGCTACGGCCTGGTGCGCGGCTCCGCCACAACGCGGGAGGCGCAAGCCCCGGCCCGTTCCTCCTGGGCGCACACCAAACGCGACAAAAAGCGCCGCGCGGGATAAATTCCCCCCATGAAAACTACTTTGGCTCTTTTCGTATCGGCGTTTCTCTTCACGGGGTCGGTGTTCGCGTCCCTCGCGGTGGGCGAGTCAGCCCCTTCGTTCGCGGCCCACACCCACGACGGCAAAGCTTTTTCCCTAAAGGACCGCATGGGAAAAGGCTGGACGGTCTTGTTCTTCTATCCCAAGGCCGGCACTCCGGGCTGCACCAAGCAGGCCTGCGCGTTTCGCGACTCGATTAAGGTGATTCGCGCGCAGAACGCGGAAGTGTACGGCGTCAGCGCCGACACCGTGGCCGACCAAGCGAAGTTTCACAAAGAGCATTCTCTGTCGTTTCCGCTCATCGCCGATCCGAAGATGCACGCCATCAACGCGTACGGCGCGAAGATGGATGGCGCCGACATGGCCAAGCGCTGGACCTTTATCTTGGATCCGCAGCTGAAAGTCCGTTGGCTCGACGAGAATGTCGATCCCGTTATGGACGCCAAGAAAGTGGCCGACAAGCTGGTGGAGCTAAAGGCCGGTAAGTCGTAAGCGTCACGGCTAGTACGTGTAGATCTTCGACGACTTCATCTTTTTGCCCGCGGACCAGCAGACCATCCCGGCCCCCTTTTGGCCCGACATAGCCTGCGGCACGCTCACCCAATTTTGCGCCGCCGCGACGTCGTAGCCCAAGTCCGCGGCAAAGCAGAGGTGAATGATGTCGAAGTTTTCGCCGTGCCCGGTCTCGCAGAGCGGATGGCTAGTTCCAAACTCCGGAAAGCTCGCGTGCGGCTCGCACTCCGTGGCAAAAAATCCATCCTCTCCGTACACGAGGGCCGATACGCCATCGAAGTTGAGGTAGTTCAGAGTACGGCCCCGCACTACGGTACCGAACTCAGTGGTGACGGGCTCGGGACGCGCGAGGTCGGCCAAAACTATTCCCCGGAAGGTGAGCTTTCCGGCCTCGAAGGACATTTGGCTCACTAAAGCGTGGCGGACATCGGCGTCGGCCCCCTGCCCGTTTGCCGTCAACATCGGCTCGACCTTCATACAGCCGAAAAGCGCGGGCAGAATGAGCACCAGTAAAAAGAGAAAGTGATTTCGCATGCTGCTCTATTCTACCTAAGAAGCATGCTTGAAATTTGAAGGTCAGCCAGGCCTGAAAGCCATCGATATCTTTAAGTAATTACCCGCCAAAAACTGAGGGAGCTTTAGAACAACGGAATGGCGAGGATGTCGAGGGCCTGTCCGGCCACTGAGCTTTCGGCGCCGATGACGCGGGTAAGGTCCCCGTTTTCTCCGATGGCATAGTGGAATAGGTCGTTCGTGTTGTGCCGGAGGAAGAGTGATTTACCCAAGGCGTCCACCTGGATCTCTTGCGGGGAGATAATTCCCTCGGCCACGTTCACCCCGGTTTCATTGGGCACGCCGTTGGCCGCTACGTTGGCGCCGCGCTGATACTCGAGAAACTCCACCCCCTCCCCCAAGTCGACGGGAGTACTCGGGGCGGTACCGCAGTGCGCCCCGTTCGTGGTCGAGACCTGACGAAAGATCAAATTGGTAGAGATGTTGTAGTGATAGTTTCCGATCGCGAACATTCCCGTGTGCGCAAATACACAGGGATTGCTCAAAAACGCGGTGGGCGGAAGGCTGATCCCGTACGAATGATACTTGTCCGGGAGGCGCAGATGGGTGGCGTTCGACGCCGAGGAAAACCCAAGGTCCAGCGCGCCCACTCCCGGACTAAACTGATATCCCTGGTTCACGTCCATGCTAGTGACGAGCTCGTTAGAGGAGCTGATATCCACCCGTTGCAAGAAGGTACTGGACCCGTCAGGGGTGAAGGCGAAGAAAGATCGGAAGCTAGGCGGCGCCGCCAGCTTTTGCGGTACGCCACCGGTAATCGCGATCGTCGTGTCTTCCTCGAGCGCGCCTCCCGCCCCCCGTTTGAATACCCGTAGCGAAGTAGCGATGAGGTTTCCGAACAAAGCGACGAGGCGGGTGTCGGTCACGTTGCTGGGAAGCGGAGTCTCCGGCGTATCGCAGGGCTGCACGATATCCTGGGGCCGGGCCCCCGTGATCGACTCGTTCACCTCGATGCGACGATCGACGAAAGTATTTTCCGTCGCCACCCCTAGCTCGAAGATGGCCGGTCGGCGGTCGAAAAGTTCCTTAACGGTTTGGCCGGAGCAGTCCGCCTCCGAGGTTTCGACCCCCAGCACCCTTATCCGCCGGGCCGAACCACTGGGAATCCGAAAACTGATCCCGCGATTTTCGATCGTATCCATGGAGACGGTGGTCGAGTTGATTCCCAGCTTCATGCACACGGGATCGCGCGTGCCGAGATCCCCGGGGCCGTAGTCGGGGGTAATGCCGCTTCCGGTTATCGTGACGAAGTAGCACTGGTAGTCCCGGCTGGATTTACGAACCCAGCTCCGCAGGGCCCCCTTGGTGTCTTTCCATTGCAGCTCGGTAGAGGGGCGCTTCCAGGAGCAGGAAAAGGTAACGAGGCCGGTCAGGAGCAACGTGACGCCCGCGATCGCCGTTCTTTTTTCCATGAAGCTAAATTTAGTCGGGTTGCCCCTAAAAGCCAACGGACGGCGACCCGAACGAAGCTCTACTCCACCGCCCTGCGTTTGTAGAGGCGCCAGGCCCAAGAAAGTACGACGCCGTAGAGCGCGAACAAGCAAAGCTCCAGCGCGAGGGTGGACCAGGCCTTAACGGGAAAAAGCTGGGGCCAGGGGCGAGGCGATTGCGCCAGCCCCGGAATCAGCATGCGAAAATCGGTGCGCTTGAGCCACGAGAACCACAGGCTTGGCTCCAGCGATGCCAGCACGCCCAACGCCGCCCACGTGGCCAACACCGCGCGCGAGGC
>JBGSST010000338.1:0-3001 GCA_041736915.1 Bdellovibrionota bacterium
GGCGGTTGCCATGCTGGTCCCTTGGTCGCGCCTTTCGTCCACCGCCTCCGGCGTGAAGCTCGAGTTTAGAACCTTCGCGCAGGAGTCCGCCGCCATCGGCGAGCCGCTGTGCAAACGAGAGCGGTTTCAACCTCAACCGGCATCCGTCTACCGTGTCGGTTCGGGGTTTCTCGTGGCACCGCAGCTATTGGTAACCGCCGGGCACGTCATCGAAACGGTTCAGGCCTGCCGCGATCGCGCGGTGGTCTTCGGCGTGGAGTGGGATCCGCTCACCCAAGCCATTCGCCCGCTTTCCGTCGATAACGTTTTCGCCTGTGAGTCGATCGTAAAGACGGAATTACAGCCGAAGCCACTCATCGACTACACGGTGCTTAGGCTCGACCGCCCCGTGCCGAAGCGAACGCCGCTAGCGGTGCGTACGTCCGGGAAGATTTCCGAGGGGGCGATCGTGGCGATGGCCGGCCACCCCTACGCCCTGCCCCTTAAGATTACGGGTGGCGGCGTGATGCACGACAATGCGCCCGCGACCTATTTCGTCTCGCTACTCGATACCTACCCCGGAAACTCCGGCTCGCCCGTTATCGACGTGCGTACGGGTTTGGTGGAAGGGGTACTCGTGGAAGGCGAAACCGGCGACACCACGATTGAAGGGGACTGGCCGGAGGGCTGCTGGCACTCGAAAGTGTTTTGCGATCCCAAGCTTCCGTATGCCGGCAAGTGCGACGAGCACCAGGGGATGGGCGCGAAGGTCGTTCGCTCAACGTCGTTCGCCCAATCGATCGGCGAAGAAAAACCGTGAAAGTTAAGCTCTCGAAGTGGCAAAGCACGGGCGTGTTGGCGGGGGCCGTGGCCATGGGTCTATTTGGCCTGGCCCTGCTTTTCCCGGAAGCAACGGATCGAGTCTATAGCCGCGGGCTTTACCCGTACGTAGGCAAAGGGCTTAGCACGCTGAGCGGGTTATTTCCCTTCACGCTCACCGATCTTTCACTCGGCTTGATTCCTACACTCTTGATTGCGGCGTTCGTGCGCGGTCTTCGCCGGGGCCGGCTGGCCCACGGACTGTGGAACTTCGCCGCCGCCGCGGGGGCCATCTACGCCGTTTTTCTTTTCTGGTGGGGCTTCAACTATGCGCGGGCGCCATTCAAAGCGAAATTCAATGCGCCCCCCACCGTCGAGCCGGCCGCGAGTGAACGCGCGTACGCCGAGGCGGCGAGGCTGACCAACGAACTACGGGGGCAACTCTCCGCGACCAACGGCTGCTTCACCTTCACCGAAGACCTGCGCACCCTCGACGAGACGGTAATTCTGCGTCAGCGGGAGCTGTTCGCAAAAATGAAACTACCTTACGTAGTGAGCGGGCCCGTCAAGCCGCGGCTGTTCGGTGAGCTGTGGCTTTCGCTCGGTAACTCCGGCATCTACGGCCCCTTTACCGGCGAGGCCAATGTCTCGGTTCCCTTTTCGCCGGGAGCGGCGCCGTTCGTGATCGCACACGAGCGGGCGCACCTAAATGGCTTTGCGTCGGAGACCGACTCCAACCTCATTGCGTTCATCACCGTGTGGTCGGGAGACTCCGCCATGCGCTACTCCGGCTGGCTGGTTTTTTGGAGCTACGCCAATGAGCGGGCCTGGTCCCACGCCAAGCTCGATGAGGTGGTGGTACGGGACCTGCTCTGCATTCGGCACTTTTGGAAAAACCGCACGGTGCCCGCGGCAAAGTACGTGGACGGAATGTACGGCACCTACTTGAAGCTGCAGGGACAAACTCAAGGTTTAAAAACCTATGGTGAAGCCGCCGGCATCATCCTGCGTACCTTCGCTAAGCAAGGGATCGAGCCACTGGCCCCCGGCTATGGTTTAATTCCTTGATGCCTCACCTGTTGCTCCTGATTTTGCTGCTGGCCGGTTGCGGATCGAAGGCCGTGCGTTTCGAACGCGCGTCCGGTGCCGTGCCCCGTGGTACGGCGATTATCTTCGTGCCCGGTTACTACGGCAGCGCCCTCGCCGATGCGGACACGGGCGAACGGGTCTTCATTACCGCCTGGAGTGCGGCCTTTAGTGGGATACCGCTCGCCAATACCAAGCCCGATCTCGGGGTTACCGGCGCGCGATCGCTCAAGCCCGATGGCGTACTCGAATACCTGCGCGTGCTGCCGCCCCTGGTCTCCTTCGACATCTACGGCCACACTTTGGATTTTCTGCGCGACAAGTTTGGCGAACAGGCCGACATCGTGCCTTTCGATTACGACTGGCGGCAGGAGCTATCGCAATCGGCGAGGCAGCTCGGCCAGCTCATCGACAAACTTCGTAGGGACGGAGCGAGCCGAATCGCCATCGTTGCCCACAGCATGGGCGGCCTCGTCACCGCATACTACCTGCGCTACGGCGCGCAGGACCCGCTCACCGCGGTCGAGACCACGGAAACCGTGCCCGGGCTTGCGGCGGTAGTCATTGGCGGTACGCCATTCGGCGGAACGGCGCACGCCTTTCGCAACCTGCAGCACGGCACGGCGGTTGGCCTTTCGAAGAAACCGTTGCAAGCCGTTTCGTTGGGCACCTTTCCGTCCATGTACGAGCTACTGCCTCCACCGGGCAGCGATGGCTACCGAGACGGTGCGGGAAAAGCATTGGGCTTGGAGACGCTAACGGCGGACTTCTGGCGGAAGAACCGGCTCGGGCTATTCAAAAAACGGGGCCCGGTGAGCGCCGAGGTGCAGGCCCGGCGTGAAGCCTTCGTGACCGCCGAGCTGACCCGCGCGGTGAAGTTCCACGAGCGGCTGCGGGCCCCCACGAAACGTAAATCGAATACGCCCGCGATGCTCTACCTCGTGGGCACGGGCACTCCTACTTTCTCGCACGCGCGATGGAAACCGGCCCCTAACCCTGCCGAGCCGGGAACGTGGGAGTACGAAGCCGATGAGGAGTCCGCGTTTCGGATCGACGGCGACAACACCGTGACCGCGGCTTCGGCCACGCCGCCCATAGAGTTACTGGCGAGCTTGCC
>JBGSST010000349.1:0-1956 GCA_041736915.1 Bdellovibrionota bacterium
TCTTTCACCGTGTTGGTGGTGACCGCGTCCTTCAAAATGCCCAAGACCTCTTCGTAGGCCGAGATCGTGTAATCGATATCGGCTTCGGTGTGCGAGAAAGACAGCGCGTGCTGGCCCTGCCAGATGATGCCGCGTTTGATGAGCTCTTGCTGCACCAGCGACTTCGCGAGCAGGTTGTCGCCCGCCGCGGGTCCGATGACCAGCATCGAACGGCAGCCCAGGCCGACCATCTTCACGTAGTCGAGTCCGAGCTTCGTGGCGACGTTCGTCACGCCTTCCTTCAAACGGTTGCCGAGCTTGTCGAGGTACGCGGGAACCTTCTTGTCGCGCAACTCTTCGATGGTCGCCTTCGTCGCCGCAAGCGACAGCGCTTCGCCGCCAAACGTGGTGAAGAAAAAGATATCTTTGTCGAAAAGCTGCATCACGTCTTTGCGGCCCGTAAGGATCGAAATAGGCATGCCGTTCGCGACCGCTTTGGAGAAGGTCGCCATGTCGGCCTTCACGTCGAAGTACTCCTGCGCGCCGCCGAGCGCGATGCGGAAGCCCGTCCACATCTCGTCGAAGATGAGCAAGGCGCCGACCTTGGTGCAGTGGGCGCGCAGTTTTTTGAGAAAATCGTCCTTCGGCATGTCGAACAGCATCGGCTCCAGAATGACCGCGGCGGTTTCCGTAGTGATGGTCTTCTCGACCGACGCCATGTCGTTGTAAGCGAAGGTCGAGGTCATCGCCTTGGTCTCTTCGGGAATGCCCGCATCGCGCGAGGTCACGCCGATGTACCAGTCATGCCAACCGTGGTAGCCGCACACCGCAACTTTTTTACGGCCCGTGAAGGCACGCGCGGCGCGGATAGCCGCGGTCGTCACGTCGCAACCGGTTTTGGAGAACCGCACCATCTCCGCATTCGGCACCACTTCGGCCACTAGCTCCGCCACTTCGACTTCGAGGGGCGAGACGAGCGAAAAGGTAATCCCCTTTTCCAGCTGCGCACGGATGGCGTTATCGACCTTCTCGTAGCAGTAGCCCAAGCTCAAAGGCCCAATGCCCATGTTGTAGTCGAGGTATTCGTTGCCATCGACGTCCCAAACCCGGGCGCCCTTCCCCTTTTCGACGAACGCGGGGGCAACGCCTTGCACGTACTGCGTGGGCCCCTTGGCCAGCGTCTGGCTCTCGGCCGGGATGCGCGCCTTAATGCGCTTTTGCAGCGCCTGCGATTTTTCGATCGTGGGGTAATTCGAATTGCTCGTAACAAAGTTAGCCACTGCAAACTCCTAAGTCTAGTTCTTCAATTCCAGAAAACGTTTTTCGATACGCGCGGCCAACTTCTCCGGAGTGAACCCTTCGTAGTCGAGCACTTCATTCAGACGGCCCGGTTTGAACCAGCGGCCATCCAAAGCAATGGGCAGCGTGTAGGGGCTGACGCGATTCTTTAAGCACAGCTCCGAAAGGATCGTGTACAGGCCGCCGACCTGAAAGTGATCCTCGATCGTCACCGTGAGGCGAGTGTTGTTCACCGCCTCCAGCACCGCCGCTTCGTCGAGCGGCTTTACCGTGCGCACGTTCACGAAACGCACCGAGATGCCCTTGGCTTCCAAAAGCGCCTTGGCCTGCCAGCTCTCCTGAAACAACATGCCGTAGGTGAGAATCGCCACGTCCGTGCCCGTCGATAGCGTCTCCGCCGTGCCGAGCGAGAAATTTTCCGAGTGCTTCACGATCGCCGGACGCGGGTTGTACCGCACGTAGTACGGATTGGGCGAGTAGATCACCTGCTCCAACGCCGTAACCATCTCCTCATGATCCGCCGGGCAAAAGATATTCATCGCCGGAATGCTGCGCAGCACCGCGATGTCGTCGATAGCCTGGTGGGTCGGGCCGTTGCCGTCGGAGAGAAACCCTGGCACCGCGCCGATGAGCTTCACCGGAGCACCGGAGATACCGACGTCGGTTCGCACGAACTCG
>JBGSST010000433.1:0-27407 GCA_041736915.1 Bdellovibrionota bacterium
CAGCGCCTCGATCGCGGCGCTCCGCCTTCGCCCTTCGGCCTCGCTGCGTGGCCGGCGCACTGCGCCGAACTTTACCGAATCGCGTTTTAAAGAAATTTTTCGGCCGTTTTCGATTACTGGTCCGTAGGAGTTGGTGATCCGCAGTTCTCCGTTATCGGCCAGAAAGTACAAATGATCGGAATACCCCGCTCCGAAGCGCCCTAGGAAGACTCCTTCTCCCCGGTCCGCCGCGGTGGCGCCCGGCGCCGGCGGCAATAGGGCGATGGTTTGTTCGTGCGGCAGCTTGGCGTCGGCTTCACGGGCCTTGATCTCGAAACGGGATCCACCACGCAGTTTTTCCGTCTCCCCGGTGAGCAGCCGAATCGTGACCACGCACTTCGGATCTTTCTCGGCCGCGCGTGCAGAAGTCAGGCTCACCAGCAAAGCCAGGCTGGCGAACAAACGAATCAAGGCGTGGCTCCGGGCGGCGTCCAGGGCGTGGGCTTATTCACACCACCGGAGGCATCGAAAATCTTGATCCCACGTTCTTGTAGTGACTTTAGGAAATCCCCTTCGGGCGCTTTCTCCGTGAAGTGAAACTCCGCCACGTCGTTCAGGCGCAAACCGCCGAAGATCTGTACTTCCGTGTAGTCGGACTGCACACCTTTCGCGTACTTGAAATCTTTCAAAGAGGTTCCGCTAAGCTGCGGATCCTGGTAGCCGACGGCGAGCTGCTGGCTGCCGCGCACCTTATTCCACACGAAAGGAATCATAAGCGAACGGTACTTCCACGGAATCATCAGATGATCCCAGCTCGTTACGGTCTCCCCGCTCCATCTTGAGCCAAACCGGTTCAAAGAGTCGCCCGGAGTGAACGTGAGCCGGTCACTAATGCTGGCCAGCTTAAAAATGTAAATGTCATCGCCGTATTGTGAAGCGATATTCTCCTTCCATTCGCTTCCCTCCGGCGGCTTCACGTACGCATACTGCGGCTTTAGCTCCGGATCGAGCGCGGCGTACTCGTCCTTAGGCATCGCCGTGTACGCCGATTCGCATTTGTTGCGCAGATCATTGTCGTTGGCTCCGTTGGAGGATTTGGTCACGAACTGGTTGTGAAAGCCGGTCTTCTCGATCCAAAAGCGGCCGCGATTGGGGCGTCGGATGGCAATTCGCACGGTCTCGTCCTGAAACGCCTTCAGCAGCGCCTCCCCTTCGGGCCCCAAAGCCGCCACGGCTTTTTCGAACTCCGCGTGATCGGCAAAGCCGGTAGTGTCGAAAAGTTTAGCCACCCGTTCTTCCTGCTCGCGCATGAGCTTGCGCGCCGCCTCGGGTACTTCGGTCAAACGCGGGTCTTTGGGTAACTTCACGATCGGATAGCGTAGCCCCACCGGCAGTAACCCATTCAACTTTGCCAGCTGACGCTGGTACGCGTGTAACAACTCGTACTCGGTCGGCGCGTAGGGTGTGCTGCGTTTCCCCGGTGGCGTTTCGTACTCGCCCCGATCCTGCAGCGCTACCCCACGGAGCTCGGGCACTAGCTCTTTAAGCTTAGGCTCTACCGCCGCAAAATTAGGATCCTTTCTCAAAGACTCGAGGTCCGAAATGAGGTCGGCGATATTCGCAAACTCCTGCCAGCCAGGCTTTTTCTTGCCGAGCACCACGTCGGCCGGAAGGGCGACCGCCTTGTGATAGGCGTGGGTCAATCGCACATCGAGCGCGGCGAGCTTTTCGAAAACTTCACAGGCCAATACCGGTGGCACCGCGAACCACGCCGCTAGGAGCGCCAAAATCACAGTCCTCATTGGTTCCCCCGCATTGCTTTGAACTGCCGGAGGCACGACTTCAAATCATCGGGAATGAAAATCCCGCGCGAGCCGTTGCCCCCTTCCAAAACTTTTCCCAGCTCCACGGCTTCCTCGTGAAGAGGCGCTTCGGGAAACTGCAGCATTAGTCGTTCGCTACCGCGGGCGATTTGCTCTTCCGCCTTCTCCCCGAGCAAAACTGGCGACACCGAGCCCTGATACGCCCGCACCAACCGCTGCCGCGCCGGCTTCGACGCCGTAATCTCGAACTCCAAGCCAAAGGTAGGATCACCGAGATAGAGCGAGTTTCCGTAAAGCGCATCGCGGAAAACGCCTTCGCGATCAAAGCGGTCGTGCGCACTCTTGGGCAGTTCCACGCCGAGCGTAAACTCTCCGCGCTCCACCAGCGCCGCGAACTCTTTGTAGGGCAGCGTAAACTCGAACAGCGGCGCCTTACCGTCTTTCGCCAAATCTAAAAACGGCGCCCCCGGCATCTTGCGCGCGTAACGCCAGCCGTAGGTCGCCGACGGCGTGTAATACTGACTGCCCCACGCCATCTCGACCTTTTCCCACTGGGCCTGTTCCGTCGACCTTAGACTGCCGCGAAACAGGCGAACGGTCTCGCCCTGCATTCTGTATTCGCGCAGCAAAAAATCCTGCAGCGGCTCGGTCCGGTATTTTCCGGATTCGCCGATGACGATCACGTCGGGGTTGGTGCTCAAATTATTAGCCTCGAGAAACTCGCGAACCTCGTTGGGGTCTTGCGTCGGTGTGGGCTTGCGATCCGCGCGGGCCGCCGCAATCGCCTCTTTGTTCGCCTCCCACCATTCGGAGGTCGAGTAGTTCCGCGGCGTGTACCGCACGGTGGAAAGGGGAATCACGTAAGTCGGGCTTTTTGGATCGGAAGGGTTCGGCGTGAAAACGTAGTATGACCGCTTGTTGACGGGATCGACGTCGATTCGCCCCTGCCCGTTTCGCAGCTTCACATTTTCGGTGGAAAGGCCGGCCGCTTTCAGTGCCTTGAGGATGGACTCCTCGGACGCCGCCAGGACGGGCGAGGACGCGCACGCCCCCAGAATACAGGCCACTAAGGCCCAGCCCCCCTTTATCGCCTTCCCCATGGCCGTTTAAACGTGCAATGGGGGTGCCTGGAGGGGGTGTAGACCGCCCGGTATCCCCTAGTAATCCCGGGCAGTTAGCGAGCCCGCCGGTATACACCCCAAAACGGTGTCAAACAGTGAACCTAAGCGCTTGCCTGGGCAACAATAGCTCCCATAATAAGGGTTTAAGGAGTGAACATGGCTAGCGACGCGATTGTGCATCTGAACGACAGCAACTTTTCTAATGCGGTGGAAACCGACAATACCCCGATCCTCGTGGATTTCTGGGCGGAGTGGTGCATGCCCTGCCGGGCGCTTGCTCCGGTACTGGATGAATTGGCCGGTGAGTTTCAAGGCAAGGTCCGGTTCGCGAAAGTGAACGTGGACGAGTGCCAGGATATTCCGGCGAAGTTTGGAATCCGCGGCATTCCGACGCTCATTTTGTTCAGCGGCGGAAAAAAGGTGCAAGAGCTGGTGGGAAATCAGCCGAAGGAAAAGATCCGCACCATGCTGGCCGACGCCAGCAAATAACGGCGACTCTTTCAATGAATTAGCGAATCAGCCCTGGGGGGAAGACCCTTCGGGGCTTTTGCTTTTTCCGACCACCTTGTCGACCCGCCCGAAGAAGTCCTCGTACAACGCCTGATTTCCAATCTCGTCGCCATCTTCCTGCGTCCATTCATTTTCTCGCTCGCGCAAGAAGCTGAGCCGCATCTCCGCCCCTTTATTCTTGGGCAAGGAGCTAACGGCCACGAGCACGTGTAACTGGTCGCCGTCACGAAATCCCGCGCCGCTCATGTTGGAAATGCTATCGAGGACTTTGTCCTTCTTCGTTCCCTTCACCATCGTGGCCACGAGAATGCCGCGGCCCTGCTGGTTCAAGTTCACGATAAAGCCGTCGCGCTGAAGCAAGTTCTGCGCGGCGGAGTACACGTTCCAGAAGTTAGCGATGGGATACTTTTTGCGAGATCCGCGTAGCACCTCGATACGGCGGCTTACGCAGCCGTCGGCCAAGATGGTGACGGCCACGAGGAACAAAGAGAACCATATTTTTTTAGGCATAGGACCCAGAGAAGAGAGACCACTTTTCGGATAGGTACGGCGCCCACAGCGAAGGCGCCGAGGTCGCGCGAATCGTTCCCACGAGGCCGGGCAGCCAGTTGGGCTTTACCGGCCGGCGGGTCAACTTCATGTTGGCCTCGTCCGGAGTGCGGTTGCCCTTGCGTTGATTGCAACGCACACACGCCGCCACGATATTTTCCCAGGTTTTCTTTCCGCCACGTACGACCGGCAAAACGTGATCCAACGTAAGCTCGCGCTCACTGAAGGAAACGTAGCAGTACTGACATTTGTGATCGTCACGAAGGTAAATGTTGGAACGGGAAAAGCGGATGATGGGGCCGGGCCGTTTCAAGTTCACCCAGCGGCGCATGCGAATGACCGCGGGCACCTTGAACTCTCGGCTCACCGTATGGATGATCGAAGCATACTCCTCGAGTATCTCGACCTTTCCCTGGAAGATGAGAACGAATGCGCGTTGCCACGAAACAACGCGTAATGGCTCGAATCCCGCATTGAGAAGGAGAACGTTTTGCATCAAGGCCTCAATTGACTATTTTACCTGAATCCCCAAGGCGATGAACACCACCTGTGCTTACTGCTGATTCTGCTTAGCCTTTTGGAGGGCGTTGTAAACATCCGAGACAGGCACGCCCAGGGCCTTAGCCATTATTTTGGCCCAATCCCTCTCGCTCGCCAATCTTTCGGCGATCTTATTTTCGAGCCCTTCGACCTGTTCCGAGCCGCTTAGCGTCGTAACCGTTCGCGGGTCCACCGCGACCACGAACTCCCCGCGCGCGGGAAACTCCGGCACGCCATCTTTGGCCGAGAAGCGCAGCACGCTCTCGTGGGATTTCGTCAGCTCACGTCCAATGACGATTTCCGCCAAGGGAAACCGCTTCGCCACCTGCGCGATACTTTCGGTTGCCCGCTCCGGAGACTCGTAAAAGCAAAAGGTCCAGTTCGACTTTTCCATCAGCTTCCACAGAGATTCTTTCTCTGATTCTTTTCTCGGCAAAAAACCGAGGAAGGTGAACCGATCGGAGTCGAGTCCGCTAACGGAAAGTAACGACACCACGGCACTGGGTCCGGGAATGGGAATGACCGGCACCCCTTGCTCCAACGCGGAGGCACAAAGAATGCTGCCCGGATCGGAAATTCCCGGGGTGCCGCGATCGGAAAGGAATCCCACCGAGGTGCCCGCCAAAAGTTTCTCTATGGCGCGCTCGGTCGCCGCTTTCAGATTATGCGACGCGTACGAAAACATTTCCTTACCGGAAGAATCGATCGCCAGCCCCGCGTATAATTTTTTGAGCTCGCGCGTGTCCTCGCAAAAAAAGCAGTTGAGCTGGCGCAGCATCTCTTGGGCACGAAGCGTTATGTCACCGAGGTTCCCGATGGGTCCGGCGATCAAGTATAATGATCCAGGCATACTCCCCTTATAACCGGAATAAATTCGATACCCAAGGAAGGCGAAAATGATCCTCAGAGCCAAACAGGAGCAAGACGTAGTGGTGTTCGAGTTGGAGGGCACGCTGGATTTCGAGACCACGCACCAGCTCGCCCAAACTTGCCAGGGGATCATGACCAAGAACAACGCCACGAAGATCATCTTCGACTTCGAACGGCTGAAGTTCGTGGGCTCGAGTGGAATTCACCAGTTCATCGGCGTGCTAAAGGATTTCAACGCCCTGAAAACGCGGCCCCGTCTGTGTCGTCTGTCGGTCGAGTTTGAAAAGATCGTGAAGGCCTTCCAGATCGCCAAACGACCCTTCGCCATTTACACCAACATGGCGGACGCGATGGCCAGCTTCGAAAACGACCCCATCGACCTGAAGCCGGAAAAGCCGGCCAAGGCCACCAAGCCCGCCAAGTCGTCCAAGGTGGCGCCCAAGACCACGGGCAAGAAAGCCAAAAAGAGCGGCAACGCCTAACCTGGGTGTCAGTCGATGCGGAAGCGGGTCAGCTTCATAGCCGGGCCCGTGAACGTGATTTCGCACAGCTCTACCCGCATCACGCCCCCCAGCTGCGCCATCAACACCTCGGCGAGCCGACGCAGGTGCGCGCGCTTTTTCCCCGATAGCGTTTCTCCCGCGCCGAAGCGGGGGCGATTTCGCCCTTTCACCTCGACCAGCAGATAGAAATTTTCTTTGGGATGGCGAAGCAGCAGATCCCCCTCTAGCCGACGCCAGCGAAAGTTTCGCCGCTCTAGGCGAAACCCCAGCTCAAGGTAATGGTTCAGGGCTATCGTCTCGCACCGGTGACCAAGAGAAGCTCTTGCGGTGGAGGGGGGTGGCGCCAAGGTTCTGGATCGCCCGGCGGTGAAATTCGCTTCCATACCCCTTGTGCTGTGCAAATCCGTAGCCGGGGAAGGTAACGTCCAACTCGGCCATGTGACGATCGCGGAACACTTTGGCGAGAATGGAAGCCGCCCCGATAGAAACCGATTTCTGGTCCCCCTTAATCAGCGCCTGCTGGGGCAGCGGGTAGTCGAGGGGAAAGCGCCCATCGATCAGCAAGTAGTGGGGAGCGATGGTCAGCGCGCCCACGGCACGTTTCATCGCTAGCCGCGCGGCCTGCAGAATATTGATCGTATCGATCTCGTCCACCGTCGCCGAAGCGATGGCGAAAGCCAGGGCCTTCTCGCGGATCTCGATATCCAGCTCTTCGCGCCGCTTGGCGGTAAGTAACTTCGAGTCGCGAATCCCTTTGGGAATATTGCCATCGGAAAAGATGACCGCCGCCGCCACTACCGGCCCCGCGAGACAGCCCATGCCGACCTCGTCGATACCGCAAACGTGAACGTACCCCTGCGCCCAAAGCTGTCTCTCGTACTCGAGCGTACTACGAGAAGGCCTTTTGCGTGTTGTCGTCACTTAGATGAGTAAATTTATGACTGCTTAGTTTTTAGTGCGAAAAGAGACGAAGAACTTACTTCTTCTCTTTTTTCGGAGCCGCTTTGTCGGCCTTCGCCGCGTCCGTGGCTTCCGGAGCCGTCGTCGTCGAAGCGTCAGCCGAAGCGGCGACCTTCTTCTTGTCGACTACGAGATCACCAAAGCGATTGCCTTCTTTGAGGCGCGCTTTCTTACCGGTGAGCTTACGGAGGTAGAACAGACGAGACTGACGAACCACCGCGGTGGATTCGATCTCGATCTTTTCGATGAAGGGGGAGTGGATCGGGAAAATACGTTCCACGCCCACGCCTTCGGAAATTTTACGTACGGTGAAGGTGGCATGCGGCCCCTTACCGGAGATCGGGTGCTTCAGGAGAACGACGCCCTTGAAAAGCTGAATACGCTCTTTGTCGCCTTCTTTGAGGCGGACCGACACGCTGACGCGGTCACCGACGCGGAAGTCGGGGCGGTTGGCTTTTTCTTGGGACTGGTTGATTTTATCGATAATAGAGTTCTGCACGACTTCCTCAAACAACGGTGGCCTATCAGGCCAAAGCTACGCAAAAGGGAGGATTTAGAAATATTTGATGCTTTCGTCAATACAAAACTTCCCCGAAGCCCCTTTAACTCTTCAAGTTTTTTTGGGTTTTCATTGGTCGGTCCCGCCCCGTCCGTGCTAGAAAAGGCCGATTCTATGAGTAATTCCACGGCTAAAGCTACTCTCCGGGTTCGGATGTCCAATGCGGACGCGCACTACGCGGGGAATCTGGTCTCCGGCAGCAAGATGCTGGAATTTTTTGGGGATGTCGCCACCGAACTTCTCATCCGCCTGGATGGCGATGAGGGGCTTTTTCGGGTCTACGACAATATCGAGTTCCTGGCGCCGGTGTACGGCGGGGACTACCTCGAGATCGAAGGCGAAATCACCAAAGTGGGGAACACCTCCCGGGCGATGAAATTCGAAGCCCGCAAGGTCATCACCCCCGACGCTAGCCGCGGTCCCACCGCCGCCAAAGTTTTGGATACGCCCGTCATCGTCTGCAAGGCGACCGGCACGTGCGTCACCCCCAAAGAACTTCAGCGCGGGAAAAAGTAGATGTCCGACAGCAAGATTACTTATCAGCAGGCCGGAGTGGATCCGGAAAAGGCCGCCTCGATTTTGGGCCGTTTCAAAGATTTTCAAAAAGGGCGTCCGAAGAACAAGGGCTTGCTCAGCGGCATCGGCCCCTACGCCGCCTGCTTCGACCTTTCCGAATGGACCACCAAGTACAAGCAGCCGGTGCTGGTCACCTCCTGCGACGGCGTGGGCACCAAAGTGAAGCTCGCCGCCGAATG
Source organism: Bdellovibrionota bacterium (assembly GCA_041736915.1). Taxonomy (GTDB): domain Bacteria; phylum Bdellovibrionota; class FAC87; order UBA2466; family UBA2466; genus JBGSST01. The sequence goes on from JBGSST010000433.1 coordinate 8,170, forward strand.
GGGCAAGATTGACGGCCTGGGGCAGGACCTCGTCGCGATGAACGTGAACGACGTGCTTTGCGTGGGGGCGAAGTCGGAGCTCTTTCTCGACTACTACGCCACCGGCGCGCTCAAAGAAGACGAGCTGCTCACGATCTTGAAAAGCATCCAGGGGGCCTGTGAAAAGATCGGCTGCTCGCTGGTTGGCGGAGAGACCGCCGAGATGCCGGGCGTGTACCGCGACGGCGACTTCGATCTCGCCGGATTCGCCATCGGCGTGGTCGACCGCGAACGGATCGTCGGCCCCGAAAAGGTAAAAGCCGGAGACTCGATTATCGCGCTGGCGTCGTCGGGCTTGCACTCGAACGGCTTCTCCCTCGTCCGTAAAATTTTGGCCCGCACCCACACCGCCCCCGACGCGACGGTGCCGTGGGGAGGAAAAACGTGGCGCGAGTGGACGCTCGAGCCCACCACGCTGTACGGCCCGTACGTTCTGCCCATCGTCGATAAAGTGTCGGCCCTGGCCCACATCACCGGCGGCGGACTGTTCGAGAATTTGCCCCGGGTTTTGCCGAAAGGCACCAAAGCGGTAGTGGGGTCCAAAGAGTGGAACCTGCCGCCGTCGTTCGCGTGGATTCAGGAACAGGCGGGGCTCGAAAGCAGTGAACTGCTCTCCACCCTCAACTGCGGCGTGGGCATGCTGGTGATCTGCCGGCCCACCGAGAAAGACGGACTGCTCGCGCACTTTAAGTCGATGGGCCTGCCGGCGTGGACCGTCGGTACAATCGAAACTTCTGGCGAAGCGACCAGCGGCGAGCCCACCGTGGACTGGAAATGAAGATCCTTTGTCTCGCCTCGGGGCGCGGCACCAACTTCGAAGCGATCGTAAAGGCCTGCAAATCGGGAGAGATTCCGCTGTCGCAGACCGTGGGGCTACTCTCCAACAAGGCGGATGCGCCGGCGCTCACCATCGCCAAGCGGGAGGGGATTCCGTTCGAGGTGATCTCCCCCAAAGACTTCACCAAGTCCGGCAAACCGGATCGGACCGCTTACGACAAACGGCTGGCCGAGGCCGCCGCCCTTTACTCCCCCGACTGGATCTGCCTGGTGGGGTACATGCTTTTGCTGGGAAAACCGTTTCTGACCCGGTTCGCGGGGCAGATTCTGAACATTCACCCTTCCCTCCTGCCCGAATTTCCGGGGCTACACGCGCAGAGGCAGGCCTTGGAGGCCAGGGCGAAGCGAACGGGGTGCACGGTCCACCTCGTGGACGAAACGCTCGATGGCGGCCCTATACTGGACAAGACCGAGGTGCCGGTACTCGAGGGTGATACCGAGGCCACCCTCACCGCGCGCATCCGATCGGCGGAGCACGCCACCTACCTGCGGGTACTAAAAAAGCTGTCCGAAAAAACTCGCGAGTAAAACCGATTTATTCGTTAAAGCCGCGCATCACGTAAAGAACCGAGGCGAGCAAGAGCAGCTTCGCGAAGAGGATCCACGCGAGCTGGCCACGCGAGAGGCTGTTCCGAAGACGAGAGAATGGAATATCTTCGATGGGTTCGGCCCCTTGGCCGCCGCCCGGAATGAGAGTGAGATGACCTTTTTTAATGTAGTTTTCCATTTACGCCCCGCAGTGGAGGCGAAACTAACAAAAGCGTAAATTTTACGCAATGCATTAGTCTACCCGTTAACGGGGGCGGGCCGAGGCGGCCCCTTCGCAGACGATTTCGCCGCGGCCATTCCTTAGCTCTACGTGGATGGTCTGCACCCCTTCCATCGCGGGCTCCAGGGGGATGGCGTGGCAGGAGAGCTCGTCACCGGGATAGACGACCTTACGAAAGCGGGAATCGAACTTAACGAGCTGGAACTGGGCCGGCGGAAATACCGAATCGACGAAGTTGCCGACCGCCGCCATCGACAGCATTCCGTGCACGATCACGCCATCGAAGCCCACGGCCCGGGCCGCGTCGTCGTCATAATGAATGAGGTTGTCGTCACCGGAAATCGCCGCGTACTCGCGAAGCTGTTCGCGCGTGAACGCGGGAATCGATTTGGTGAGGGGGCCCGTGATCATTTCTCCGCCCCCTTGATGGTGGCCAGAAACGAAGTCTCCGAAGTTACGATGAGCCGGTCGCCGAACTTCAGCCGGGTGGCCATCGTGATCATTTTTAGGGTCCGGCGTTCTCGCACGCGTGAAACTTCAGTCTCCGCGATCAACACCACGCCCGGATCGATCTCCGAGTGGTACGTATAAACCTGTTCGGTGTGCACGATGTTTTCGAGCGGAATGCCCATGCGGCGCAGCCACTCGAACTCGCCCCACCGGAAAAACGTATAGAAAGTGGGGGGAACGCTCTGGCCTGAATACCCGATCACCTTCGAAAATTTCGCGACGTGCTCGGGCACGAGCGGGGCTTCGTACTGAATCACCGGGGCCGCGGCGTCCTGCTGAAGAATGCGACCGACTCGGGGAAAAGTGGACTCGATTTTGGGGGCGGTCGCCATGAGAACGGGGAGTTTGCCCCCGTTCCTCGAAAAAAGGCAACCCCAATGATACATTTGGCGAATGCGCTTTTTCAGGTTCCTAGCGTTCTCGCTCTATCTATTTTTTCTGGTGAGCCTTCCTCTGGGCGTTTTTTGGGATTGGAAGGGCTGGCTCGCCGGTACGTTAGTGTGGCTTGCCGGGATTCTCTACCTGGGCTTTCGCGCCAAGGAATCGATTTTGTCTTCGATGAAGTCGAGCCCCATCTCTCCGGCCGAGCACCCGTCGCTACACCGCCTGAATCAGGAGCTATCGGCCCGGCTGGGGCTGGTGCCGCCGCAGATCGAGCGCGTGCCCGGCTCAACGCCCTTGGTGGCGGCTTTTGGTTTTTCCCCGAGTGACATGGTGATCGTCGTATCGGAAGACGTTTTGAGACTGACGCGCGACGAATGGCATGCCTTGTTCTGCCGTGTGCTTACCGAGATCCGGTTTGGGGATCGCATCAGCGTGGCGTGGCTAGCCCGGTTTTGTCTCGCGCTCGAGCGCGTCGGGCTCAACACCGCGTTCGGCGAATCACTCGTGACGTCACGCGGTCTGCTTCGCCGCGCGCTTTTTCTGGTTTTGGCGTGGGTGCCTTTTCGCCTGTTCGCCGGCAGCCAGAACGATCGCGCCTACGACGAGCTGGCCTTACGTATCTCGCAGGCCCGCGAGCCCTACGTGGAGCTGCTGCACCGTTTTGAATCGGAGCTAAACCGCAAGCCGATGAACATTCCCTTCGCCCTGAAACCGTTGTTTCTCTTCGCCCCCGAGTCGGAAGATCCCTGGATGGCGGTATTCTCGGGTCGCGATAGCCTCGGCCAACGGATTCGCTGGATCTCACAACGGGCCGGACAGCCCTCGTGAGCGCGAACGCGTACCTGTTCGCGTTCCTGATCTTCGCCACCACCTTTACCGGCGGCCTGATGCCGCTATTGCCCTTCTTTCGGCGCGAAGTTCACATCAAGCGCATCTTGAGTCTGGGCACCGGCCTTTTGATTGGGCTCGCGGCTCTCCACATGTTGCCCGAGGCCGCGCACCTGGCGCCCCACGCCTTCGGGGGCGCGTTTCTCGTCGGTATGTCGCTGCTCTACTTTCTCGAGCGGTTTTTGATGGTGCACCCGTGCGAAGAGCACGGCTGCAACTACCACGCGATCGGCATGACCGCGTTTTTCGGACTTCTGATTCACGGCCTGATCGAAGGCATTGCGCTGGCTTCCACGTTGCACTCTCCCGAGCTGGCGTACGCCGTTTTGCTCGGCATTCTCGTGCACAAGATCCCCTCGGGCGTCACGCTGAGCTCACTGCTTCAGATGGCGAAAAAATCGCCCAAGCAGATCCTGCTTTTCCTCGCGGGGGTGGCGCTATCGGCGCCGATCGGATTGCTTTCCGCGGCCACCTGGCTATCGTCGGACGCCGTCTCGCCGCAGGTCACGGGCATTCTCATCGCCGCTTCGGCGGGCACGTTCCTGTACATTGCCACCTGCGACCTGCTGCCGGAGATACACGCTACCGAAGAGGACAAGTGGCCACGGTTGGCGCTGTTTCTCGTCGGTATCGCGGCCGCGTACTTCAGCACCGCGGGCAACCACCACCACGCGCATTAACAAGAGTCTTACGAAAGTTTTCACTCCGTTGACTCGACGCGCCCGCGCGAGGCATTCAACAAAAATCAGTTTTAGTGGGGGAGTCAGTGGAGACGGGGAGTGGTCGTCGGTGGTCTCGCTTTCGGCGCATGGGTTGCGAAAGCGAACACCGGCTCTTCACTACAGCCCTAATCCTAATTTGAGAAGCACGGGCGTTTTCTGGTAGAAAGCGTCCGTGCTTCGTTTTTTCGCCCTACTTTTGCTGATCGCGTTGCCGGTTCACGCGGAACCGCCGGCTCCGGTGTCCCCATCGGCGCACGGCTTTTATCAACATCTCTCCGATGCCATTAAAGAAAACCGGGAGCGCACCCAAGGGTATGCCCGTATGTCCGGGGGCCGATCGCGCAAGCTGTCGCAAATGCTGATTGCTACCGAGCTCGCGAGCCTGCCGGTGGCCTGGTACCTGGAGTGGTACGCGCAGGAGTTTCGCGACGCCGGGATTCCCCTACTCGAGCTCGACTTCGTGGACATGAAGCTCGCCCCCAAGTTCAGCAGTGAGAAATTGCCCCCGATTCCGGCAAGCGTTCCTTACCGCGCGGTCCCGCGAGCGGCCTGGAAAAAAGAGATCGATCGACTGGTGAAGGCGGAGGACTTCGCGGGGCTGCACGGCCAGCTCGAAGGTTGGGTGAAGGAGCTAGGGCAAGAGCCACGCTTCCACGTTATGGTTAGGCACGTGCTCGAGTCCGCCGCGCGTATCGCTTGGCTGGCGCCGCAGTACGAAAAGCTCGCGAAAGAAAAAGGGTTGAAGTCTTCTCCGCTGTGGATCTCCAAACGGATGCTTTACCTCCACGCGCAAAGCCTTTGGATTTCGGATCAGCTAGACTCGCTGGCGATGCCGATGCAACGCGATGGCATTCCCATTTTGCTGAATGACGTTCCGCCGATTCGTACCCGCCCGACCGTGGGCATCCCCGAGCCGGCGCCTCCCACGCTCAGCTGTAGCAAATCTTTAGGAGGTCTGCGGTGAAACGCGATCTTTATGTTTTTGATCTCGACGGCACGCTCGTCGATTCCTTCGGCATCTACTTCGACTGCCTTAAGGCCGTCTTCAATGAGTTTGGCAAAGACAAGGGAGTTTCGTTTCACGACGAGCTTCGGTATCCGTCGCTCACCGAACCCCTGCCGAAGTTTCTCAGCGACTCTTTGGGAGAGCAGCACGGCGTGGCCGCGATGAAGCTGCTGCGCGAGATGTCGGTGGTGGATGCCCAGCGCACGCGCGCGTTCGACGGCATGCTCGACACGCTGGAACGATTGAAAAGCCGCGGCACCAAGATCGCCGTGTGGACCAACCGCGATTTCCCGTCGGCAAGTCTCATCGTGGAGCATGCGGGGCTCAAGCCGTTTCTAGACGCTTTCATTTCCGGCAGCTGCGTGACGGACAAGAAGCCTAGCAACGAAGGCATGGGCAAGATCCTAACCCGGCACCCCTTCTCCACCGATCGCGTGGTGATGGTCGGCGACCACGAGCACGACGTGTGGGCCGCGAAAAAATCCGCGGTGCGCACGGTACGCGCCAGCTGGCATCGTTACTGGGACATCGCCCCGTGCACGGAAGCCGACCACCAGTTCTATAGCGTGGATGAGTTTTCTGCCTGGTCCAACGAGCCAACGCCGGAAATATAACTAGTTCTGCTTGGCTTCCGAGCCGGTCTCTTCGCTTTTGGCCGACGGCAAGCGCGTGCGCTGTTCCATCGCCGCAAGCTTAGTCGCGACTTTCTTTTGAAGATCCTTGTCCTTTTTGGCGAACTGCACGGCCTTGCGATAGTAGTCGCCGGCTTTGGCGTAGTTTTCCTTGGACTGGTAGATATCACCCAGGTGGTCGAGGATGACCGGTTCTTCGGGCTGAATTTGCAGCGCCTTTTCTAGCTGCGCGACCGCGTCGTCGACCTTGCCCTTCTTGAACAGTACCCAGCCTAGCGAGTCTTGGATGAACCCATCGTTTGGACGCAGGGAGATGGCCTTGCGGATCAGCATCTCCGCCTCATCCAGGTTCTCGCCCATCTCGGCGTAGGTGTAGCCCAAGAAATTCAACGCGTGCGCGCTGTTTTCGTTCTTGGACAAAATCTTCTTCATGTTCTCTACGGCCTTTGGACGCTCGTTCAACTTCTCGTAAAGTGCGCCCTGGAAGTACAAAAGCTTTTCGTCGTTGTTATGCTTCTTCAAGCCGTCCTGAAGCACCGCCATGGCTTTTTTGTAGTCCTTCTGGCTCTCGTAGAAGGAAGCGTAAAGATCCCAGTACTCGACGACTTCGGGCATCTGCTTCGTCAGGCGCTTGCCGAGGTCGAGCCCTTCTTTGAACTTGCCGCGCTCGCGGTAGATGTAGCCCAGGTGCATCGAAGCCTCTTTATAGAACGAGGATTCCTTGGTGACCTTCTTCAGCTGTTCCACGGCGGCGTCGTACTTTTTGTTCTCTTCGTAAACCGCGCCCAGGTAAAAGCGAACGTTGTCGGCGGAAGGCTGTTCCTTGAGAATTTCGGTGAAACGGTCGGCCGCTTTCTCGTACTGTTTCAGCTCGAAGAAGATGAGGCCGATCTTCACGCGGGCCGTGTAGTCATCCGGCTCGACCTTTTCGTACTCGAGGAGTTCGCTCAGCGCTTTATCGTAGTCGTTCTTTTGCAGATACAGCTGAGCCAACCGTTTTTTGAAACGGCCCGTGCCCGAAATTCGGCTATAAGCCCGGATGGCGAGGTCGTTTTCGCCCAGCTTTTCGTGTAGCAGCCCTAACGCGGTTCCCGCCTCGACAAAGCTCGAGTGCAGCGTAAGGCACTTATCGAGATCGGCCTTCGCTTTTTCGGCGTCGTCCGCTTCGAGATAAATCTTGGCGCGATAGAAAAGCGACATGTAGTTGTCGGGGTTCTTTTCGTAAGCCTTGGTGAGCGTCGCGACGCCCTCTTCTACTTTGCCACTTTCGGCCTGCACGATTCCGAGCAACAGCGGAGCCTTCATGCTGTCGGGATCGATCTCCATGATCGCTTTGTACTGTTCTTGCGCCTCATTGTATTTCTTCTGCGAGGCGTAGATGCCACCCATGGTGGCGCGGTACTCGGAGTTCTTGGGATCCTTTTCGATGGCCTTAACGCCGAAGCTTTCGGCGCGTTCGAACTGCGACAGGCGGAGTAGAATTTCCGCCATCTGGTGATTCAAAACTGGATTTTCGGTATCCGTGCGCAGGGCCGCCTCGGTCAACGGCAAGGCCTCTTCGTACTTCCCTTCGAGCACGCGCTCGCGAGACTTCATGTAGTTGAGGTTAGCCGTGGCCCCGTCTTCCGGAGCGATTTCCGCCCTATCGGACTCCGCATCGACCGCCGTCTTCTTCTGCGGAGCCGTTTTGCGGTCCGCGGCGAGCGAAAGGTCCGTGCTCAACACGGCGATTAGGATGAGGCTAAAAAAACGAATTTGTTTGCGCGTCATATATAGGGGTTCCCCTGTACTAGTCTCATCGGGAGAATCCGGCTTTTGGTTGAGCCGGGGCCTGGCCTAAAACAGCCGGCGGATAAAACGCATGGGCGAGTACGAAGAGATCAAGCTTTTCGCCACGATGGGCGTGGCCACCTGGAAGACCGATATCTGGGGATCGAGAGAACGCGCGACCCCTTCAACGATGAGGCAGCTGCGAATCATCAGGACGTACCGATTTGGAATGTGCACGCCGTTGCTGCGGGCCACCGCCATTAAGCGGTTAAGCAGCACGTCGAGCTTCAGATTTTTAGTCCCCGACTTCTTTACGTCATCGAGCAGCGCCTGCACGTCTTTTTCGAACGCGGCGTATTTGGTCGTCTTGCTGGGCGTTCCCAGCTCGTAAAGATGCTGCGCTAGCTTTTCGCGATCGCGATTGAGCACGTCCATCAGAACCTTGAGAAACCGTCGCTTGTCGTCGGGCTCCAGCTGGCCCACCATGCCTAGGTCGATGAACCCGAGGCGCCCCTCCTCTTCCATGAAGAAGAGGTTTCCGGCGTGCGGATCGGCATGAAAAAAGCCGTGGTCGAAGATCTGCTCAAGCACGGCGGCGAGCGTTTTCTCGGCGGCGCGTTTGGCGGAGGTAGTTCCCTTTTTCATCTCGGAAACTTTGCTGCCGTGCATCGGCTCGAGCGCAATAACCCGCTCGGTCAAGAGTTCCGGGAAGTAGCGCGGGAACATGACGTCGTTGTTGTTGAACAGTGACCAGTAGTTCTTGCGGAAGCGGTCAATGTTCTTGGCCTCTTCGCGGTAGTCGATCTCGCGAAGCGTGGCCTCTTTGAAATCGTTAAAAATCTGTTTTAGCTGCAGCTTCGGGTACGCCACGTTCACGGTGGCGGCCATCGACTCGAGAATGCTGATGTCGACGCGCACTAGCGCCCCCACCCCGGGCTTCTGCACCTTAAGGATGACGGGAGTTCCATCCTTCAGCACCGCGCGGTGAGTTTGGCTCAACGAAGCGGAAGCCAGCGCCTTGGTTTCGATCGATTGAAAAGCCTCTTTGAGGCGCTTGGCCCCCAGCTCTTGGCGCAGCAACTTTTGAATCTTGCGGTACGGAATCGGCGGCACGCGGTCAAAAAGAATCTTGAGCTCTTCGGCAACCGCTTCCCCCGAGATATCGGGCCGCGTGGCGAGCACCTGCCCCAGCTTAATGAACGTGGGGCCTAGCCTGATGAACAGACGGGCGAGGTTCTTGCCTAAAACACGGTCCATCGGCTTGGACGAGCCGGAGGGCAGACCGGACCATTGCAGGCCCCGCTTACCGACTTCGAGCCCCACCGACGCCAGGCTGCCCACCATGCCGTAGCGCGTACAAACGACCGCGATCTCGTTCAGGCGTAACGTAACGTCGATTGGTTTCGTCACTATACCTAGGAGCTTTCTGGCGAAATCCTTGGGCAGCGTGAAAGGCGGTTTGGTGATCTTCTTGGCCATCGCCTCCTTATCGACGATAACCCGTATTCCCTGAAGGGACGGTTCGCCAATTAGCAGTTGTTACTGAGGTTTTTGGAAGCGTTCATCTTTGCCCCCCTTTGCCGTAGAATGAAGGTATGGAAAATTTCTTCTCGCTGCTCAGCAGCCAAGGAACCGACAAGATTGCCGCTATCGCCGAAGGCAGTATGGCGCTGGGGCTACTGTTGTGCTTTTTCTCGGGAATTCTGACCAGCCTGACTCCCTGTGTTTACCCGATGATTCCGGTTACGCTGAGTATCTTTGGCCGGTCGGCGCGCGAGGACCGCAAGGCGCGAACGTTTAGCCCCGCCACTTTCAAGCTTTCCGCCATCTACGTGGCGGGCATGTGCGCCACCTACTCCGTCATGGGACTCTTCGCCGGCATGACCGGATCGCTGTTCGGCCAGCTGCTACAAAGCTCGTGGATGCTTGGTTTCCTAGTGGTGCTGTTTACGGTTTTGGGGCTAGGCCAGGTTGGCATTTTTAAAGTTTCCTTGCCCCCGTCGATGCAAACGAAGCTGTCGCAGATTGGCGGCACGCAGAATCTGTGGGGCGTCTTCGTGATGGGTTTAGTCGCGGGGCTCGTCGTGAGCCCCTGCGTCGGCCCCGTGATCGCGGGGATTCTCGCCTTCGTGCTCAAGACCTCGGACGCGATGAAGGGGTTTCTCTATTTCTTCTCTTTCTCTCTCGGACTCGGCGTTCTTTTCCTCGTGATGGGCGCCTTCTCCGGCGTGCTGGCCAAGCTACCTCGTTCGGGCCCGTGGATGAGCGGCATCAACTATTTTCTGGCCGCGATGATGTTCCTGGCGGCGGGCTACTACGCCGTTCTGTTCGCCAAGCAAACCGGCATCGTGAAAACTAGCGCCGAGTCGCAGGCTTCGCTCATCGAATGGCGCACGGATATCGACAAGGCCTTTGCCGAAGCAAAAGAAAAGAACCTACCCATCATGGTGGATTTTTCCGCCGAATGGTGTGCGGCGTGCCACGAGATCGATAAGCATGTGTTTCACGACCCCAAGTTCCTAGAGGCCATCAAGCACTACATTCCGTTGCGTCTGGACGTAACGGCCGAGAACGCGGAGAACGAGGCCAAGCTCAAAAAGTTCAAGGTCTACAGTCTTCCCTCCATCGTGTTCGTGAAGCCGGAAGGCATCATTCTCGACGAGCCGCGTATCAACGGATTCATCCCGACGAATGACTTCCTTAAGGTGATGGATCTCGTGCGGCCGCTACCCAAAGTAGAGTAACCGTTGGCTACTCAAGCACTTCCGTAACGCAGCAAGTCTTCTCTTCGTTTTTTTTTGGTTTCTTCCGATAAGCCACTTGAATGGTGGTTCGTAATTACATGGAAGAATCGTCTCGGGTGAGCGTTCCCATTTGGGGAACGTTTGTCGTCTCGATTCTATTGCACGTCTTGTTAATCCAGACGCGCCTCTTCGATTCCTCCACCGACGATAAAAATACGATCCCCGCGCCCATCGAGATTGCCGAATTCACTCCCGAGATGATGACTCCGCCCGTCCCCCAGACGCCGGAGAAAAAGCAGGAAGCGCCGAAGCCCAAAACCAAGACGCGAGAAATGCGCATGGCGGAGACCGACAAAGCGGACAACAACAAGATCGATCCCAATGCGAAATTCCTGGGCGAGCGAAACCAGACGGTCGAGGAGCAGCTCAAAGCAAAACAGATTGATGACTTCCGCAGTGGCGACGGAACGGGCGCCAAGGGTTCGGTGAATGAGAAGCAGGCCTTCATCCCGCCGACCGCGGAGGAAGGCAAGCAGGCCCAAGAAGAGCCAGCCGTGCCCGATACGGAAGGCATGGGCATCACCGAGAACAAGCCCAAAGAAACCGCCGGCGTGAAGCGAAACTGGAAGACGTTATCGCTGAAGGATTTGAGCGTGGGTGGGGACGGCAAAACGGCCTCCGCCAGCGACGATAACCTCGACGGTGTGAACAACGGCAACCGCACTATTTTGAGCACTAGAGAGTTCCGTTACTTCTCTTACTACCACCGCATCAAAGAGCTGCTACGGCAGCATTGGAAACCGTCGGTGGAGCAGAAGCTTTACAAGATGTGGGCGCGCGGTAACTCCGTGACTAAAGATGAGCTAGTCACCAGCTTACTCGTGCTGCTCGATACCAACGGAAAAATCCAAAAGATCTCCCGCACGACGAGCAGCGGTTTCGAAGAGCTCGACTCGGCGGCGATCGAAAGCTTCCACAAGGCCGGTCCGTTTCCCAATCCGCCTAAAGGAATCATCGAGGACGATGGATTCGTACGGATCAAGTGGGATTTCGTTCTGAAAACCGAAGCCAGCCCGCGCATTCAGTTTCAGTCCGCCGGCGCGGCTCCGCGCGGGGCCGACCGCTAGGTCACTCTTCGATCCGGAAACGGATTGGCACGGAGACGGACTTCGGTAGCTCATCCCCCAGCTTCCAGCGCGCCGCCGCTTCGATAGCGGCGCGATCCAACGCGGAATAACCCGACGACGAAACCAGCTCAATTTCCCCTACCCGACCATTCGCCTGCTGGCGCAGCTTGAGCACTACGGTGCCCTCGTGCCCCTTTTGCAGCGACGACGCCGGATACTGCGGAGCGGGATTGCCGAGCGACAACACTTGGGAAAAAGGTACGGTGACTCCGGCGCCCAACGGTTCACCCGGTGCGGCGTCCGCTTTGGGAGTTGCCGCGGAAGCATCGTTTTCGGCACCCGGAACGGAAGTCGAAGGCAGCACGGCGGGGGCCCGACGTGGGGGCGTGGCAACGTCGGGGCCAGGGGATTCTCCCTTGGGCGGCCACAGATCGACGTAGTTCAACTTCAGTCGCGGCCGCACGGCCGGCAACGTGAAGAGCAATGCGCCCAGCACGAACAAGATGCCGTGCAAGACGACCGAACTGGCAATGGCTCTGGTCACGGTTCCTCGATCTCCATTTCCCAAACGGGAAGCTCTAGGGGGATCGTACGCACTAACTTCAACTCGTCCACCGAGAACTCTTGAATCGCCGGTTGGGCCTTGCGGCGATCGGATAGGTACAGGCGATTGCGTTGGCGATCGAGGTGCAACCGTACGAGATCGTAACCGTCGGTTCCCATCAGTTGGCGCTCCACGAGGCCGGTCGCTACGTTGAACTGTACCAGCTTCGTACTGGGCTTCGAAATGAGCGCCACCCCGCGGTTCTCGTCGAGAATCTCGAAATCGATTAGGTCGCCGCCCAGCGTTTGCTCGGTTATCACCATCCGCTCGCTGCGTTCGCCCGCCACGTTCAACAGCTCGATGCCGCCGTCATTCGCGGCGATGGAGCCTAAGTGGCCCGCCGTCCCCACGTAAAGGTTGCCCTGCCGATCGCGCTTGAACGCGGTAACCGGGTTAGTGGCGAGCAGCGGAAACGTTCGCACCTCGCCCGACGGCCGCACCATTGCGATTAGCGACGACTCGCTGGGCACGATACGGTCCTTCAAACGCTGCACGGTCACCCACACATCGGGCCCCACGGTAGTCAGCATCATCATGTCCGGAATGGCGGGAGCCCCGCCCTCGGTAAAGGCTAGCTCGGCGAGCGAGATCGCCGTCTTGGTATTGGTCACGACGTTCCACCGTAGCAGCTCGCTCTCTCCTCGCTGGCTCACCCACAGCTCGTCTCCCCGAAACAGCACGTCTTGCGGATTTGCCCCTTTCTTGAGGCCGGTCTGCGCCAAGATGGTGTTGCGTCCTTTACCGAGTACGTAGAGCGAATCTTGACCGAAACGATTGATCACCACCGTTTTTCCCACCGAGGCGAACGATCGCACCGTGGCGTCGGAGTGAATGGGCAAAACGGGGGTCAAAGTAAGCGCGGGGCCGCCAATGGCTAGAAGATCCAAACGGCCGGCGCCGTCGTTCCCGGCCGCCAGCAATAGCCGGGGACCTTCGGGATAAACGACGAGCGGATAGCCCGTATTGCCAACCTTGGGGGAGTGGCAGGCGGCCAGTACGAATGACGATGCGATTAAAAAACGTACGACCACGATAGGTAACCTCTTCTTCCCGGTGCGGGAAAACCTTGAAAGCCCGAGGAAAACTCGGCGCTCTGAAACATTCCAAACTGCGCCGGTACTTCCGTAACGTCGGCCAAGTTCAACACTTCGATAGAGAACTTACCCCAGGACCGCGGGGCGTACGAGAGCCGCACGTTGTGAATCCAGAAAGCCTCGCCGCGCTTGAGATTGGCTACGTCCCAAAACTGCGGGCCCACCAGCTCGGCATCGTAACCGGCAAACCAGCCGCTACGCTCGTAGCCCAATGAGGGACGGAGGCGATAGGCGGGACGAAACGGCAGGGCCTTTCCGCGGTTGCCGCCCTCGCCCAAGTTCTTGGTGGCCATCCAATCCACGGCGAGCCCCGCGGTAACGTCGAGGGGAAAATCGATCGCGACCGACATCTCGTGGAAGAAGATCTCCGCCGTTCCTATGTTGCGCGCGGCTTGCGAGATTGGCGACGTCATCTCGTAAGCGATGAGCCGATCGGCCCGCGAGAAGCCGGTGTCGAACCCCGCACGAAAACTGCGCACGAACGACAAAGGATCCTTCACCGAAATATCCGCCCCCACCACGGCCTTCAAAGCGGACTCGGATTTTAACTCGGGATTGGCAACCAGTCCCGCGGCCGAACCGTAGCGTTCCGAGAGAAGTGGTGCGCGATAGTAGCGACCGACCGCCCCCTTTAGCCGCAGACCGCGCGACAAAGGGGCTTCTATCCCTACGCGGGGGGACCATTCGGTAAAGGTCTCCGACTGCGGGGCATAGTGGTAGACGTGCCCTTGCACCGCGGGCCGAAGCTCCACACGCGAGGCTCCCAAAAAAGTCAGTGGCCCACTCAAGCCCGCGCCGAAGGGAGTTTCCCAGCGGCTAGCCCCGAGCGAGCCAAGCCGCGTATCCTGCGTTCGCAGCTCTTCCGCGGCGGCCCCCAAGGTGAGCTGCCCCTCCCACGGCCCCGTCACCCTTCCCCGCAATGAAGATAAAGTGCCGAACGCCAGCGACCGGCTTTGCGACGGCAAGGGGCTCGCAAACTTCTTGTTCAACGATTGAACCGTAACGTCGTCCCACTTGAGATATCCGGTTTGGCGAAAGTTGCTGCGCGATGGCTCGTAGTACAAAAAAGCGCCGTGGCTATTTTCGTTGAGTAACGCTTGGCGAGGGGCCCCGACGGAACCGGGAACGTTTTTTTGAAACCAGCGATTGAGGCTAATCGCTTTAAACTCACCGCCCGACAAAACGAGCGACGGCGCGAACTGGATCTCCGAAAAACCGTTCTGCTTTCGCTCTTCCCAGGTGTGCGTTTCGGGAGCCAGGGGCAAACCGTGATCGTCGCGGTAGCGGAAATTTTCGTTGGAGCGGGTGACCGCTACTCGCATCGCGATGGGCTCGTCGCCCGGCTGAAAACAGCGCTGGCCGGTAAGCCTCACAAAACCGTAGCTACCCGCCCGCATGCCCACTTCGTCGTCGCAGCGCTGAAAGGCCCGCCACCGCAAACCGTGGGCCCCACCCAAACCGTCCGCGCCAAACGCTAGCGGAATTCCGTCGGGGTAACTTTCCACGCCGGCGATCGACTCCGGGGGGATCCACGAGAGCTGCGACTGACCGAACGAAGCATCGCCGAGCGAAACGCCTTCCAGAAAAAACCTTTGCTGAATGGGGGCCATGCCGCGCACCACGAACTGCGGCTCCTGCCCTTCACTCTGCGTGACGATCTCGCGCCGGACTCCGCGACCGGTTTCCACCGCGCGGCCGAGCGGAAGCTCCGGCTCTTTCGGCGCGTAGTCCCCGGTGAACTCCACAGGGCCGTGCGGTCGTTTCTTCGGGCGCGCCCCCACTACTTCCACGGGGGCCAGCTCCACGTTGCCGGGCTCGGTCGCGCCGTAGGCTGGAGGGGACGACGCCACGGCGAATAGAACGACTACGCCGCTGATTTGATTTCTTAATTTCACGGATGGCGCCTTGGTACCCCGAAAGGCGAGGCAGGATCAATAGGCACGAAATCTTTTTACATAATCGGTATTTACGGTTCAATTTGCCATAAGTTCTGGCATCCCCACTATAATTAAGGTACTAAGGGGACCTTCTTTTGGTTCCACAAGGAGTTTTCAATGTCTGACGGCGCCGTTTCAATCAGTTTGGAATTTACCCCGAACCCGAACACTTTGAAGTTCGTGGTCAACCGCACCTTTTTGGAACGCGGGGCCGCTAACTTTACGGCCGTGGGCCAAACCGAAACGTCGCCGCTCGCCAAAAGCCTTTTCGGAATTCCCGGCGTGTCCGCGGTGATGATCGGAACCAACTTCGTGACGATCACCAAAGCCGCCGAGGGCGACTGGGACGTGCTCGCCGAACAAGTGCCCGAGACGATCGATGGCCACTTGAAGTCTGGCGCACCGGCCCTTTCCGTGGAATGGCAGCCGCCCACTTCAACGGGTGACGAGTCGGAAGTCGAAAAGAAGATCAAAGAGATTTTGGATAATGAAATCCGTCCGGCGGTGGCCATGGACGGTGGCGATATCCTTTTTGGCCGGTACGACGACGGCGTGGTCTACCTGCAGCTTCAGGGGGCTTGCAGCTCTTGCCCGAGCTCGATCGCGACCCTCAAGATGGGTGTAGAGGCCCGCTTGAAAGAGATCATTCCGGAAATCAAAGAAGTCGTTCAGGTCTGATCCGGCCGCTCGTGACTCGCTGCATTTTCGCTCCCCGTCACGGTAAAAACCGCGGCGCTGGTAACTCCCCGTACTTTTGGTAAAATTCACCTGGTACGCACTGTTATTTCTGCAACCGCGATTTCCCGGGAGCCTCCATGAAACTCATCCAACGCTTTCCCCAGTGGCTTATTCTACTGGCCGTTTGTTTGTGGCTCTTGCCCACGACGGTAGTTCGAGCCGAAGAGGACGGTGGCGAAGAGGAACAGCTCAAGGCGGAGACGGCTAAGCCGACCAAGAAAGAGCAAAAGCGGAAGTACATGATCTACGATCCGAACCGCGTCGACGCGGGGATCTTCTACGTCGGCTTCGCCGCCGGCGGTAACTTCTACATCGAGCCCAAGATCAGCTCGACCACCAAGGCGCCGCTCGGCGACTACTTCAAAGAGTTCGGCTTTCAGGCCGGCATCTTCTTCGACTACGACTACTCGGCGCTCGAAGAGAATATCCCCTTGGCCCTGCGCGGAATGATTGGCTACAAGTACATCCTGAAATCGGTGCACGTGTTCGCCTTCGACGCCATGGTTCGCCGCATGTTCCGCTTCTCGGAGATGTCCACCTTCGGCCTCGGCTTTGGCGCCAGTACCGCAGTGTGGTTCCGCCCGGAGAGCACGGTACCTCCGCTGGCCGCGGAAGAGATCATCTTCCTCCCTTCGCTGGTTCTCGGCGCGGGCTTCGAGTTCAACCCGGTGATGGTGGACTTCAAGCTGCTCTTGAACCGCATCGGCCAAGACGCAACGATTCTCGGTATGGAGCTTTACGCCGGCGTTCGGTTTTAAGGGTCTCCCGCTACGAAACAGGCTTCGTGGCCCGGAACAAAAAGTACCTTGGAGTTCGGCCGTCTAGCGGCGTGACCACCGGGGAGGCCGTTCGTTTGGGGTCGCCCAGGATCACCCGGTTGAGCAAACGCAGAAGGCGATTACGGGGAACGTGACTCTGCCGTTGTCCGAACGCATCGGCGCTGGTGGCGATAAACCCCGCAGCGATTAGCTCCGCCAACAGCTCCTCCGGTAAAAATTCGTGAACGTGAAAAGGGTTCTCTGGCTTTTCGGCAATCGTGACCGCCGATGGTGACGTGACGTTTCGGTTGGGGCTGGAGATGAACAGCTCTCCCCCCGGCGCTAAAAGTCGAAAAAGATTTTCGAGGGCCCCCCGGTAGTCCGAAACGTGTTCGATCGTCTCGAAGCAGGAAATCACGTCGAACGGCTGCGCGGCTTTAAAGCGAGCGATATCTCCTTGGACGTAAGAGATCTTGGCGGAACCGTAAGTGGAAGTCGCACTTTTCACTAGGCCGGGATTGATATCTACGCCCAGATAGGAAGCCGCCCCCGCCTCTACGAAAATTGGACCAGCGTAGCCAGCCCCACTCGCAATATCCAAAACTGTTTTCCCCGCCACGGAAGG
Source organism: Bdellovibrionota bacterium (assembly GCA_041736915.1). Lineage (GTDB taxonomy): Bacteria > Bdellovibrionota > FAC87 > UBA2466 > UBA2466 > JBGSST01. Next base: position 25,354 of record JBGSST010000433.1, read on the forward strand.
ACGCGCAAAGCGATACCGCTCAATATGATCCGCTTCGATCCGCGGGTCGCACTTTCCCGGCACGAAGTACTCACCCGTGAACACCAGTTCGTTAGTACTCATGGCAAGTTCCTTCCAATGCGCAATCGACCCAGGGCAGCTCGTGGTCCGCGGCTCCCGGATGGGCCACGCTCCGCAGGTGAAACGCAAACGGACGGTCACGCCAGAAAAACTGTTCCCACCGTTGGCGCACGCCTTCGGGCAGGCTCAACGGCAGAAAAGAAAGCGGCGTGTAGTTCGCCGTTTGGCGCGGCAACGGCGAGAACGGCTCGGGCAATACACGTGTCGCCCACCGAGTCCAGGGCCCGGCCCTCCGCCGTTCTTCTTCCTCGGGATAGAAAAGGGTGAGCGTTTCTATCGGCGTGTCTCCCTTCATCCAGTGGCGCCGGATGCGGTAACCGGTGTCGGGAAAGCGGCCGCGAAACAGCTGCTCGTACAGCCAAGGGCACCCGCCGCGCAGCCACGCCGTGCGCCGGAGAAACGGCTCGATGGCCGGCTCGAAGGAAAGGCTGTCCGGCGGGACCTTCTCTAGGTCGACCAGCAGGAAGTGAATCGACGGCGCGTGCCGGTACTGCCACCACCACCGAGGATGCCACTGCGATCCAAAAAAACAAAGACCGCGCCGGTCCACGTGGGCCATCAGCTCCCGAATCCAGTTGGGTCGCACGACGAAAAAGTCGGGGTCCACGTACAACACGTAGCGCGTCTTTACCTCACGCGTTGCGCGGTGGAGCCCCTGGGCATGGTGATAGCTCCCCTTGTCACTGCGCCGAAACGGGGGCTCGCCGCGAAGCACGGTTACGAAGTCGTAACGCGCATCCAGCGTAAACTCGGGGCCGTTATCCACGACGAGCCAACGCAGAATCGTCTCTGGATTGAGGCGCCGGGTCAGACGGAGGTTACGCCAAAGATGGGCGGGCGTTCCGTAATTCACCGATACGATAGTCAACCCGTCGTCCATCGAAGTAACGATACTAACGAAGTGCCCCGCGCTACAATCAGCAAGATGTCAGCCATCGTTCTCTCGAGTTGCGGTAGCCGGCACCGCCTCGCCACGTGGGCCAGGTCGCCGCGGCCGTTTGCCCTGGCCTTGTGCGATTACGCGGGCGAGTCGTTCGTATCGGCGTACGAGCCGGATTTTTTTCTCTCACGACGGGGCGATAAGTTCCCCAACTACCTCGCGCTGCTAGAACGTTATCCCGCCATCCTGAATCACGAGTACTTTGCGTTTATCGATGATGACGTCGAAATCGACGCCGCCACGATCGACGCCACTTTTCGCCGCATGCGGGCCGAAGGAATCGATATGGCCCAGCCGACGTTACGTCCGGAGAGCGAGATTCATTGGGAACACCTTCGGAGCTGCGATGGCTTGCGAACGGAGCAAGTGAACTTCGTCGAGATCCAGTGTTTTTTCCTTTCACGCCGGCTACTCCGACGGACGCTACCGTTCTTTTATCTGATCGAGACCGGATTCGGCATGGACCTCGTGCTCAAAAAAATTGCGGATGAAGAGAATGTGACCGGGGCAGTGTTTCATGACCTGACCTACCGGCATCCGGCGGCGTGCGATAGCGTGCAACAACGGGAAGGCTTCGCCGAGAGCCGCGCGCGCGTTCTACGCCGACTGGAATTATGCTGGGGAGAAACGATCGATATCCACCGCGTGGCCGCGGGAATTCGCGGGAAGCTCAAAAGCGCCTACCCGGGGTGGGGGGTGCTCTACCGCGCCTACCGAGTCTGGGGCACGATTCGGTACGCGGCTCGACTACTGCGCAAAGCTGGACGCACGGCTACTCGGGCACGAAAAAATAATCCCAGTGAATAGCCCGCGAGTTTTATAGCCTGATCGAAAAAAGTAAGCGGCAACGTGGCGAGGGACAACCAAGGGCCGGCCGTGCGGGCAATCGCGGTGTGCAGGCGGGCATTCACGGCGAGCCAAATGAGCGACAAGGCGAGCAGCGGAGCCGGCCCCGCCTTTCCGGTGGCCATGGCAACGGCCGCGCAGGCGACCG
>JBGSST010000445.1:0-12344 GCA_041736915.1 Bdellovibrionota bacterium
GTTTTGCAGTTTTTGTACCAGGTCCTGAAGGTTTTTCGCCTGTGCGGAAATGCGGTTTACAGTTTCTTTACGCGCATTCAAATCTTTATGGGTGCTGGCGTAAAGCTGTTCGCGCTGCTCACTGAGCTTTGATAATTTTGAGTACTCCCTATTGAGCTCTTCCGAAGCCTTCAACGCTTCGTTCACGCCCGAGCCCGTTCCGATCAACGCGAAGTCTTTGCCCTCCTTCACCAGAATACCGCGCCCCATCTGGAACACGCTCGGCGAATTGTACAAGGTGGGAAGCTTCTGACGGGTCAACCGCAGATAGACCGGACCATCGTGTTCCGCCGCGAAACGAACCGCGGCTTGCGTGGTCATGTCGTCCGACGGGTTGATGATTGTGATGCCGGGCAAACAGCGCAGCACGCCCATGTCTTCCAAGCCCATCTGTGTGTAGCCATCGTCACCGATGCCCAAACCGGCGTGAGTTCCGACCATCTTCACATTGGCCTTGGAGTAGCCCACCGAAACGCGAATCGTTTCGTAGCGGCTCGCCAAAAACGCGCCGAAGCTGCAGCAAAACGGAATCAAGCCCGTGAAGGCCATGCCCGCCGCCGTGCCGATCATGTTCTGCTCGGCGATACCCATCTGAAAAAAGCGGTCCGGGTACGCCTTGGCAAAAGTGGCGCTCTTGGTGGAGCAGCTCAAATCCGCATCGAGTACGACTACGTTGGGATACTCCGCACCTAGCTGTTTCAGCGTATCGCCGAAGGAATCTCTAGTCGCTTTCTCAGACATGGCCGCCTCCCGCCTTCTCGATCTCGTGTAAGGCTTTGGCGAGGTCCTCTTTCGAGGGGGCAACGCCGTGCCAGCCGATATTACCTTCCATGAACGATACGCCTTTTCCCTTCACGGTATTGGCGATGATCATCGTAGGCCGTTTCTCTTCGTGCTTCGCTTTATCGAGCGCAGCCAAAATCTGGTTGTAGTCATGACCGTCGATTACCTGCACGGCCCACTTGAAGGATTCCCACTTGTCCTTGATCGGACGAAGGTCCATCACCTGCTCGACCTTGCCGTCGATCTGGCCGTTGTTGGAATCGATGAACGCGATCAGGTTGTTGAGCTGAAACTTGGGCGCCGACATTGCGGTTTCCCAAATTTGCCCTTCCTGCGTTTCACCGTCGCCCATAACGCAAAAAACGCGGGCCGATTTCTTCTGGTACTTCAGTGCCAGCGCGATGCCTTGAGCGATTGAAAGTCCCTGCCCCAGCGATCCGGTTGAAGCTTCCACCACCGGCATCATCACGCGATCGGGATGACCTTGCAGCTTCGAGTTGGTCTGCCGAAGCGTACCCAACTCTTCCTCCGTCAAAATCCCCTTCTGCGCGAGGATGGAGTAAAGCGCCGGCACTCCGTGCCCTTTGGACAAAACGAAACGATCGCGGTCTTCCCAGTGCGGGTCCTCCGGCTTCATCTTGATTTCGGTGAAGAAGAGCGCGACCAGGATGTCGATGCAAGAAAGCGATCCGCCGGGGTGGCCAGATTTGGCTTTCGAAATCATGGACAAAATCTGCCGGCGGCAGTCCTTAGCGATCTTCTGTAGTTCGGTAACGGAGGGGGTATTCGCCATGGCGGCAAGATGCACGAACCGCTCTTTAATTTCAACCCCGGCCAGGTTAAAGCAAGTTATGGGGAGATTTTGGTTTTTTGCGTTTCTGATGTTTTCGGCTTCCCGCGCTCCGGCGAAAACTCTGATGGTCTTTGCGGGCGGCTACAACAGCTGCCCGGCCAAGCAAGAGCTTCTCAGCATGCCGCACGCAAAGAGCGTGTTTCAGGTGCTCGATACGGCCGACGAGCTCATCGAAAGTCTTCGGAAGCGCGACGCGGACCTAGAGATTCTGTGGTCCTGCTATAGCGGCGTTCTCCGAGATGGCTCACTTGCCCACATCGCGGCCAACGGCACCATGGAATTCAGTTTTGGGATGCTGCCCAGCGCTAAGCCGCTGACCACCGTACGCTTTTCGGCGGAAGACATAGACGGGGCCGGCCCGCTGGCCCCTTATTTCTACTATTTAGAGCGGCTGGTGGCCGGGGCAAAGCCGAACGCCATCTACCTGGTTGGCCAGTCCTACGGCGCCTGGAGCATTTTGCACGCCGGGATCCGATTGGCGAACCAGGACGTGGCTATGGAAGGGATGCTGCTGGTCGACCCCATCAGCCCAAACCAATGCCGGGCCCACGTGCTTTTCTTTGGATCGGCGATGCTTTGGCCCTCACCGGAAGGCTGCCAGATGGCCCCCCGGGATTTTCACGGGGCAGACATGGAACGGCTCACCAAACATACCCGTTGGCGCACAAATCTGTACCAAACCAGGTTCAAAATGCTCCATTCCGGCCCGTTGGGTTACCCGGATTGGGAGAACCGTGAGTTCAAATACCGTGGCTGGTACCTCTTCGGGGACACGCATGCCTACATGGGAACCGACAGTCGGGTTTGGACCTTGGCCCGTCAGCGAATCGAACGCGAATAATCCCTAAAAGGGGCCAACCCCCTTTTGGGGGGCTTGCGGAAAAAATCGGTCTCCATTAGGTTCGCCGCGTGTCCGGATTTTTCGCCATTTTTTCAGGGGTTAGCGCCGCGCTTTTGGTGACTTCGCTCATCACCGGCCTGACTAAAGTCATGTTCCTCGGCATGAACCATCTCATGTGGGGGCTCATCGCCGTTTTACTGGCCGTTTCGGTCCATTGCCTGATCTTCGGAATCTTCACCGGTGCGGGTAAAGACGCCCGCGAGCTGTTTGAAGATTTGAACGCCAAGTCGGAGCTGGTCCTCAAAATCAAAGCCTTCCGCCGCGAAGTCTTTCCGCCGGCTCTGTACTGCATCCTGCTGCTCGTACTCGGCGCGGTAATGGGTGGTGCCGCCAAAAATCCTACGATGGTCACGGTGCATTTCATCCTGATGCTGGTGACGGTTGCCTACAATCTGAAGACTTTTTGGAAAGAGTACTGCGCTGTCCGCGACAATGGCGTGCTCGTGGCTCAGGTGAACGTTTTGGCGGCGGAGCTTGCCGCCACGATGCCTAAGCCCGAGCGGAAAGAGCTCGAAATTCTCGAAGGTGCGGTGGAAGACCTCGAGTGGGGCACTCACGTGTACGCTTTGGGTAGCTTCCTGATTTTCATGGGCATGAACGTGTGGCTGCCGTTCATCTACTTTCGCTACATCGTGGGCTACTACGCGATGCCGATTTGGCCCTTCTTAGCCGCTTTCGCCTTACTCGTGGGCGGCGGGATGTACCTGCGAAAACGCTACGAGTCGTTCCGTCCGGTACGGCACGCTTAGCTACTAGCGGCCCGGGCGTCTCCGCCCGGTGGAGTTGGTGCGCGTGCGTTCGGGGGTTGCCGCTGCACTATTCTTTAAGCCAGTAAGCTTGCCCATCAGCAGCTCGGTCTTGCGGGCGGCCTCGCTGTTGGGTGGCAGGGCCTGCTGGTATTGCGTCATCAGGTCCATGATGAGCGGCTCTTCTTCTTTGTTAGTCAGCTTTTTCGCGATGCGAATGAGGCTGTCGTAAGGCAGCGATGCCAGCCACTTGGGCGGGAGCCGCTTCTTCTTCGTCAGAATCTCCGCAACCGCCGCTTTGATGTCATCGGTACGCAGGCGAATGAAAGTCGGCGAGAAAAACTTGAAGATGCGTTCGTAGTCGGTGTCGCCGAGGATATCGCTGTTCTTGGCGGTAAGTAGACAAAGCTTGGTCTTGATCTGGTCGTTGTAATTATTGATCGTCAGAAGCTCCAGCCAAGTTTGCAGGGGTGTGAACACCGGATCAAAAATCTTCGGCCGCACCAGCTTGGCCCAATACAGAAACTCGCCGCGCGTTTGTAGAAACACGGGCCACCTTTGGAAGAAACGCAGAAAGCAGGCCAGTATCATGCCGGCGGCAAAGCCCGTGACGTGCGCGATGTGATCCACGCTATCGATGCGGTCGGGCATCAGCTGCGCGATGGACAGCACCATCTCCAATAGCAGTACGTCGAGAAAGAAAAACCAGCTCGTCTTTAAGTTGATGAAACCGCGCTTGCTCGGAAACCAGAAAAAGTACCGAGTGCGGTAATGAAAATTGTAAATGTAGTAGGCGCCCATCAGCGCAAATAGTCCGCCGCTCGAGCCGACATGCGGAACGTACTGTGAAGCCCCTTTGGAAACGAGAATGCTAAGCAGAAGACCGATGGTTCCGCCTACCAGAAAGATCGAGAACGAGGCCATGAACGGAATGAACGTCGTGCATATCCGCATACCCGCGAAGATGCCCACCGCATTGAGCGACACGTGCAAAAAGCTGCCATGGATGAAGTTGGCGTAGATGAGCCGGCGGAGGTCCCAGTCGGCCTGGGCGGGCGCAATGGCTAGCAGTGGGCGGAGCTTCAAAAAATCAGCGGCCTTTTCGCTGCCAAAAGCGACATCCCCATCGCCCGAGCTCAGCAGGTAGTTATGAATGCTGTCGATGTAGTCGATATCCTTTTTCAGGATGTGCGACGTTTCGAGGTAAGCGATGCCAAGCAAAATCACCATGACGAGGCTGGGCGTCAGCCGCGGCGCGCGGTTCTTGGGAACTTCGGGAGTAACCGGCACCAGGAGGATCATTTATTTCCCTCCGCCACCGTTAAGGTACGCTTGACTACCGTACCGGCGGCCAAGTCGTGCAGGGCGCGAGTGTCTTCGCGCACGAAGGCCATACCCCAGCCGATCGCAAGCGGAAGCGTCGACAAAATCTTTCCGAAGAGCTCACGAAAGATTGCGCGGCCAAAACTCAGCTTGGCTCCGCTCTTGGAGTCCACTACCCGCAGGCCCAAAAGAAGTTTGCCCGGGCTGCCACCAAACGCGGAAAGCGTTGCGCAGAAATACAGAAAAAAGAGTAGGCCGTGGGCTACGTGCTCCATGAAAGGCAAAATCTGCTCCGGCCGCAATGGGCCGTCGCTAGGCGGAAAAATTTGGTGGAACAGGCTTAGGCGCTCGGCCGTGGCGAGCAAGCTGGGGCCCACCGAAGTAAAGGTGTGATGGATTCCGCTCCAGAGGAGCCAAAAGAGAATGCCGTCGAGCAGAATGGCGCCCGTGCGGATGTAGAAGTCGGCGTCCGGACAATCCAAAAAATGATCGTGCTCGGCTTCCGCCAAAGCTTCCGAGATGGTCTTGGGGCGGCTAGAGCCGCGAGGAACGTACGTTCCCATGCCCTACCTCCCTCTCCGCAGGCCCACCGTATCGAACAACGAGAGAATCTTCTTCGCCGATTCTTCAGCTTGCTCGGGAGCCGGCCAAGCCACTTCGCCCTCGCTCCACGGAGTAAGCGAGCGCTTGTGCTGCTCATGAAATCGGATGAGTCGCAGGGCCGCCTCGGCGGTTTCCGCCGACTTGCCCTCTTGGGTCCAGAAATGATTTTCCAGCTGATACTCGCGTAGCTCGCGCTTCTGCCCGAAGAAGAACAGGTAAGTACCCGCATCGAGCAACGAGAGCCGGAAGTGTTCGAACTTCGGTAAAGTCATCAGGTACCGCAGCGAGTTCTCCATGGCGAAGTACGGCAGCGGTTTTCCATCGGAGCCCTTAACCAGCGTTTTTTCTAGCTGGGCCAACTGGTCCTTGGTCGCCTGAGGCAGGCCCCCCGGGCTCTTTTTGGCGTCGAAAATTCTCTTGATGGCGGACTCCCGCTTGTCCCAAACCTTTTGGGTTCCTTCGCGCATACGGTCCCAGCACTCCAGCTCCATCGCGGCGCCGAGTAGTTGCGTGGCCATGCGGTTAATTTGGGGCGAGTCGAGGGACGACGGTTCTTTAGGCGCGAGGCCACGTAGCCATTCGGAGATCAGCTGCAGCTCTTTCGCCTTTTGCCCGAAGCCCAAGTCGGTCTTCACACTCTTGGGCATCGTGAATGCCGGAGTGGTTTCGACCGCCTTCATCGGCAGCGGTTCAGGGGCCGCCTTCGCCACTTCGGCCTTTAGCACGTTTAGGTCGGTAACGAGTGTGGGCTCGCTAACCTCCTCTTCCAACGGTGAAGTCACCTCCTGGCGTTCCAGCTCCAGCTCCGCCGTAAGAATCGTGGCGTGCGGAATCTGGGGCGCCATCACCGGAATGCTCTCGGGAACCTCAACGAGGCTCTCGGGGTTTTCCTCCACCATCTGGGTGGGTGACTCCGCCATGAACATATCCCCTTGGGGCATCGACGGCAGTTCCATCGCCGGCAAATCCAAAGGAATGGAGGGTTCATCGAAGGGCATGTCGGGGAGTTCCGTCGGCACTTCATCCGGCGCAATGGGCGGCACCGGTGTAGAAGCGGCCAGCGTCTGCTCTTCCGCCAGTTCAGCCAGGGTCTTTTGTTCCCAATCCCCCACCCGCAATGATTCGAGGTCCAGCAGGATCTGACAGTACAGATCCTTACAACGCTGGAAACTGCCGGCCGCGTCTTGAAGCGACGGAGGTAAGTCCGTGCGTTCGTAGTCGCTGGCGGCTTCCTCGAGGGCCCGCCCTAATTGGTCGAGCGTCGCCTCTCCCAGATGCTGGGATTCGGCGAACGGCTCAGCCATTAGCTGAGTGACGAGCTTGCGAATTGGAGTGGTGCTTTCCATAACCTTGGTTACTGACGAACGTTGCATTCCTGACGGAGCTCTTGGAACAAGAGTCGTTTCGAACGGCTCAGCCACTCTTCGACATCACGAGTGTTCATGCCGCGCGTGCGCGACAGTTCCACTACCGAGGTGCCGTTGAAATAATCGCTGAGCAACATCTGGCTTTCGAAGTCCAGAGAGTTGAGCGCCTTATCGAAAGTCGAGCACACCTTGGCGGTGGCCTCTTCGAGTACCGCTTGTTGAGCCAACTCACTCACTTCTGCCGGAAAAGAGTCTTCGCGTCGCATTTGGTATCCCCCTAAATTGATGCGTTGCTTCCTACATGAGACCTATCGGTGGCTTTGATGCGGTGCTTAATGGAAATTTGCTTCCCATTTTTAGCTGTGCTAACTAGTGAACTTCATTTCGGAATGAGGATAGTGGATTGAGATCTTTCTTAGCGATCGCGTCAATTTCGCTCTTTTTGGGGCTGCTGTTTTCTACTTCGTGCAGCCATACCCAGGTCGATACGGAGAGCCCGGACGCCCTGTACAATGAGGCGGAAGAGGCCTTCAAAGACGAAAAATACCTAATAGCTATCGAGCGTTACCGCGATATCAAGAATCGCTTCCCGTATAGCACCCGGGCCACTGACTCAGAGCTCCGTATCGCCGATGCCTTCTTTGAACAAGAGAGCTACATCGAAGCGGAAAGCGCTTACGAGATCTTCAAAGAGCTCCATCCGACTCACCCCAAAGGGGATTACGTTCAGTACCGGATTGGCCTTTCCTTAAGTAACCAGATCCCCTCGAATGCCACCCGCGATCTCACCGCGGCGCAGCGATCCATCGATGCTTTCGAGCTTCTCGTGGAGAAGTTTCCCAGCTCGTCGCTGGTGCCCAAGGCGAAAGAGCTGATCTTCGAAGCCCGTAAAAAAATGGCGGAGCACGAAAGCTACGTTGCGGATTTTTATTTCCAGCGTCATCACTTTTTGTCGGCCACTTATCGCTACTCCGCTCTGCTTCAAGAGTTCCCAAATATGGGATATGATGAGGAAGCTTTGTTCCGCCTGGGTAAGAGTTACGCAAACGTTCAGATGTTCGATAACGCTAAGGATGTTTTGAAGCGCTTCGTAGCGCGTTTTCCAAACTCCACCCGTCGGGCCGAAGCAGAGTCGCTCTTGAAAGACATGACCAAGAATAACTAAGCCTCGTTTCGTACCGTGAGGCCGGCGACCCAAAAGGAACAACCTTATGGACTCACGCGCACCCTCCATCGATGAGTTGTTACGAATCGCCCGCGAAGATGTTTCGCGCAATTCGCTTTCCAATGCCGAGAAAACTCTCGAACAAGCCATCTTGATGAATCACAACGAGCCCGAAGCATTTCATCTGCTGGGTTACGTGTACTCCAAGCGCGGCAAGTTCAAGAAGGCCATCCTGGCCTTCCAGAAAACTTTGAATCTGGATCCATTCCACACCGATGCCGCCATCGCGCTCTCCAGCCTTTTGAACGACGTAGGCAAGTACAAGGAAGGTGCGGCGGTCTTCTTCAAGACGAAGAAGCGGCTGGACGAGACGGCCCCCGGCCACGATCCGCGGATCAACGAGAACCTTAGCCGCCGCCACTATGAGCTCGGTCTGCTCTACATGCGGTTCGAGCGCTTTCGCGAAGCGCACCACGAGTTTTCCAAGGCCTATCACCTTGAGCCGGGCAACATTACTGCCGCCGTACAGATGGCCAAGTGCCTGGCGCGTAGCGGGGACAAGCAAAACGCCATCGACTTTCTCAAGAAGACGATCGAAAGTCATCCCGACCACGTTGAGGCGAAGCTACAGCTCGGCGTGCTTTTCCATTCTCAGCAGAAACTAAAGGACGCCAAGCGGCTTTGGGAAGAAGCGCTCACTCAGGAGCCCGAGAATAAAAACGCGCAGATGTATCTGAGCATGCTCGAGTACGAGCCCGGGGTAAGTCGCCTGTGAGGCTTCTGCCCTACTTAATTTTTCTGAGCTTCTTGACGCATTCCTCCGCATACGGGGAAGCGAAGAAGAAACCTTGGGTGGCAACCAAGGACAGCTACAAATCCAAAGAAGCCAAAAACGCGGCCCGGGCCCCGAAGAGCGAGCCGAAAACCGCGTCCGTGGTTAAGCCCAAAACCAACGTGAAGCCGAAGGCCAAAGCGGCCAAGGCTACGGCTAAAGCCGCGCCGAAGCCGGTGCCGCCTAAAGAGGTAGTGCAGGAGGCCGAACTTCCGCCTCCTCTGCCAGATCCAGTGGTGGAAGCCCCACCGTCTTCGGTCGTCGAGGCGGCGACGCCCCCTCCCGCTCCGGTCTCCACTACCCCGGCGCCTTCGAAGCTCAGCGGAGCTACCGAGTTAAAGGAACGCGTCGACGACGAAACGCGCCAGTACACCTTTCGCATTCATTCCTATTTGGGCGTCCTGATCGGCCAAAACTCGGGCAGCGTCTACGGCATCAACGTGGCCATCATTCCGGAGAGCGATTCGCTTTGGTACTTCGGGGCGGAAGTGAACTTCTCCCGGCCATCCGCCGGCAGCATCATGAGCGCATTGGCCGGAGCGTGGAGAGACTTTCCCATCTACGGGGCTTCCCGGCTTTCTCTGGGGGTAGGTGCTTTGCTCGGGCCGGTGTTTCCGGGGCCGGGAACCGGACTTGCCAGCCCCACTTACGCCGCGTTCCTCAACACGGCATTGTGCAAAGAGATCGACGAGCTAGCCATGGTACGCGCCGAGTTCCGTCCCGGCCTCGTCGGTGGCCGCTTTGCTTTCCTGATGAACTTCGGGGTAACTTTCCGCTTTCTGTAACCCCTCCTAGGAGCTTTCTATGTTCAGTATCAGTCGCGGTTTGACGTTCGATGACGTGCTTTTGGTACCCGGATACAACGGTATCAAGTCGCGCCAGAACGTATCGACCTCCGTGACCGTACTGGGCCGCGAGTTCGCAATTCCCCTCATTGCCTCGAACATGGATACGATCACCGAAGTCGAGATGTGCAACGCCATGGGCTCCATGGGCGGAATGGCGATCTTCCACCGTTTCATGTCTATCGAGAAAAACGTGGAGATGTTCAAAAAGGTGAAGTTTCCCAATCACGCCGCGATCTCGATTGGCCTGGGCCCCGACGGCCTGGAGCGGGCCGATGCTTTGATCGCGGCTGGAGCTTCCCTCATTTGCGTGGATGTGGCCCACGGCCATTCCAAAGAAGTAAACCGCACGATTAAATCGCTACGCGAAAAGTACAAAAATAACATCATCGTCATCGCCGGAAACGTGGCGAGCTACGCGGGCGCGGATTATCTCGCGGCGGCCGGCGCCGATATCATCAAGGTGGGCATTGGCTCGGGCTCGGTTTGTACTACGCGCATCAAGACCGGCTTCGGCGTTCCGCAGCTTTCCGCTTTGCAGGACTGCCGCAAAGTCGATCGGCCGCTGATCTCCGACGGCGGTACCCGTATTCCCGCCGACGCGGTCAAGGCGTTGGCCGCTGGCGCTGAGTTCGTGATGCTGGGCGGACTACTCGCTGGCACGGACGAAACTCCGGGGCAGACGCTCGAAAAGAAAGATGCCCACGGCAAAACGGTAAAGATTAAACGTTTCCGCGGAATGGCTTCGAAAGAGGCTCAGGACGATTTCATGGGGGGCATGGCCGAGTGGAAAACGGCTGAAGGTATTTCCGTCGACGTTCCTTGCCGTGGTCCGGTGAAGAACGTCATTCAAGACATCATGGGCGGCATTCGCTCGGGGATGACCTACGCCGGTGCCGAAACCGTGCGCGATCTGCAGCGCAAAGCGCAGTTCATCGAGATTACCCCCGCCGCCAAAGCGGAAGGCCTTCCCCACGCGCAGGGTCGTTTAAGCGTCGAATAAATAGTTAGCGATTCGGAAGATGAACGCCGGACTTCTTCAGGTTCTCGAAGTACTGCAGGAGCTTACTTAGAAACTCCTCTTTCTCGTCTTCGAGCTGAGTGAACTCCACGCCGAAGCCTGAAGTGGACGAGCCACGCGCCCAGCGTACGACGGCTTTCTCGGAAATGCCGTCCTTCTTTTTCTGCGTGGTGATAACGACTTTCGCATCGAGCAGCTGCGTTTCGTTAAAACGCACTTCGAGCACGATCTCTTCGCCGATCTTGATCGGGATGGTGCAGTGAACGAAAGCACCGCCGAGAGAAAGGTCGAGAATCTCCGCGGGCATTCCTTCTTCAGGTTTCGTCTTGAAGAAAATAGTGGCCGGAATTTTTACGGGGATTCGCTTGTGGCGGCGGCGTTCAGTTTGAAAGCTCATCCCCAATAATTTACGCCACAAACCGTTTAATGTCCAAGTCCTTCAGAAGACAGGGATTTTTCCACGTCCTGAATAAAAGATCTCAGCGCGTCACTGGAAAAAAACGTAAACGGCTTGGCGGTGGCGAACATCATCGATCCTTCAGTGGGATTGTGAGTCAGGCCCGCGCAGTGTCCCAGCTCGTGCCACACCACCGAGTCTACGTAATTGGCCCTCTCTGATTTGAAGAGCTCGGTCGACAACGCCACGGAGCATAGGTCGTCATCCCGCATCGTAATGCCCGCCGTCAGAGGCTCATTCGGCCACGGATTCGACCGCTCGATGTGAATCAGATACGAAGTCTGCGCTGGTTCGCCGTCCAAAATCACCAGGGGCCGGTCCGACTCGGCGTTCAGCTTGTCGATCGACATTCGAACTTCTTGCAGCTCTTCCTCGCTGAAACCGTCCAGCGACGTAACGTACGCCGGCCATTCGGTGCGCTGCGTTCCGCAACCCACCACGGTTAAAGCCACTACCATCAACAAGCACTTCCGCAACTGCCACAACATAGTGGCCGCAGTTGGTGCAAACGCCAGGCCCCTAGACAGGCGGAATACGCGCTATAATTAGGCGGTGAAAATTTTCTTCGTAAGCTCCGGTTTGCGTCATGAGTACGGCGGTTCCGCACTCTCGGAAGCTAGCCTGGTGGCAGCACTTTCCCCGCATTCTGAGGTTTGTCTCGCGTGTCCCGAAGGGCGGGTCGACCGTGAGTTTGCGAGGAAAATTGCCGGAAAAGAGGCCTTTCCCTTCACGCGGGCGGAGACAATTTTTGCGCTCCTGTGGAGAAAAAATAGGCTCTACCGGGAGCTTGCCTCCAGCGATCTGGTCCACCTGAACGGGCACTGGCGCTGGGAAAATTTGATGCTCTCCGCCCTGTGCAAAGCTAGGGGAATTCCGTACCTGGTGCATCCGCGCGGTATGCTATGGCTGGGCCATCGCAAAAAATTTTTGAAACGGATCTTTAACCAGGTTCTTGGCTACCGTGTGGTGCGCAATGCTTCGGCGGTAATCGCCCTTAGTGATTTTGAAACCAAGCAATGGACGCCCTATCATCTGCGCGAAGATCGCGTGCAGGTCATCCCCAATGGATTCACCGCGCTGACACCCGCGGCCGGCGAGCGGGTGAAGGACTATTTTCTCTTCGTTGGCCGGATCGAGTCGCGCAAGAACGTGGACTTCCTCATTCGCGCCTTTGCGGAGTACCGGACTGACGGTGGACGACTTCGTCTCTCGCTAATGGGCCCCGAAGAGCACGGTTACGGAGATTCGATTCGCGCATTGGTGCGCGAGCTAGGCGTAACGGCCGAGGTCGAGTTTGCCGCGCCGGCCTACGGCAATGACAAGTGGGAAAAGCTTCGCAATGCTCGCGCGGTGATCTACCCTTCTACCGAAGAAGCGTTCGGCCGCGTCCCCTTCGAGGCGGCGCTGGC
>JBGSST010000456.1:0-21619 GCA_041736915.1 Bdellovibrionota bacterium
AATGGGGCTGTTGCTGACCTCGACCGACGAGAGAAGGTCGCGGAAGGTGATCGGAAACTTCTCCGCCGACTCGCCCATCTCTTGGTGATCGTGAGCGCCCGAGAACACGATGTCAGACTTTACGCCGACTAGCTGAGTGGATTTTCCCGAAGGACGGAAAAAGCCGGCCACGGTGAGTTTGGTGACGCCCAGCTCGCTGTCTTCGGTTTCGCCTTCGAAGGGCAACATCCGCTGTACACTGCCTTTGCCGAACGTGGCGGAGTCGCCCACGATGAGGCCGCGGCCATAGTCTTTAATCACGCCGGCAAAAATCTCCGACGCGCTGGCGCTGCCCTTGTTGATGGCGACGACGAGCGGGCCATCGTAAAGCTGCGGAATGGGCGACGGAATGACGTCACCCCGCTCCAACAGCTGAGAGTCGGCCACCTGCACGGCCGGAATGCGGCCCACGAAGATGCCCATCATCTTGATGACCTCACCGAGCGATCCCCCGCCATTGTTGCGCAGGTCGACGAGCAGCAGATCGAACTTGGGGGCTTTCTGGATCGCCCGCAAAACGTCCTGCGCGACCGAGATCTTTTGTTGCTGGTCGAAGTAAAAACCGGGAACGGTCAGCACGCCGATGCGGCGGTTGCCGTTGGCGGTTGGCACGTCGACGATTTGAATCGGCTTTACGTGCGCATTCGCCACTACGATGCGCTGGCGCGTGAGCTCGACCATGTGGGTTTGGTTCTCGCGACGGTAACGCAGCCACACCTTGGTGCCGGCCTTGCCCTTGATCTTCATCAAGAGCGCCTCGGTGGACAAAGAGCCCGCCTCGACGAAATCTTTTCCGTTCTGCGAGATGGCCACTACCTCGTCGCCCACTTTCAGCGTGCCGTCGGTTTCGGCGGCGCCACCTTTAGTGAGCTTCTTCACGATGAGACGGCCGTCTTTAGTATCGAACTGCACGCCGATACCGTCGAAGCTGCCCGACAGATGCGCTTTGAACTGCGACCAGGTGCGCGGCGACATGTAGTCCGAGTGCGGATCGTACGCGCGCGCGGCCGAGTCGAGGTAGACCTCGCCAAGGCGGTCGGCGCCGGTTTTTTCCGTGCGCTTCAACATTTCGGTAACGACCTTGCGCAGCTCGGCCGAAAGCACTTCGTCCGACTCGCCGGCCTGTTTGCGCTCAATCCACTCCTTGCGAAAGTGGGCGACCCACGCGGCGTTGCCGAGCTGGTCCACCGTAAAAGTAGCGGGAAGTGCGGTTAGTGTTGCCACCGCTTCGCGGTGACGGCGCAGATGAAGGTCGTGCGCTTCGAATGCAAACGAGAGGTCACCGTTCTTTAACGCCGTGCCGTGCTGAAGTTCGCGCGTGGCGAGCTGGGCCAGATCGGCGGCGGCGAAAAATTTTCCGTCGCTGTCGAGCCGATCCAAAAAGATTTCGTGAAGCCGCTTGGAGAACGCCTCGTCTAGCGGCGTGCGCAGATAATGCTTTTCCTCCAGCGTGGTGGCGAGCCGCTTAGCTGCCTCCGCTTGCACGGCGCTAGCCTTTAAAACCTCGCCGGTCGCCGTGAGCGAACCGCTAAGTGCCAGCAATGTTATGAAAAATACGGATTTTACCGTGTGGTGGACGCCAAAAAACTCTTTCATAATAATCCCCCCAGAAAGATCGGCTTTATGCGTTATCGGTATCGCGTTTTACGCGCGGGGGGAAGGGGGTTTGTTACGGCTTGTGCGGCTTTAGGCGCTTATCGTACCGCAAGCTCTTGAGCACGGGGCCGTTAGTGAGCGGCCCATCCACGTAGGAGAGCAGCCGATCGCCGTCGGGGGAAAGCCAGGAATCGGTCGGGGCCACGAGCGTGTCGGTGACCTCGCCGGTTTTGAGATCGATGCGCTGATAGTCCCCCTCGAAGTTGGCCAGCGCGGTTTTGCCGTCGGAATGAAACAGCATGCCCGAGGGCCAGGTTCCGTTGTGGCGATCTGCATAAATCGTGACCCCACCCGCATCGAGGGGAATCAGCATCATCGATTTCGGATCGGGCAGGTAGCGCACGGCCAGGTGGCTTTCGCTCGCCCACATCACCTGCCGCGTTCTTTCCATTTTGGTGTTGATGCCCACCGAAACCCACTGTTTCACCCGGCCGTCTTCACCGAGGTCACCGAAAAAGATATCCATACGGCGGTGCTTGCGGTCGGGCACGCGGATGAAAATGCGGTTAGTGCCCGGGGCCACCGTCCAAGTGCTGCCGTAACTGCTCTCGCCGCGCATCCCGAGAACGCCTTGGGTGCCGTTCACCATTTGCACCTTTCCCGTTTGCACGTTGAATAGCCACAGCCCCGGCTCGCTCAGGGGGCGATTGCGGCCACGGCGAAGCTCGCTCAGCACCCAATTGGGGTTGGCGAGGGGGATAGGTTGTCCAGGGCAGAGTGATTTCTCGCTGCCGGTTACGTTCTTAGCCCACCATGATTGGGCGATGGGCACGGTGCGGGCCAGAGTGAAGTGGTCTTCTTCGAGTTGGTAAACGCTGAGCGCTTTTCCCCCGGCCGTGCTGGCGTACGCGGTGTGGCCGTCACCGGAAATGTGAAGCCTGGCCCCCTCGGGCGCCTCGGGGCCGGCAAAAACCTTTCCCGTTTCGCCGTCGGCCACCCAAAACTTTTCCCCCTCGCGTCCGGTGAGGTAGCGACCGTGGGCACTCACCGTGCGGCCTATGAGTTGTGCCGGTAGCTTTTCCGTAAAGTCAGGCCGGTTGAGTTGAAGAGCGGTGGCTTGCTCGATCGATGTTTTGTCTACCTGACCGCTCCGTTGGGCTACCACGGGAAGCAGAAGGTCTCGCATCGAGTCACGCGTGTAGCCTAACGCTTCGAGCATTTTACGGAACTGCTCCACATGGCGCTGCTGCACGAGAAGGTCGGTGTCTTGGGGAGTCGCGAAAGGGTCTTGCTGACTTAAAATAGCCGATAACCACTTTGCCTTGGCCGCCGGATCTTTCACCGTATCGAGAAGGTCGCCGTAAGTTTGCACCGCGACCGAAGCGGTGCGCTCATCCGCCGCGGTAAGGCCGGCAAACACCGTGGGGCATGGCGGGGCCGCCTCGAGCCGCGTGAAAAACAGCAGGCCGAGCAGGGGCAGTCGCAAATGAGTGAGCCAGCAGCGCATAAAGCGCCCACTAGAGTGCAAACGTTATTCCCGGAAGGTAGCCCGGAAGAATACAGAGGGGCCGAGCGTGAACGGGTGGCGGTGAGGCCGGGGCCGCTGTCCAAGCTACCGGCGCGTTCGCAGGGGATCTGCGGGGGTGAATCGGCTTTCGCTTTCCGCTATAACCCCAGGCGAATGAAGAAACACCAGGACCTACTGACCGTGCTGCGATCGCACCAGATGCGAATCACCCCCGCCAGACGGGCGCTGCTGCAGTTCATTCTGGATAATAAGGCCCGCCAGCTTTCGCTAAAGAACTTTCACGACTTCAGCGAGAAGAAATTGGCGGGGGTGGACCGTTCGAGCATTTACCGCAACCTGGAGCTGTTCAAAAAGTTAGACATCATTCAGGAGCTGACGCTGCCGCAAAAGGGAAAACGGTTTCAGTACGTGTTCGATCGCAAGGTGCACCACTATTACATCTGCAAACGGTGCGGGAAGCTCAACCGCGGTAATCAGGCGCTGTTCGAAAAGATAGATGACGCGCTTAAAGAGATTCACGGCTTTTCGAAAGCCAACCTGTCGGTGATCTTTTACGGCCTGTGCGCCAAGTGCGGCGCGAAGGGTTAGAGGATCTTTTCCCAGCAGATGAGATAGTCGTCGGCCCAGCGCTCTTGCAACACCATGTCGTACGTTGGCGGGAGATCGCCGCCGAAACCGTGGAAGGTCACCACGCGGGTGCCGACGGCCAGCCGGCTTAGCGACAGCTGCACGAAGCGCACTAATCTTATGTAGCGCTCCTGGCCCGTTTCGATCGTGTCGTCGATGCGGTTAGACGGCTCGTAAAGCGTTTCGACGAACGGGTTATAGAGGTAAAAGCCCGTGAACTGCGACCAGTCTACCTGCTCGATGCGGGCGTTGATGTAGCTAACGCGGTCTACCCGGTGGTGGTGGGCAAACGCGCGGGCAAAGTCGGTGAGGTAGTGGCGCTGTTCGACCCCCACGAAGGTGCCGGGGGTGCTTAGGGCCGCGATGAGGCAGAATTTTCCGGGGCCCGACCCTACGTCGAGGATTCGTGAGGTTTCATCCTTAACGAGAAGCTGGGCCGCCCTTTGCGCCACGGCCGTGGGCGTCCAGTGAATTTCGGATTTAGAGCGAATGGGGGGCGGGAAGAGGGCATCGAACTCTTCGTCGGTGACCGGCTGGTGCGTTTCTAGCCGAGGGCGGATCGAATCAAAATCGTCTTGGCCAGCAGGGCTCGTGGCGGAGTGTAGAAGCTTTTCCATGGGAGTGAAATCATTCTCCCACAAACGCAACATGTTGCAATAGCGGGTGCGCCAACGGTAAAGTCGTGGCTTCGTGATTCCACTAGAAAAGCTTTTGGCCTTCGTTATTCTCTCGCCGCTGATTGGCTTGGCGATTCTTCCTTTGAAGAGCCGAAAGCGGTTTCTGTTCTTTCTGCTGATTAGTCTCGTACCGAGCGTGAACACGTTTTTGCTCGTGAATCAGGGGCTGGTGGCGAACTCGGTGCGGTTTGGCCCGTTCGCTTTTTCGCTAGACCGGTTCTCGTTTCTTTTTGCGACGCTATTGAACGTGTGCTGGTTCGTGACCATTATTTATTCGTCGGACTTCGTTCGGTATCAGTTTCAGCAGAAGGCCAAAAAATTCTTCGGCCTGATGTCGGTGGCGATGACCTTAATCACCGCCGCGGGGACGTCGGACAACCTGTTTACGCTCTACTTCTTTTACGTGGCGTCGATACCCGTGGTGGCGCCACTCATTTCGCTGAGGGAAGGGGCCGAATCCCAAGCGGCGGCGCGGTGGTACTTGTACTCCACCCTGGGGCCGGCGCTACTCATCGCCTTACCCATTTTGCTCTACGTGGATCATTGGTTCGTGCCCTTCGAGATTCTTTCGATTCATTGGGTGTCCGACAATGACACCATCGCGTCGCTCATTCTGGCGGGGTTGATCGTGGGGTTTTCGAAGAACTGCGTGGCCCCCTTTTGGGCGTGGCTTCCGAAAGCGTCCATCGCGCCGGCCCCGGTGAGTGCGCTGATCCATTCGGTGGGGGCGGTGCACACGGGAACCATCGCGGTTCTAAAAATCATCGTTTACCTTTTTGGCTACGAGTACATGAGCCGGCTCAGTCTGGAATTCGAGCACGCGGGGTGGCTCATCTACCTGTGCGGCGGAACGTCGCTCTACACGGCGATTTGCGCGTACCGTTCGGTGGACCTGAAAAAGCGGTTTTCTTACTCCACCGTAGGGCAGCTTTCGTACGTGATCACGGCGGGGCTAGTGGGAACGCCCGGGGCGCTGCTCGGCGCCTTGCTGCACATCGCTTCGCACTCGGTGGCGAAGATGAACCTCTTTTTCTTCGCGGGAACCTTCAACTCCGTTTACGGCACGGTGAACGCCCGGGAGGTCGCCAGGATCATTCCGCACGTGCGGTGGCTAGCGATTCCGGTGGCGGTATCGGGGCTTTCGATTACGGGGTTTCCGTTTTTGGCGGGCTATTACAGCAAAGACCTCATGCTGCTCGAAGAGATTGCCCACCATCAGTACGCCGCGGCCGCCTTTCTCGTGGCCGGCAGTGTTCTGAACTTCTTGTACATATTCCCGGTGTTGCGGGCGGCCTTTAGGCCCGCGAGCGGGGTGGTTGAGGTAAAGCCGGTGCCCTTCGGCATGAGATTGGCCCTTGGGATCACGACGTTACTGGTGATCGGGCTATCTATCTTTACCGTGCAGATCACGCGCACTTTGAAGTGAAAAAGGGGGCCGTGGTTTGCAGTGGATCGGCACCCGCCGGTTTTGCTATCACTGGGCGATGTTTCGCGGACTGCTCATTGCGCTGGCCCTGTTTTTAGCCCAACCGGGTCGGGCCGACTCGTGCCTCGACCTGATTGCCCGCCCGCAGGTGAGCGATGCGGAGCTAGTCGAAAAAGCGCAGGCGGCGGCTTTGGCGTTCCTGGCGAAGCAGGGGCCGCTAAGAACCCCCGAGCAAGAGGGGTTTGGCGGCGGTAAAGTGCGGGTCGACACCTATGGCGTCCCGTCGTGGATTAAGCCGATGGCGGCTACTTCTGGCCGCGTGTTTCGTCACTATCTAGGCTACCGGCGGGTGGGCGGAGAGTCGTTCGATCCGGCCTCGGTGCTGAGCTCGGTGCGCAGTTCGGGACGGCTCGTGGCCGGCCCCACGCCGTACGTGAAGTCCGACTATCCCCCGCGCTGGTACAAGGAAACGTTTCACGATCTCACCGGCATTTTTCTGACTACCCCCGAGCTGGAGGCCGAAAAGGTGGGCGTGTTCGGCAGCCCCTGGGTGGATGTCGAGCTTTTGCCGGGCGTGGCCATTTTTGAAATCGAACCGGGCCGCATCTTTCTCATCCCCGGCGCGCCGAACGAGCTAGTGGTGCCGTTCAAGATCGTGGGCCATTCTCCGCTAAGCCCTTAAAAGATCGGCATCTGCAACAGCGCCGGCGCGGGGGTGGACGTAATGAGTAAGCCAACCTCCCAAATGTTTTGCCGCTTCTCGAGCGGGTAGATCCGGTAAGGGCCGCCCTCGTGCTCCATGAATAGCGCCCGAATTTCGTTGGGGCCGGCGGCTTTCATGGTGACTCTATCGAGTGTCACCGTCGAATCGAAAACCGATTCGACCGGAGTAAAGGTCAAGGTATCGAGATCCCCTTTGATGTACCGCACTGAGTTTTGCACGGCGAAAAGCACGTGGAGATCGTTGTCGCTGTCCAAGCTAAGGCTGAGCCCCGTAGTTTGGGCCGCAATTGCCGACGGCGTGAGATCGTAGCTGGCCCAGGCTCCACTCCTATTGGTGAGGTAACCCAGATGAACCTGCGGGCCGATGCATTCGAACACGATGTGGGCAAACCCCAGGCTGTCGAAGCTGGCGTGCAGGTTGGTGGTGCCGTTGTCGCAGTTATACGCCCCCGCCGAAGAGAAATCACCGATCGTGGTCCATGCCTCCGAGGGGTCTCGATACTCGACATGCACGGGGTCGCCGGAGAGTACTGAGGCGGAAACGGCGACCAACGCGTTGTTGATGGAGCTGGCGGCGAGCTGAATGTCGGCGATGTTGTTGCTTTGATTGAGCCTCACCCCATCGTCGATCCATCCGGAGGCTTTTCGGAAAAGCCGGGCCCGCGTTTGGTTAGACGGATTGTCCTTGGTCAGCACGTAGGTAGTGCCCCCAAAGTCGGTAACGATGGCGTGCGGCGAGTTTTCGCCCGCGACGCGGATGGTGTCGAACGTGAGGTTTCCGTTCAGCTTCTGTGCGTATTTTAGAACGTACCCGCCGGAGCTGGCGTCAATGTAGGAGACATGGGCGGTACGCTGGGAGTCGACGTTAAGCGAATAACTTCCCAAAATCTGCGGGGAGGCAACCAGCGATTCGTCCCACTCCGTACCGGAGTACGACATAAGGTAAAGCTCGTTGCCGGTGGAATAAGCCGACTGAAGTCCATTTTGGGGAGTGGGGCAGGCCGCGATAAGGTCCGTAGCCGTGGCTTTGACGTAGGTGGAGGTTAGCCGAACGCTGCTCGTGGCGGTGGTGTCGAGCAACGCATTGGCGATCGCAAAAGACTTTAAAGACGAAGAGTCCGAAAATATTTGCGCGATCGTAGTGGGGGTGCCGGGGACTCCACTGTAGCCCACGATTTGTACCGTGTAGCTTCCCGGCGCCACCGAGATCGACACCCCTTGTTTGAGCTGGGCCAGAGTGTAAGGAAACGAAACCTGTCCGGTCAGCTTCAAGCAGCTCAAGTTGCGTTGGTTCACGTCGGCCGTGCTCACGGTGTTGGCGGCCGGGCCCGAAAAGACCACCGCAAAACGGGTCATCTCCGCCAGCTCGGGATTCTCGCGAAAGTTATGAACCGTCAGGGTGATCGTGGGCGGCAACGTACGTAGCGAGCAGCCAAAAGCGAGTAAGACCGCCGATAGCGCGCTGCAGGAAGCCACGTAAAGGGCCAGTCGAAAACGGCGGCGAAACATGACGCCATTCTATCACGCCCCGGCGGCTAGCCCTCTAGCGCTCGCTTGTAGGCGGCAATGTCGACTAGCTCTAGATTTAGCCGCAACTATTTTGAATAGCCCCAGCCCGAACTCTCCCGGGGCTTGCACGTGGTGCAGGCCGCCGCTGTAGAGAATGAGCATCTTGCCACCGATCCATCCCGCTTCGCCGGCGCATTCTCCCTCCCGGCGCGCCGAACGAGCTAGTGGTGCCGTTCAAGATCGTGGGCAGCTCGCCCTAACGTCATCAGAAGATGGGGGCGGTTACGGTGAGAGGGACGGAGAAGACGGAAATGGCCGGCCCCCTAGTCCATTCGCCTTGCCGTAATTCGAGCGCGTGGAGTTGGAAGTCACCGTCGAGTTCGGAGATTAAGGCTCGCACCTCGGTGCCGCTGATGGCTTTCATCGCGGTATCCCGTAGAGCGACGCTGGAGTCGTAAACGGTGTCCTGCGGATTGAAGGTCAGCGTTTGCGGATCTCCCTTTATGTACCGCAGCTGATTTTGCACTCCGAACAGGACGTGTAGCTGGTTAGTGTCGTCCAAGCTCAGGTTTAGGCTGGACGTCGGAGCGGGCAAATCTGTCGGGGTTAAGTCGTGGGTTGTCCAAATTCCGCTGCGGTTGGTGAGGTAACCTAAGTGAACCGCGGCGCCGATGCATTCGTATACGATGTGGCCGAAGCCCAGGCCGTCGTAGCTCACGCCCATTTTTGTCGTTCCGTTTCCGCACGGATAAGCGCCCGCCGTCGACCATTCGCCCACCGTCGACCAAACTCCTCCCGAGCTTCTTTGCTCCACGTGTACGGGTCCGCCGCCCAGGACTGACGCCGAGACGGCCAGGAGTGAGTTGTCGATGGGGCTGGCGGCAAGTTGGATGTCGTTGATACCGGTGGCTTGACTAAGCCTTACCCCCTCGTCGATCCAGCCGGCATCCTTTCGAAAAAGCCGGGCCCGTTCGCCGTTGGGCGGATCGTCTTTGGCCAATACGTACGTGGTTCCGCTAAAATCGGTCACGATGGCGTGGGGCGAGTTTTCGGTGGCGGTGCGAATGGTTTCATAAGAGAGAGTGCCGTTCACCCTCTGCCCGTAGCGAAGGACATAGCCGCCGGAACTGGCGTCGATGTAAGAAAAACGGGCGCTTCGCTGGGAATCAACGTGAAGCGAATAGAATCCCAGATTCTCGGCGGTCGCGGATAAGGTCTGGGTCCACATTTCACCCGAGTAATTCAGTAGATATAAGTTACTCTCTACGAGGTAGGCGGACTGAAGTTCATTCTGCGGAGTCGGGCAGGCTACGATGAGGTCCGTGGCGGTGGCCTTTACGTAAGTGGAAGTCAGCTGAACGCTGCTCGTGGTCGTCGTGTTGAGCGAGGCCTCGGCGATCGCAAATGATTTTAATGTCGATGAGCCAGAGAACATCTGCGGCACCGTAGTGGGCGTGCCGGTGACATCGCTATAGCCAACGATACGCACGGTGTAGCTTCCCGGCGCGACTGCGATCGCCACTCCTTGCTTGAGCTCGGCCAGAGTGTAAGGAAACGAAACCTGACCGTTCAGTTTCAGGCAGGTCAGGTTGCGCTGATTTACATCCGCCGCGCTTAAGCTGTTGGCGGCGCCGCCCGAAAAAATAACCGCGAAGCGGGTCATCTCGGCCAGCTCGGGATTGTCACGAAAGTTACGCACGGTGAGCCTAACCGTGGGCGGCATAGTGCGGAGCGAGCAGCCGAACACTAGCAAGGCAACCCAAAGTGGCGCGCTGCACGCTAGAGTCCATGCGATACGCTTGGCGGCTTTGCGAGACATAGCGCCATAGTACCACCGCTTCGCCATTCACTTGGACCCGAAAGTCAGGAAAGGCCGTGGGTCGGGGGCTTTTGCTCCGGCGTGGCCGGCACGATGTGCTTAGTCTTTCGCACTTCTAGATCCTGCTTCACCCGCTCGCGAAAGGCGGGTTCTGAATCGGAAGCCAGCTCGCGCTTGTAGTGGGCTATGTCGACTAGCTCTAAATTAAGCCGCAACTTTTTGAATAGCCCCAGCCTCAATTCTCCCGGGGCTTGCACGTGGTGCAGGCCGCCGCTGTAGAGAATGAGCATCTTCCCGGTGGAGAACGCACTCAAGATGTCGGCGATACCGCCGCGTACCGTGAGGGGATTGCCGTCGCGGTCCATCCCGTTTCGCCGGCGCATTCTTCCTTCGGCGGCGATTCCCACGATGGAGCCGTTGCGGATCTGGCTTAGAAAACGTTCCCAGGTTTCGTCTCGTTTGGGGGTAACAGGAAGCACCCCCGGAAGCAGCAGCTTGAGAAAGGCCCCCACCAGCGGGCGATCCAAAGTTTTTTTCGCGCCGGGCATTACGGCGCGCGGAACTACGCGCCAGAGAAAGCGAAAGGGAAAAACCGCGAGGTACAGCGGCTCGAATAGGCTCGTGTGATTCAGCAGCACGACTAAACGAATGTCTTCGCGCCACGGGTCGGCTGGGGTGGGTGGCACCCAGGTCACGTGGCATCTAAAGAAGAGGTGGCTGACTACTTTAGTGAGCGTCACCAGTACTTGATGGATCCAAACCATTCTTTTCTTTCTCGGTGAGTGCGTTACCGATTGAGCCGGCTCTCGTAGCTCAATCCGTGAAACTTTCCCCGCAGCATGCTCAGTATCAGCGTATTGCCGTCGCCGGTGAAGGTGAAGTCTTCTGTCCAACCGGCCGGGCCGGCGAAAGAGCCGACGGTTTTTCCGGTTTCGAGATCGTAAACGGAGAAGTGGCTTAGGTAAGGCGGTAAACCGCGTGACACGCGCATCACGACCAGCTCGGCGTGGTGGGGGTGCGGTTTTATTTTCGTAGCGGAGTAGGAAAAATCTCCGACCATATTGGATGGCGGGAGCAGCTTGAGCGGGGTCGTACTTCCCGCGACGTAAACTTCGAGATCGTGTTTATCGAGATGGCGGACTATTCGCACGTCTCGTCCGTCCGCCAGCCATTCCACACCGCCCGCATTCTCTTCTCTTGATTTCCAGCTGGTGATTTCGCGAGAGTAAAGAAGCCCGCCATCGGCGGACACGTTGTAAACTTTAATGCTGCCGGCTTCGTACTTGGCGTCGGCCCGATAAAGCATAATCTGATCCGACCCCGGCACGAGCTCCATACCGACCACGTGGTCGCCGTGGGGAATGACCTCCCTTACCCGAATGGGCGAAGTCTTACCGGTGGATCGGTCGACCAAGGCCATGTTGTCGGCGGACAGGTGCACGAGAAACCAGTTGGGGTTTTTTCCAAAGAGCTTTAGTCCCGCCGAGTGCTTGGGGTCGGCGGTAATGCCGCCGAGTTCGGTTCCCCGTTTGGGATCGATCGCGCCATTGGCGAAGGGAAAAGCGAAGGCCTTTCCCAGCTTCACGAAAAAGATCTCCCTCCCATCGCGTGCGAATCGCGGCCGATCGTAGCCGCCTTCGGAAAAGTGGAGCTTCTTGATTTTGCGTTCCTGGGTATCGTAGAGATCCATCTCCCAGGCTCCGCCGGAAGTTTGTGTGGCGGGCGGCTTTACGACCCAACGTCCGTCGGGCGATACACCGAGCGCCGCGGGCTCTTCGGACAGGTCGAAAGCAAAGTCGGTCGTGGCGATTTTGACGGCCTGATCGATGTCGTGCTTAGCCCCGTCGGTAGCGGTGGATCGCCGCGCGAGTTCGCGCTGCAACCGCACCAGAAGTGGAGGGTTGAGCCAGCCTTTTTTCTCGACCAGCGCCTTGAGTTCCGAGAGCCGTTTTCCGAGTGATTCGATTTCCGTTTCGGACGTCGGCACGGCGAACGGATCCCCTTCACTCATTCGCTTTAGCAGGGCAGGGGACAGGCGACCTTTGCCGACCACGTCGAGGAGTTCGCCGTAGGTCTTTAGCACGACCGCTTCGGCGTCGGGCGAGCCGGGGGCTAGGTCGGCGAGGAAGGTGAGACAGGCGTGGGTGGGGCTGACGAGCAGGAGTAGCGCGAGTACGAGTGTGGGGAGGGCGGACATTGTAACGTTAGGATAGCTGAAGACCCGGTGTGGGGAGCTGAAAAATAGCCCGCTGCCTGCCTGTATACGAAGTAAACACTGCCTAGCTGGTTCCTACAGAAATTGAGCGTTTTATCGATGACTTGAGCAGGGTGACCGAGGCCCGGCGCTTGCAATGTTTAACGGGGTCAGGGGACTACTGCATGTTGAGGATTGGGGCCACTCTACTATTCTTGCTCGCTTCGGTAGCCGGGGCCGAGCCTTACCAGGTGGCGCGCCCGGTTTTTGGGCACGACCAGACTCGCGGCGTGCCGACGGGCAACCAATTCGGCAGCGTGCCGGGGTACCCATACGAGCCCGTGGGGTTACCCACCGTGGATCAGGTCCTCATCGAGATTGCGCAGGGGACCGTGGACGTGGTGGCGGAGCGGTTTCGCCAGCTGATGATTGAGTTCGGCAATCGGGGCGTGCTCCGCGTTCAGCAATCCATCGACGAGCTTTTGAAGAAGAACCTCTCCGCCAAGGAGCTGGCGATTTTGTCGGCCGTGCTCGAGATGGCATCGGACGAGCAGATTCGCGAAGCCGCTTCGGGTTTGCGTGGGGGCGCGTTGCGCGTTGGCCCCTGGAACGAACTTGCGCAGGCGATAGCCGCGCACTTAGCCAAGCGCAATGACCTCGCGCCGGAGCTGAAGGCGCTGAAGATTTTGGCGAACCAGACGATAGAAATTCTGGCTTTGACCCCCGATGCACAAAAAGAGTTTCGCCAATCGCAGACCCGGTTT
This sequence comes from Bdellovibrionota bacterium, assembly GCA_041736915.1. GTDB lineage: Bacteria > Bdellovibrionota > FAC87 > UBA2466 > UBA2466 > JBGSST01. The sequence goes on from JBGSST010000456.1 coordinate 12,903, forward strand.
CGCGAGGCGATGACGTTACTGGGCGACGATAAGATTGATGGGCGCGGGATTGCCAAATTGGCGTCGGCCTCGGGGCGGGTCATCGGGGCGTCATTGCGCGAGTTCGGGCGCGACATCAAACTGGCGTTGCAGCCGGCGCGGCTGGAGAAGACAATCGATGCGGCATTACTTCTCACCAATACCTTCGCCAATGCTAATGTGGAGTCGAAGGTGTTGCTGCGTCCGATTTTGATTCGCGAGCTGGAGCGGGACCGAATTGTTATCGGGCCCAATAACCGCGTGGACTGGAAAACCACATTGGAGCAGATGGCCACGTTAGCGCCCACCGACGCGCGCACGGTAACCTCCGTACTGAAGCAACACGGGAAATTGGATAAGGCCGAGGCCCAGCAGATCGAAAACACGATCGCTCAGCTGGAGGATGCTCACCGCGCCTATGACGATTTGGCGCGCTACTCGAGGATGCCGCGAGCCACCACGCCGCAAGAGTTTCAAACGCAGATGGAAGACGTGCAGCAACTCGCCACCGAATGGAATCATCGTGGCCGCCTAAGCAATGACGTGAAGTCGGGCGTGATCCGCGTGGCCGCCGCATTCAGCGCGGCATCCTCCGCCCGCGAAGCCAACCGCATGATCCAAGAGGGGCTAGAGCAGCGCCGAATCAACCAAGAACGCCGCAGCCAAAACGAACGCACGGCCACCATGCCCACTCCAGGCCGCATCACCCGCTAACCGCAGGTACCCGCTTCCTTTTGAACCGCGCCCAAGGAACCGCCGGCGTCGAAGGTACCTGCTTCCTTTTGAAAGGCCGCTTCGAGTCTTCGCACTACCGGCTGCTCAACCCCTCTCGTGGTGAACGCAAACTCTCGGCGACGAAGCGCGCGCCGTATCATGTCGCGCTGTTCTTCCGGGAAAGGTTCGTTAAGCCAACGTAGACGGGCAGGAACGTTTGTGGGGATGAGGCCCATGCCGCACACTAGTGAATCCGCCACGGGAAAAGGGGAGTGATTGCCGAGTAGTCGGTTCAGCGTCGAGAACGGGTAGTCTTCGCAAGTTTTACTTAGCCCGGCGTCTACCGGATTGCGATAGACGTACTTGTAAGCGTGCGCCACGGATTGCGGGTCTCTAAGAAGGCAGCTTTTGTAGCGTCCGCCGAATACGTGGTTGATACGGCCGGTCCTTCTCCCGATGGCTCGACTGACTTCACGAGTAACGTAGTTCATGAAACGGCCCAGATTCGCGCGGGGCGTTTGCACGATGAGGTGAAAGTGATTGTCCATCAGCACGAATGCCATGAGGTTCACCTCGTACCTAACGATTGCGGTGAGAAGAATGGGGGAGAATATCGCCCAGACCTCCTCGATGGGAAGGCTAAACCACTCTCGATTATTGGAGCGGTTGGTGACGTGATAGGGAAGGTGTTTTGATCTGACTTGTGGTTTGCGTGGCATTGCGGCGTTGTCATCAATCGGGGGCGGTAACTCAAGAGGCGGAAGGGGGCGTTTCAAAAGGAAGCGGGTACCTGCGGCGCCGGTGGTTTCAAAAGGAAGCGGGTACCTGCGGGCGGTAGTTGGGGTTTAGGTAGAAGGACTTGACCTCGCCGCGCTCGTAGACGATGGCGGCTTGGATGCGGTCGGGGCTTCGTCCGCCCATGGTTAGGATCTCTTCCTCATGCGTGAGCGATTGGGTGACTACCGGCGCGTTCAGTACTTGCTGACCTTCGGTGTCGATGACGAACACCACCCCGTTTCCGTAAGTGAATCCGCGGGCCGTGCGAAAATTTTCCGAGCCGTTGGAAAAGCCGCTGTCCCGGGCGCCGTAGTCGGAGGCCTGGTGGTAAAACACATCGTAGTGACCGCGCCCCCGGTGCAGCCCAATCGAGAAGTAACGTCGAATGTAGGCATCTACCTCTTCGTTGCTTTTCCCCGCCAGCTGCTTGCCGAAAAATATCGTAGGGTCACCCAAAAAGGTCTGCTTTGCTTCCTGTGGCAGCGAGGCGTAGCTGATTTCCGTGCCGCGGAGTTTGAAGGTGGTGAAGGGAACGTCCTTTATCGGTTTCGCCGGTGGCACGTTCTCCATGGGTTGGGCCTTCATCTTCACGTAATCTTCCAGAGCGGCGAGACTCGTTGAGGCCACGTTAGCTTCCGACGAAAAGTAATCGTCCACCGCGCTCATCACCAGTTGCGCGAGTAAAGGTTTGCAAGGTCCTTGGCCCGCAAACGCGCTGGCGGCGAAAGATAAAATGAGGAAGTACCAGCGAATCATGGCTTGGCCTCTTCCCGTTCGGCTGCGCGATCGTGGAAGTTGGGGTTACGATGGATTTTTGTTGGGCGGCCATTTTGGTATATCACCGCCGCCTGAATACGGTCGGGGCTGCGGCCTCCCAGGGTGAGGATCTCGCGTTCGTCGGGATAGCGGTTGGTCCATTCCCACGCATTGATCACGTCTTGCCCGGTAGTGTCGACGATGAGCACCACTCCGTTGCCTTCGGCAAAAAGTCTTCCCACGCTAAATAACTCGCTGCCATTGGAAAAGCCGCTGTTGGCCGCGCCGCTGTTGCTACGCTGGTGTACGGCGATATCGCGGTGGCCCGGAGGGCGAGCGGTTCCCCGCGAGAACTGCCTGCGCACCCAATCTTCCGTTTGCTCCGGGGTTTTTCCGGGGAGTTTTTTGCCGAAGAAGATGGTGCGTAGTCCGTCCCTGGTGTCGCGCGCTTGCGGGTGCATCGTCGCATACTGGATGATATCCCCGTTCTCCAAAAAAGTGTCGATGGGCTGATCGGCGATGGGGATGGCGGGCGGTACGTCGGGCATCACTTCCGATTTTAAATCCAAAAGCTTTTCTACCCTGAATAGGTTTCGCACCACGATGTTCTGCGAAAAGCGATCTGGCCCGCCCAAGTTTCCGAATGAACTCATGCACGCGTTTTGCCCCGCGGTGGCGAAGCCGGTCACGATCAGTGCGACGGTGATGGTGGGCAGTAGCCATTTCATAGCGCCAGCTCCGTCAAAGGCCGCGCGCACCCGGGGGAGTTGAGGAACGGGCGGCGGGGCGTAGCGGGCGACACAGTAGTACTTGCCGCCAGTTCCTGCGGCGTCATCAAAAGATCGTCCACCGGCGTGTTCCGGGGCACGGGCAGCCGGTGGTGCTGCAGCAGCCAGTCCCGCATCAGCTTGTTGGTGCGGCCCGAGCCGTCCCACACGCCGTGAATGGCCGCCAGTTCGTGGTAGAGGTGCCACGCGGTTTGCGTAACTTCTTTCTGGTAAGCCGGATCGAATTCCGCGCCGCCGCCTAATGGCGGAGCCACCTGGCCTAGGCGCGCTTGGGCCGTGGCGAAGGCTTCGCGCACGAAAGGCTCGGCGGTGCCGTCACCCAATGGCTGGAACTCGTAAATGAGGCTCCACTGTCCGGGTGAAGTTTCTCGAGCTCTGTGAATTCGCATGTGCGGATTTTCGCGCAGGCGCTGCACTTCGCTTTCGGTGAAGTAGGCGTCCTCAGGAAGGGCCGAGCTTCCGCGCCGGTGTTTGGCGGCGATGGACCCGTCGCGCCAGGCTCCGACCGGCGGAGTGGCGCCCGTGAGTTTTTCTAGCTCCGCGTAATTCTTCGCGCGAAGTAAACTCAAGGCGTGGTTCCTTGGCCCTCCCTTGGGGACGAGCTTTCCGATCCGATTGATCCAGAAGGATTCGAAAGAGGCGTTCTCCGCCCCGTAGACCATATTGTGCACAGTCAGCAAATCGTCCGCCGTGGGAGGGCGGTGCGCGGCCTGTTGCTCTACCCATTGCGCAGCTTGCTTCCACCGGGCGAACGCGTCGGCGCCGTACAGTTCGGTAAGCGGGGTTCCGGGGGGCAGCGGCTCGCCGTTGGGCAAAAGGCCGCGCTTTCCCAGCTGGAAGTGATCGGGGTCGATAAAGCGCTCGGCCAAAGCCAGGTCGGCCGCCGACGGTGAAACCTCCGCGCGCGCGCTCGACGTAAGGCCGCTCGCTCCCAATAGAACGAGCCAAAGCCATAGACCGCACAAACTAAGCTGTTGGTACGCCCGCAAAAGGCCTTTCCTTGCCCTGTCCACGCTCGAGACCTCTGGCTGAATCCTCGTCGGATTCAGCCCCCCACGGAGGCTCAAAAGCATGGATATCCTTATTGAAGTGCAAGGATGCCAATCGAATACGCCCTAGGGAAATCAGCTAGTTACGGGGAGGGGGCCCGTCAGTATATGGACATCCCCCCGGGCTTAGGTTGACGCGGAGCATTAAAGTCCTGGCAAACGGACGCCGCGGTGGTTTAAGTTTTCGCCGATGCGCGTGCAATCGTTGGTTTTGGCGGTTTTGGTATTGGTTAGTGGCTGGAGCGGACCCGCGGTAGCTGGGCCGAATGACATGGCCCTTTACGTGGCGAAGGTCGAGCTGATGGTGGAGGCGCACCTGAGGCTGCTGTCCGACGAGCTTCTGCTCGAATCGCCGAAGCTGCCCCCCTTGGCGTGGCACGGGTCCGTCGAAGTGGCCGAAGTGAGCTGCACGCTGCCGGCATCGACGGGTTGTTTGAAGTATTTCGGCATCGGGGCGGGGTTGATTTCGGCCCCGTGGCTGGCGTTTGGCATGATGACGTTCCCCTACGCCACCGCGCCGTTTGCCATCGGCATTCCGGTGGTCGCCGCGATTCTTTATTTCGTGAAGGACAAACCGGTAGAGATCTTTTCCTCGTCGGTCTCCGAGCGGCAGTTTCGTAAGCTGCGGGCAGCACATCTGGCGGCGCGACCCAAGATTGACGGCCCCTGGAGTGTCGAGCAGTTCACCCAATTTCACTTTGCGGTGATGGATCGCTTGCTCGAGAAGGTGGAAAGTTTCGAGCGGATGGAGAAAGACCCCGCAGTTCGCAACTGGTACGCGCTTAGCGAAGATAAAACGCGTGAGCTGATCCAGACCTATTTAGAGATCTGGTCGCTCGCCGCCCTTTACCGTATGGAAGCCGCGGAGTTTTTTAAACGCTACGTGCATTACGAATTAATCGAAAAGTTCGATAAAGCGGTGAAAGAAGTTCTAGCCGCCACCGACAAGTGCAAGCTGTCGCTCGTGGGGCTACTGACGCGTCCGCCGGAAGAAAAGTAAAGTTACTGCTGTAAGAGGCGCTCTACTTTCCCTTCGAACAGATAGTAAAGATTTCCCTCGGGCCCGTACCAGGCATCGGAGGGTACTCTAGTCGTGCCGAGCACGGTTAGCGTCTCCATATCCACCTTAACGGCCTCGCCGTTAAAGTTGACCAGCACGGTTTTGCCGTCGGGGTGGAAGATCACGTTGGTAACGGTCGTGTTGGTCCCGGGCGGAGAAACCTTTAGCTGGCGTTCGCCATTCCCGGTGGCAATCACGGGTCCCTGCCTATCATCGGAAGCCACCACGAAATTTTGGCTGGCCCAAAGCCGGGGGTTACGCGAGTTATCCGTATCAAACGGAAGCACCTTGCGTCGCTCGCCCGCCCGTCCATCCGCCCCAACCTCGGTTCGCCACAGTGACGTTATGGACCAAGTAAAAATTTGATTCGTGCCCGGAGCTACCACCCACTGCCGGCCGTGTGTACCCGTTGGCCCATAGGGCTGGACGCTGCCGGTGCCGGAAATGCGGCGGGTATCTCCGGTGCGGGTATCAAAGGCGAATAGCCCGGTCTTGGCGTCGGAGTATTGGGGGCCGTTGGTTAGCTCAGCGACCATCCAGTGACCATCGGCTAGCGGCATTGGTTGCTCCCGCACGAAACTTCGAGGGCGCTTGGACACCTTGCTCTCCCACCACGATGATTTCAGCGGTACCGTTTTTTCGAAGTTGAGCCGGCCCTTGTCGAAGTCGTAAAAGGTTACGTGCTGATCGCCGCCCAAGATGAGTTTCTTGCCGTCCGCGGCGAGATGTACGCGGCCATCGAGCGGTTGCGAATGTAGCTGGGAAACGACCGTCCGTTTTTCCAAATCGGCAACCCAAACGGTACCGGCGAAAGAGCCCGCCAGATAACGGCCATCGAGGCTAGTCGCGCTCGTGAAGGGGTCGCCCGTGACGATCGGGCTCCAGCCCGAGTTGGTCTCCAGGCGTTGCTCTACTTTTTCCTCGGCCCGAGCGTGCGCGCGATTCATCGACTTGGCTTCGGGCAAGAGCAGCCGGGCCATCGCCTCACGTGAGTAACCTAGCGTGGTAAGCATGGCGCGAAATTTTTCTAGGTGGCGAAACTGCACGAGAAGGTCGGGGGCGTCGCTCGGTTCGGCAAAGGGGTCGTTCGTTTCGGCGATCGCGTCGAGCCATCGCTTCTGCAAGGCGGGATCGACGGCCCGATCGAGAAGCTCGCGGTAGGTTTGACGAACGACCTCGTTCGAGTGGTCGTCGTCCGGGACGAGGTTGGCGAACGCGCCAAAACAGATTTTTTCGCCCGCAAGCGATGGCCCGGCCGCGAACAGGCCGAGCAGAAGCCCTAAAATGTGAACCCTCCACCCCATGAACCGCCATTACGGTGCAAACGGTATTCCCGGGGTGACCTCCGTGTGAATACGCCCTTTTGAACCAGAGGCGGCGGGGCGGAGTGGATAGGCTTGGCGCCGCTATCGATGGCGGCGACAGCTAAATTTTTTGACGGCGGCCGCTTTGGCGCGATACCATACTTATGTATGGTTCACGCCTCTTTGCTCGAACGTAAGGTGATTCACGTCGACATGGACGCGTTCTATGCCTCGGTGGAGATCCGCGACAACCCGTCGCTAAAGGGCAAGCCCGTGATTGTGGGTGGCTCGCCCGAAGGGCGCGGGGTGGTCACCACGTGTAGCTACGAGGCGCGAAAGTTCGGCGTGCGGTCGGCCATGTCGTGTGCGCAGGCCTATCGGCGGTGCCCGCAGGCGATCTTCATTCGGCCGCGGTTCGAAAAGTACAAGGCGGCGAGCGACGTGATTCGCGAGATCTTTCACGAGCACGCTTCGCTCGTCGAGCCGATGTCGCTCGACGAGGCTTATCTCGACGTGACGGGGGCCACGGCGTTTGCGTCGCAGATTGCGTCCGTGATTCGGCGCCAGGTGAAGGAACGAACGGGGCTTACGTGTTCGGCCGGCGTGGCGCCGAACAAACTCGTGGCAAAGATTGCCTCCGACTTTCGTAAGCCCGATGGGCTTACGGTCGTGAGCCCCGAGCGGGTGCACGATTTCATGCGGCCGCTTTCCGTGCGCAAGATCAGCGGCGTGGGGCCCAAGTTCGAAGAGCGGCTCAATCAGAAAGGGATCTTCACCTGCGCGCAGTTGGAGTCGTACGGTCTCGAAAGGCTCACCCTCGACTTTGGCAATTCCGGCCCCTGGTTGTGGGCGAGGGCGCAGGGAATCGATCCCACGCCGGTAGGGCGATTCGGCACGCGTAAATCTTTGGGTAGCGAAAATACCTTTCCCAAGGACCTCACCCGGCTCGATGAGATTCAGTCCGCCATCACGGAGATTGCGGAAGAGGTTTTCGAAAGCGTTACGCGCCGCCAGCTGCAGGGGCGCACGGTCACCCTCAAAGTGAAGTACTCCGATTTCACCACCATCACCCGCCGCCATACTTCGAACCTCGCCCCGGCCACCGCCGACGAGCTGCGCGCGGTCGGACACTCGCTGCTTCAGCACACCGAAGCCGGCCGCCGCCCCATTCGTTTATTGGGGCTGACGCTGTCGAACTTTGGCGGCGAAGAAGACGACGCGCCGGAAGAAAAAGAAGACCCCAACGGCACCCTATTTTAGCCGCCGGCCCCGCTTCCCCGCGCAGGCTTCCCCGCAGGTACCCGCTTCCTTTTGAACCTGGTTCAAAAGGAAGCGGGTACCTGCGGCTCAAAAGGAAGCGGGTACCTGCGGCTGCGGCTCCTGCGGCGGCTTCTCCGCCAACTTGACGCAGTGTGGTATAAGGTGGGCCGATTGCTTACAGGGGTGTTTTCATGAGAAAAATCGCGTTTCTTTCCGTGCTGTTAGGGCTTTCGGCCCCAGGGTTTGCTTCCGAGTTCAAGTGTCAGCTGGCCCACCGGGCGCCGCAGGTGCTGGAGTCGAGTTTTTCCACCGGGAAGACCCCCGTGTTTATCTATGTCGCCAACGACTTAGCCGTGAATCCGGGCAACGATTGGGGCTATCGCAATTTTCTGCTGCTCACGAGCAAGCTAGAGGCCGCCGAAAACTCGTCGCTCAACGCCGACGAGAAGGGCTACCTGAAAAAGGCCGCCAAAGCTTTGAACCTCGATATGCGGCTCTACCACGAGTCGATTGCCAAGCAGGCCGAGCAGGTCGAGTCGATCGGCTGCGGGGACCGCAATAATTTTCGCATCGGTACGGTCACGCTCACGAATGGCACTATGGGTAGCCCGCACGCGTTCATCAGCGGCATTGCGAAGATGTCGATCCGGATGAGCTACTGTAAGCCCAACGCCGCGAAAACGAATTTTGAACGCGGTGAAGTGAAGCTACCCGTGCACTTCCCGTTGCCCACGGCTACGGCACCGCACATCAAGTACTCTTTCGCGCAGCCGCTTTTGGAAGACGTCACGCTTAGGGACGCGCTGGAAAACATCGTGAAACGGTTCGACCCGGCCACGTCGCAGTTCGTACTGTGGATGAAGGGGTACGGAGACTCGCGCCAGGTGTTTCGGCCACTGCTCGAAGTGGACATGACCAAAGTTGATTCCGCGGATCTTTGGAAAGCGCTGTTGAATGCCAAGGTAGGTGACGAGCCGGACCTTCGTCGCTT
>JBGSST010000460.1:0-22068 GCA_041736915.1 Bdellovibrionota bacterium
GATGGGGCTGATGGCAATCTTCGGCATCAAGTTCAACATTTTCAACATTGCCATCATTCCAACCTTCGTCGCCATGGGCATCGACGTGCCGATTCACATCGTGCATCGCGCCCGCGAAGTGGGCTCGGGCTACAAGGCGGCGCGCGACCTATCGACCAGCATCAACCTGGCGCTGCTTACGGCCGGCATCGGCTTCGGCGTTTTGGTGTTTGCGCGAGCCGGGGTGCTGAAATCCTTAGGGTGGATCGCGTTGCTCGGCACCGTCGCTATTTGGTGGATCGGTCTATTCCTGCTGCCGGCGCTGATGGAGCAGTTCTTCCGCAGCGGTCGCGGCGAGCAGGTGGAGGCCTAAATGCTCCGCAAGGTATTGATGGTAGTGCTGGGATTTTTCTCGGTGCTTTATCTCATCAATCCGGGCGCCGGCATTTTTGAACTCATCCCGGACAATATTCCGCTCATTGGCAATATCGATGAGGCCCTGGCTACGGCGATTCTCATCGGCGTGCTGCGCGAGTTTGGGATCGACCTCACTAGTTGGGTAACGCCCAAGCCTCCGCGCACCAGCCGCACGGTCGAGCCATTGAAGGACGAGCCGAAAAATTAATTGGCGTAGATCTCGGCGTTCGCGGTGCAAACCACTTTGGCCGCGGCCTTGTCGATTAACGTTACGGTAACGTCGGCCATCAGAAAACCATAGTCGACCAAACCCTTCGCCACCACGCGGTGGGTGTACTTATCTTTGGCGAAGTTCTTCTCGACCAGGAAGTCGTTGCTGTAACCGAACCCGCCCACCAGCGTGAGGTTGTGAAAGTACGAACCCTTTTGCCCTTTGAAATTGAGTACCGAGGTTCGCCCCGACGCGCCCGTAAGCACGTGCGTGAGTAGAAACTCTTCCGTGGTGATGAGCCCTTCACACTCGGAAGCCGAGTGAACGATCGTTTGGAACGACCCTTTGAATCGGAGTTGCTTGGGAATGTAATGACTAGCGTAGGCCGGGAGCGAAAGGATGGCGACCAAGAGCAGGGCTTTCATGCGGTACCTCATTTCAGGAAAGCCTACGCCTGTTCCCCTTTTTTCGCCTCCGCGGCGCGTAGTCCGCCAGCATACGGTCAAGCCCTAAAAAACCCCTACTTTCAACAGTAGTTACTGCTGGTTAGGTCGGATTCCCCTTCCATATTTCGGACACAGTTTTGGCGCATGATCAAAGACAGGAACTAAAGCTGGGCTCAAGGGGATTCCAGCCACCGGTTCCGAACCCACTCTAATGAAGAGGTATCTATGGACATGGAACGTACACGTTTTGCGTTGAAGAAGGCGCTTCACTCTTTAAAGAATTTCGAATGCTACGTCGACCTGACCTCGACCCCCTACAAAGCGGTCGTCGTGTCCGACAAGTTCCGTAACACGGATGCCACCGCGCGAAATGCGCGCGTGTCGAAACTTTTCAAGGAAGGTTGCCCCGACATCTACAAGGGGAACAACTTCGCCCTAGAGTGTTTCACTCACGCCGAGTGGGACAAGGTGCCCGAGGCCAAGCGCCGGGCGTACCTGAGCGGTGGAGCGGCTCCGGCCGCGGCCGGTGGCTTCAAAAAAGCCGCGTAAGCTCGATCGGTTCGCTTTCTTAGCGCCGCCGCACGTCATGGTGCGGCGGCGTTTTTTTTGCCCTCGCCATTCATTGGCTTCGTGCGCTTAACGAGATATTTTTGTTCCCGCATGAGATGGAAACTAGCCCTCGTCCCGCTGCTCGTTGGAATCGCCACGGTCAGCTGCTCTTTTTTTCCCGAACGCACGAAAGCCCTGACGCTCGATCTGAATCGCGAGGCCTTTTCCAAGTTTCTCGCGGACCAGCGTTCCACCTATGATTGTTATTTCGTTTCCGTGAGCGGCCCCGGCATCTCGCCCGATTTTGGCCCGCTCAATCTTGGATCCCGTAGCCCCTCCTGCCTGGGTCTCGGGATGACTTCGAACTTGGTCGATCTGAATACGCTGACCAGCCGGGGAACCAAGATTCGCGTTACCGCAGGCGCCAATCGTTTCATTCGGATTCTGGGAGTAAACTCCAACTTCAATGGCGGCCAATGCGCGGGCTTTCCGCTGGGCTCCATTTTCGGTACCTTCCGCCCGGCCGTGTTCGAGCTAGCGAGCGCCACCGAGGATATTTTCGTCGACAAAAAAGTGGCGGTGACCGGAAATCCCGACCTGGCGGGCACGGCCGATATCGTTGCCGCGTGCGACAACACCGGTGACGAAGATGACCCGCCGTCCAACGATTTTCTCGAGAGCACCGGCTCCTACCTAGTTACCATGGTCTCGAGCGGCGCCAATCAACATCGGTTGAAACTGTTTCCCATCGACGACATTAACCAAACACTAGGCACTCCGACGCTGATCGACCCGATGCCAGCGAACTCTTACTCTAAAATAGAGGTCACTCCGAATGGCGCTTACGTTTTCGCCATGCAGATCGACAACGGCAGCACCGGGATAAATGTTAAGCGCTACACCTCCGACGGCCAGGGCGGCCTGATTTCTAGCGTGAGCAACGAACAGTTCATTTCGGGCGGCGGTACGAAAATGACGTTCGCGACGAATTCCCGAGTGGCCTACATCCGAAACAGCACTTACGTAGCGCAACGGAAGATCGGTAGTACGGAGCTCGAGCCCATTGGTGGCGGAAACTGCGTAATCACGGACCTCGACAACACGCTGATGTCCTTGCCCGGATATCTGCTACTGGCGAAGCCCGCGTTGATGAAGGTCGCCAGCGTTCCCGAAGATGGAGACCTTTGCTCGCAGGGAGGCAACGTGTTCGTCAATGCCCCTACCAACCCCCTCGCGTCGTTCAACAATGCTGCGGCCCTGCACCCTAGCGGCTTCCTCTATCAGGTGCAGTCTGACCCCATTTCGTCGGCCCTGACCCTCTTCGCCTACAAGGCCGATTCCGCCGGCCGGTGGACGGCCTCTTTCGGAAATCCCATTGCCCTTGGCAACGGCTCAGTCTCCGAAATCATTCTGGACCGCGACCGAAAGTACCTCGCTTTACTGAGGCAGACCAACCTTCGGTTGGAGGTCGTGCGTCTAAACCCGGATGGAAGTTTATCCGGCGTTACGGGGGGAAACGATCTGTCGACCGCTGCGCTCTCGGGCACCTTCGATGCCAGATCGAAAGCATTCTACCTGCGCGAAAATAACGCCCTGAAAGGGTGGAGCATCAGCGAGCTAGGCGGACTCACCCCCCTCACGTTGACGGCCGACCCCTCGCCGGAGGATTCCTTCACCGGATTGGACAATGTCCCCCTCTTCTAACCCCCAACCTGATGGCCCCAAGAATTTTCTTGGGCTCGGCAACGTAAAGCGCTTTTCGGAGCACACGCTCGACTTTATTGTCGAGCTGCAAGCGAAGTACGGTGACGTTGCCAAATTTCGCATGGGTCCGTACACGGCGTTTTTCTTCTACCACCCGGATCACGTCCGCGAAATTTTGACTACGCATTGGAAAAAACTGCCCAAGATGAAACGGCAAGTGGAAGTGCTACGCCAATGGGATGGGAACGGCCTGCTGCTGAGCGAAGGGGAGTTCTGGCAGAGGCAGCACCGGCTCGTGCAACCCGCGTTTGGGGTAAAATGCTTAGGCAGATATGCCGAGATGATGGTGGAGCTTACGCAACGGCGGCTCGACCAGTGGAATCGGCTTGCGAACGGCGCCGAGATCTCGATCGACGAGCACATGCGACAGCTCACCATCGAGATTATCTCCAAAACGATGTTTGGCGCGGACGTTGAGAGCACCCAAGCTAGGGCGCTCGAGCAGGCCGTGTTGGACCTTTCCGAGATTTCCGTGGCGGAGATGAAGATGATTGCCATCCCGCCAAAATGGCTCCCCACCGCGCACAACCGGAGGAAGTTTTCGGCCATAAAGCTACTCGACGGCCTCATCAACGGTTTTATCAAGGAAAAGCGAGCGAGAGAAACGGACGATGGCGACTTTCTTTCCATGATGTTGATGGCGAGAGACGACGAGGGCAAAGGCGGCGGTATGACCGATCAGCAGGTGCGCGACGAAGCCATGGTGCTGTTTCTTGCGGGCCACGATACCACCGCTACGAACCTCATTTGGACTTGGTATTTGCTCGCTACCCACCCTGGCGTGGAAGCCAAGGCTTACGCCGAGGTGCAGATGTTGGGCGAACGCCCTCCCACCGCCGCAGACCTGCCGAGGCTGAAATACCTGCGCCAGGTGATCTCCGAGTCGCTGCGCCTTTACCCGCCTGCGATCGGCACTTTCGCCAGGCAGCCCACCGAAGATCTCACGATTGGCGGCGTCTCGGTGCCGAAAGACTCTTTCGTTTATACCTTTTCGTACGTTACCCAGCGCGATCCACGTTGGTTCCAGGACCCCGAGAAATTCGATCCCGATAGATTTTCCCCAGAGCTAGAAAGGCAGATTCCGCCGTTCGCCTACTTCCCCTTCGGCGGTGGCCCGCGGGTGTGCATTGGCATGCAGTTCAGCATGATGGAAGCCACGCTGGTCATCGCTAGCGTATTGCAACGCTACCGGCTCAAGCTCGTGCCGGGACAGAATGTGAAACCCGAGGTAAGGCTTTCCCTCACCCCGAAAGATCCGATTCGCTTCACTCTCGAAAAACGCTGAAACCGACGCTGACTACTTCACGCCGTATTTTTTGAACCACGCGAGGGTCATGCCCCACGCCTTTTGGGCGGCTTCGGCGTTGTAGCTCGGGCGGTAGTCGGCGTGAAAACCGTGCTGGGCGCCGGGGAAGACGTGAATCTCGGATGGATTGCCGGCTTTCTTCAACGCGGCCGTCATCTTCTCGACGCTGTCCAACGGAATGCCGGAGTCCTTCTCGCCGTAAAGTCCCAGTACCGGCACCTTAAGCGTGCTGGCCGTGTCTTGCGGAAACGTGGGGATCAGCTCCGACTTATCGCCGGTTAGTTTGCCGTACCACGCCGCCCCGGCTTTCACCGATGGGTTGTGGGCGGCGTATAGCCACGTCACGGTGCCACCCCAGCAGAAGCCGGTGATCGCCAGCCGCTTCGTATCCGTCCTTTTGTTGGCGGACAGCCACTTAACCGTGGCGTCTAAGTCGGTCATCACCTTTGGCAGCGAAACCTTGGAAACGATGGTTTTGCGTAGCGTATCGATATCGGGAATCTTGGTGGCGTCCCCGTGCCGGAAGTAGAGCGACGGTGCCACGGCTACGTACCCCTCTTTCGCCAAGCGCCGGCAGACGTCTTTAATGTACTCGTGAATCCCGAAGATCTCCTGCACCACGAGAACGGTGGGAAAGGGGCCTTTGCCTTTCGGCATCGCCCAGTAACCGGGCATTTTCTCGGCGCCCACAGGGATCTCGATGTCGCCGCCCTCGATCGACTCCGTCGAGGTTTGAATCGCCCACGCGGTGATGGGCGACACCGCCGCCGCATACCCGATTCCGCCCGAAATGAACTCACGCCGGGTCAATTGATCGTTATTGGATTCGCTCGCCATGTGAAAATCCCCCTGTTGCCGAAAAAGTTAGACTTACGATCCCGAAAGGTCACTTTAGATTTGAACTAGCGGCGTGATTTCGGTAACCGCATGGCATGCTTCCCCCCTTCGACAAATACGAGCTCTACACCCGCGCCGTTCAGGATCCCGCCGGCATGGCGGATTTCTTGGAAGGCGTGTACCGCGACGTAAACCGTAAAGCCCCCAAGACATTGCGTGAAGATTTCTCGGGGGCCTTCGCGCTGGCCTGCGAATGGGCCTCACGCGGCAAAGAGCGCCGTAGCGTGGCGGTGGATAACGACGGGGTGCCACTGAAGTACGGTAAGGAACACTATCTGGCGCGGATGGACGAGGCGGAGCAGAAACGCGTAACGGTGTTGAAGGCCGATGTGCAGTCGTTGAAGCTGCCGCCCGCGGACATCGTGGCGAGCCTGAATTTTTCCTACGGCGTGTTCAAGACGCGGCCAAAGTTGCGGGAGTATCTAAAACGGGTGCACGCGAAGCTACGTCCGGGCGGAGTCGTGGTACTCGACTGCCTAGGCGGAATCGAAATCGCGCCGCAGATGACCTCGACCGTGCAGGTAGACGAGTTTTCGTACATCTGGGAGCAGGAAGGGTTCGATCCGCTGACCCGGCAGGCGCAGTTCGCGATCCACTTTACCCGCCCGGGAGAAAAAACGCGCCGCCGGGTCTTTACGTATGACTGGCGCATGTGGACGCCGCTGGAGTTACGGGAATTACTCGACGAGCTCGGTTTCAAGAAAACGTTTCTCTACTGGCAGGGCGTAGGGCGCAGTGAAGCGATCCCCGACAACTCGCAGACCTGGGTAGCGTACGTCGTCGGCAAAAAGTAGCCCAAAGGTATCCGTTACCTTCAGTCCACTCACATTCCGTTCGGGAACTCTTGGCGATTGAGTACGCCGCTTTCGCGTACCAGCTTTAGCGCTTTGCCGTACTCGACCAGTACCTTCAAGCCGTAATCGATCCGTTTGCGGAGGAAGGTATCGTCTCCGCTCTGCGCTACTTCACCATGAAACATTTTGTTCACGTCGCGTACGATGACCTGCTCGGAGATGTACTGCAGATGCGTGTTTTTGTAGCTGCTCATACGCAGCTCCGCGATGGGATACGCCCCGTTGCGCGAAGAGGATACGCCCACTAGTAGGCCCGGCTTGTGATACAGGCAGCCGTCGGTGGCGAAGATGAAAAAATTTTTGAGCGCCGCCGGTACCATTCCGCCCCACTCGGCCGCCACGAAGACCATTGCGTCGCAGGTCGTCAGCTCATCCTTCACCGGTTTCCACTGCGCGGTGATCTCGGGCTCGCCGGACCACATGCCATCATCCCAAAACGGAAGCGGCTGATGCGCGAGATCCAAAACGTAAGTGGAGTGGCCATTCTTTTTGGCCACGCCTTCGAGGTAACGCGCCACTCGGCCCGACTCCGAGGTCTTACGGTGGCTACCGGAAACGATCCCAATTTTCATGGCCTACTCCAAACTCTAGCGGCGTTTTTCGAAAGGGACCACCGGCAGACCGGCGGCGGACCAGTCATTCAAACTGCCCATGTTTTTCGTAGTAAAACCTAGCGAATCAAAATGCGTCGCCACCATGCCCGCGCGTTTGCCCGATCGGCAGTAAAAGATAAGCGGCTTTTGCTTGTCCCACGTCTTTACCAGCTGCTTGTAGAGATCGGATTTGCCGTCGACTTCCGATTTGGGAAGCCACGCCGCGGGCTTGGCGATGCCACTTTCTTTCACCTCATCCAGTTCGCGTACGTCCACGATCACCGCTTTGTCGGCGTCGGAAAGCGCCAACGCGTCTTTCGGTGAAATGGGTTCCACTCCGTGCGCGGAGGCGGCGGAGATGAGAATGAAAAATGGGGCGATCCAGCGAGTTAAGAAAAATGAGCTCATGCCCTTAGGTTTAGAAGCCAGGAGCCTATTTGTCAGGGATAAAAAAGATAGCCGCGTGGCTGCTTCGCGCCGTCCCAAACAATGGCTTCGGTGCCCGTCCAGTGCCACGTCTGTCCCCCGTCACGCGGCGGCGAAAGTAATTCAGGTACCGCCTTCCACTCGGATTTTTCCGCGTCGTAAAAATAGAGCTCGCGACCGCGGGCGATGAGGCCATTACCCACCGATAGTAGCTGATTCACTCCCGCCAGTTCGGGAAAGGCCGGCAAGCGCGAGAGCTGATGGTTCTTCCATTTTGCACCGGGCTTTCCTTGCGCGGGAACCATCAAAACGCTGCCGGACTGCGCGACAAAGCGCGTACCTTCGGTAGTGACGATACCGTCGGGCAGCTTCACGCGGTTCCAAGTCTTCGTGGAAAACGTGTAGAGCCAAAACTCGGTGGCGTTGGGAACGGCGGCCAAAAGATGAAGCGACGTTGCGGCCCAAGCCACGCCAAAGTCCGGCGTAAGATCTTTAGGCGCGGGAATGGTTTCCCAGCTTCCCGTTTTCACATCCCAAACTCCACCATCGATACGGGCCCGCGCGCGGCTTCCGCCGCAACTTTCGCCGGCAAACGTGACGAGCTTTTCGTTCACGACCTGCACGTCCGCTTCCCTAGACGACGGCGCACCGGCCGAAGGAATGAGCGACCAAGAACGCGTACTGGGATCGTAGACGTGGCCCGCGCCTTCGCGCCGAACCAGCCCACGGCACGGCGACAGCACCGCGATTTTTCCGCCGACGAAGAAACCACGATCGCTAGTGAATTTTCCGTCCTGGTACCAGCCTGCGAAACCGTTGGTGGCTTTCTCTTCACGCCACGAATGGGTGCGGGGGTGGTAGTACGCCACGGTTCCCGCCCCGTCCCACACCATTAACTCACGGCCATTCCACGTTGCCTGACTATTCACGCCGACGAAAGCCTGCGGTATCACCTGCTGCCAATGCGGCTCGTCGGGATGGCCCTGATTCTTCCACAGCCGGTACGCGGCGGCCGCCAATCGATCGGCCGCCTCTTCGTCTTCACCGACGAGGTGGTGGCTCACTTCGTGAAGCAAAAGTTTTCCTGCCGACGCCGACGTGTAACCCGTGCAGAATTTTACGTTGAGATAGATCGGCGCGCCCTTCACCGGCTGGGTACAGCCACAGGTGTTGGGACAACCGGGCTTGGGTTCTTGCGTCCAATAGATACGCGACACATCGGACCGTAACTCCGTCGTTAGGTCCGCATGTTGCTTAGCGAGGTCCGGCTCCGCCCTCAGGTCGGGAACGATGCTTTCGAGCACCATCTGGGCGTGGGCCCGGCCCATGCTGAAAGTTACCCGCGCGCCGTCGCCGCCGTTTCCAACCTCATCACCGCCCGGGCGAAGTCCCGGTCCTTTTGGCCCGACGTCGATTACGTTGCTGCAGCCGCCAAGCGCCAAAAATCCAAAAAGGACGAATGGGAATTTTTTCATGCGTGGCTCTCCTTGGTCAGCGGGTAGAGCGCCACCGTAAGGTTGTACACCTCTCGGCAATGCCCATCGGCCAGCAGCTCGGCCAGTCCGCGCCGGAAGTTCTTGATGAGGCGCTTGGCCTCTTTCAAATTCTTTGGATCCACCGGAAAAGTCGTGGAGGTGATGTCGCGCTTTTCCACGGCTACCGTTTCGAGCGACTGCTCCGCAATGGTGAGACACTGCTGGTGCCAGCGGCGAACCGCCCCCGACGGAATGTCTTGGGCGGTGGATAATTTCTTCGAGGTGCGCGTCCACTTGCCGGCATCGCTCTTCAGCAACCCCAGGCGCAGCAGCCGGTCGACGACATCGCGCATCTGCGCGGCGGGCAGCCCCAACCTAGTGGCGAGCCAGCGGCAATCCGACTTGGCGGCAACCGTTTCCATGAGGTTGAGAACCGCGTAATGCGGCCAATCGGAAATAGTGGCGAAAACATCTTCCTTCAGCTCGTGGTAATGCGACGACGGAACAGTTTCTTCGGCGAGCCCGCGAATGCGACGCGTGCGCTTGCGAACGGCGCGGCTCTTTTCTATGGCGACGAAAAACCGGGCCCGCTCTTCGGGCGGCATCGCGAGGCGATCGGCAACTTTAGCTCCGAGCTTGGCGGTAAGCGCCCGGCGTTTACCAAATAGCTCCGATAGCCGGCCCGACGGCACGCCCAAAACACGCGCAAAGGCCCGCTGCGAATAAAGGGGGTTGTTACGCTTGCGGCGCTCGTACTCGCGGAAAAGCGCGCCCACCGGGTCCTGACTAAAATCGATACCTGCCATAGAAGACAGGCTTATAGCGTGTGTTGACGCTGCGAATCAAGGTAAATGGGAGCGATGCTCCCATTTAGCCGGTTTTGGGAGCAGCTTACTCTTTTACGCAGTCTTTGAGGTCGTAAACCATCCGGACCCAGACGTACTCGTTGACGCTGGTGGTGCCGACATTGCCGTATACGGTGGGGCGAATAGATCGCGACTTTACCTGGCAGCGGTACTTAATGGTCTCGAACATACCGGTCGGCCGCTCCAGCGTGGCCAGGTAGTCGACGATGGCTTCGTTCGCGGCGATGAATTCCTCGCCTCCGATTGACTCGCCTTTACGCCACACCGCCACGCGGACGGATTCCGAGGGCATCGCGAACAGCTCGCCGCTCATGCCGAGAACAAGGGCCAGAACCAATAGAGTGTTTTTCATTCCCAAAAAGTACCACGCCCGATCCGCCCCTTCATGCTGCGTCCCGCCTTTAAACGGGGACCCAATATGCCGATAAGGATAGTGGGAAGTTCCCAACAATCGATGATACGCCCTGCACAAATTTTTCGGCGAACCAGCCATTGGACCGCCCTGTTCCTGCTCACACTGGGCAGCCCCGCGCTCGCGGTCGAAGTGGAACGGCCCAAAGCCGTCAGGAAACTCGTGCTGGTCGGAGGCGGAGACCATCCTCGGCAAGCCACGGAAAAGTTTTTACAGTGGGCCGATGGAGACCCCATCGAGAAAAAGCCGATGAAGGTGGCCATCATCGTCTGGCAAACCTCACTGCCCGCCCAGTCTTTTCAGTCCTACCGCGATGAGTACATCCCCGTTCTGAAGGAAATGGGAAAGAAGGAAGAAGATTATAAGATCTACGCTTCGCCCACGCGCGCCGAGATGCTGACGGCGATCGCGGCCGGAAAAGCACAAGAGGTCGAAAAAAATTTCCGGCTTCAGCTCAAAGACACCACCGCAGTTTTCTTCTCCGGGGGCGATCAGGCCGAAGGGGTGAAGGTACTGAAGGCATACCCGGGAATCGCGAAAGCGCTACGCGAGATGTACGAGCACGGTGTGGTCTTTGGCGGCACCAGCGCCGGCACCGCGCTCATGTCCAACCCGATGTTAATGGGGGACGACTTCGATCCCAACAAATTCACCCTCGAAGACGGCTTCGGTCTGCTTCCGCCCGAGATCCTCGTGGACCAGCACTTTCTCAAACGTAAGCGCAAGCACCGGCTCGGCGCCATGATGCTGAAGGGACACATCCCTACCGGCGTCGGTGTGGAAGAGGACGGGGCCATCGCCATCGAGAACAACCGGTACCTCACCGTTCTCGGCGACAAGGTCGCCACGGTGCTGAACAACCACCTCGATACTTCGCTAGAAGCCATGGATGAGATTCGCCTCACCGCTGGCCAGCAGTATGATTTACGGACCCACCGCCGCAGCGGCCTGCCCCAACCGGGCGAAACCGCCTCCGCGGCCCGCCCCGTGCAAGCACCCATGCCGAACAGCACGCCCGACACACACTCCTATCGATAACCCCTGATTATCAATCAGATAGTCTTAATCGATTTGTGTTATCTACCCCGATGCGAGATCCTAGCTTTATGAATGGGACAGTACCCACTAAGAAGCTATAGGAGGTTTCGCATGAAAGTAGAAAACAAAGTAGGACAACGGGTGCCGGAAGTTACGTTCCAAACCCGCGAGAACGACAACTGGGTGAAGCGCACCACCGCCGACATCTTCAAGGGAAAGAAGGTCGTGGTGTTCTCCCTTCCGGGTGCTTACACCCCCACCTGCTCTTCGGCGCAGTTGCCCCGCTACAACGAGCTGGCCGCGGCCTTTCGCCAGAACGGCGTGAGTGAGGTGATTTGTCTGTCGGTGAATGACGCCTTCGTGATGAACGCGTGGAAATCGGCGCAGAACGCCGCCAACGTCACCTTCTTGCCCGACGGCAATGGGGAGTTCACCGAGAAGATGGGCATGCTATGCGACAAGACCGCGATTGGGTTCGGCAAACGCTCGTGGAGATACTCCATGCTCGTTAATGACGGCGTGATCGAAAAGATTTTCGTGGAACCCGACAAAGACGGCGATCCGTTCGAGGTTTCCGATGCGGACACCATGCTGGAGGCGATTAATCCGAAAGCAGCTAAGCCCGAGTTCGTATCGATCATCACGCGCGACGGTTGCCCGCACTGCGCGCGCGCCAAAAAGTTACTGGACGCCAAGGGCTTCCAGTACGAAGAGCTGAAGCTGGGCCCTGCCCTTACCTCGCGCAGTATTCGCGCAATGACCGGACGAAGCACGGTGCCCCAAGTATTCATCGGCGGAAAGCACATTGGTGGCGCCGACGACTTGGAGAAACACTTCGCCAACAAGTGAGTTATGGAAAAGATCTTCGACATTGCGATCGTGGGCTCCGGCGCCGCCGGATCCATGGGAACCTTGAGGGCGGTGCTCAATAACCTGAGCACTGTCTCTTTCCTAGGCTCCGCCCTTACCAAAAAGCGCTCGCGCGCCGTCTGGGTGGGCAAAGTGGAAAATATGCCGGCGCTATTCGACAAACCGAAAGCCATTACGCAAAGCGCGACTGAAGTTTACCAGTGGATCGAAAAGCACCCGACCTGGTCGCAGCTCTCTACCTCCGTGAAGGAAGAGGTCGTGAAGATCACCGGCGCGAAGGGCGATTTCACCCTCGAGACGAACAAGGGCGGTAAGTACCGCGCGAAATTCGTCGTGCTCTGCACGGGCATCATGGATGTGCAGCCCAAGATCGGCGCCGACATCAAGAACGTCTATCCCATGGCGAACGCGGGCCACGTGGACTACTGCATTCGCTGCGACGGACACAAGAGCAAGAACCACGACGTCACGGTAATTGGCAGCGGCGAAGCGGCCGGCTGGGTCGCCGCACTTTTGAAGGAACGCTACGAGCCACCTTCGGTAGCCGTGCTATCTAACGGCGAGCCCTCGGCCATCCAGGCGGGAAGCCCCCTGGCGGAGCGGCTCAAAGTTTACGGCATTCCCGTGATCGAGCAGCCGATTGCGGAGCTACTCGGCGACCCTAAAACCGGGCTAACCGGAATTCGTCTCGCCGACGGCACGGTGCACGCCACGCAAATTGCTTTCGTTTCGATGGGCACGATCGTTTACAACCAGCTCGCCAAGGAGCTCGGTGCGGAAATCGACGATCGGGGCTACGTGGTCACCGACGATATGGGCGAGACCAAAGTTCCCGGCCTCTTCGCCGCGGGCGACGTACGGGCGAACAAGAAAAAACAGATCTACACCGCGTGGGACATGGTGGTGGATTCCGTCGACAAGGCGGATAGCTACGTACGGGCGGAGAAACGCGAGAAGTGGTTGGGCGCGGCTAAAACCGCGTTGAGTTAGCCAGCCGCAGGCCAATCTTTCACGGTTTTGCTTTGATTCTTTGTGCTAGCCCTACTATTTCGCACCAATGCTCGTAGAGCATGATCATCGCCAAGGTATCCAACTCGCAGTATCTCAGTAGCGCACTCGTCAGCTTTTTGCGCTCCGGCTCACTCATTTGGGTGAACTGCATCATTGCGTAAGCGGTCATAGCGGCCCCACCGTCCGCCACTTCATCATCTTCGAGAACCCTCTCTAGACTATCGTAGTCATAGCCACCGATATCTTCTGACAACGATTTGAGGATCGCATACGGATCGCGAACCTTCTTATCGTTATCGACTACCACCCAGATGTGGTCCCACGCGAAGGTAGTGAAGTTCTTACTCGAAACCTGACCCGGAACTCCGTAGATCGGCCTGGAGTACTTCTCGCGCAGAAAAGCCGAGTCGTTCAAGATGGCGGGCAGAACGGCTTTGATTGAGTTCGAGCGTCCCATCAGCGGGTGGTAGTAATAGCGTTTTACTACTTCGAGGAGATCCACCATGGCGCGATCTCCGCGCCAAAGATAGGTAGTACCGTTTTCATCGGTCTTCTTATAGGTGATCGTTTTAATCCAATTTATTAGATCCGCGCGGTCCGGCTCTTCGGACACTTCCAACTGCCGCAAGATCTCGCAAAGCACGGTGTTTTCGTGCGTGGCGTAACGAAAAATGGTTCCATTGTTCCCCACGGCCTGGCGAAGAGCCCGAACAAAATCGAAGTTTGGGAATTTTCCGGAGGTCGTGTTGATCCACTCGTTAGCATGGGAAAAGGTGCCATCCTCGTACATGACGTGGTGAGAAAACTGGAAAGCGAGTTGCTCATAGGGCCGCATGCATCTGTGAAATGGGATAGCTACGCGCGTAGTCTCAAAATCAATGAAATGTAGTGGAAACTTCCACCCCTCAATCACCGAGCGGAGTTCTGGCTCAAGACATTCGCGAGTAGTCTCGCCAAGATTAGTCTTTCGGAGTTGGATCCGACGACGCTCGAAGTCTTCCCACCCATCGCTATACAGTTCGCGCTTGCTTCCTTTTTTGGGGGCCGCCAGATCCTCTTCTGAAATTTGACTCATTAAGTACAAGCCAGAATCTGGTTCTAGAAATTTGTCGGCGGTTCGGTAGTTCAGGTTCCAGAGATCGATACTTAGGGGACCATTTGGGGGCTCATGTGTCGGTAGAATTTCCGACCAGCACTCATCGAAACCCGATTTGCCCAAAGCTCTTTCCTTTTCGGACATCAGACGAAACTCGCAGTCACGGCACTTGCGGGTCGCGGAGGGGCGGCTTCGTTCACCCTTAGCATGCCGCGTGGACAGTAGGCTTAGGCCGGCCTCGAACGAAAAATCCCGGCCTTCGATTCGCCAGAATTTTGGATCAGACTGTATCTTTTTTAGGTCAGTCGTCAGATTCGTCGCGGTCAGGATCGGCTCGCCCAAGTCGTCGGGGGTCAACCCTGGCGCAGCAGTTACCGTGATCTGTCCTTTGACGTCCTTAATGAAGAACTTTTGGTTGAGCCCTTCGACCGTGGCCGCTTTCCTTTTGTCGATCAGGTAAAGGTAGGAGGAAACATCATGTTGCGGATAAGCCTTCCGCACAACGTAATCTTGAAAGGCGATATCGAAGAAGTATGGCTTCCATTTACTATCGAGGAAATCGTGTTCGGTACGATTCTTTTCCGCTTTATAAAAATCCTCGGGGTCACCGGTAAAGCTTTTCGCTTTAACCTCGTATACCTTGAGTTGTTTTCCGTTCTTCACGAGGATGTCGACACGAATGAAGAGATCCTGAAACTTGATGGCCGCTTCATAGATGACGGCGTTTTCTTTTTGTAACTCGGCGTCGGTTAGATCCAGAGCTTCTTGATAGTCGAGCGTTTGAATGTTTTTGCCACCGGGCACGTACCAACGGGCTAGCTCACCAACTTGAAAGCCGCCCTTGGCGAGTGCACGCAGGAAGTCGTTAGCGTCTTTTTTGTTTCCATAGTCTTTACGGACACTGAAGTACGGTTTGTTTACGCATTCGGTAGCGAGTTTGAACCGCGACTTCGAGATGAAAGACTTGCTGCTTTTTGCGCTCATGGCAGAGAGCTCCCGAAAGGCTATTCGGCATCAATCGGACCGATCCGTAGAAGAATCTTTGGGAATTTCCAACAAACTGATAACGCGTCGATTCACCCCAAAGGTGCGGCCTCACTTCTTCCATCGTTTTTCTCGATGGATAAAGTGAGGCCGCACCTTTTGGCGGTTCCAGCACTGGGCGGAGATTACGGGCCTAGTCGCGAAGAAACAACGCGTGGCCTAGGCCGCCCGTTGGCTCGCCGACGGGCTTTCCGTCGCTACCGGCTCGTTCGCATAGATCCGCTTCGCTTCCGGGTGTTTGCCGCGCCAGATGAAGGCGTCGAGGATGAAGTGCGTGAAAAGCGGCACGAGGTACAGGCCGATGAGCGCCGCTTCGCCGAACGACCGTACCCGGTACGGGTAGGTGGTGTCGAAATCGACGATAAGATTCTCCACCGCCCCTTCGATCGCGCCAAAGCATACGGCCACGCCGAGCACCCACAGCAACGCCTTGGACCACGTCGGGTAAACCGTTTCGCGGGTACGCGTCAGCCCAACCGACATCATCGCGAAGTAACCCATTCCGTGGGCCAGCATCAGCGGCACGAGCACCTCGGCCGGAGTACGGCCGTGAAAGAAGGCTACGCCGTAGAGGGCAGCGGGCGTGGCAATCGACAACACCCTGCCCGTCTCAACCTTCTTCTCTCGCCACGCGAGCCCTACTTCCGCAATGATCCAGTTCGCCAGCACTACGAAGTATGCCCCGCGCAGGGCGTGAAACACTCCGGCGTGCGGCATTAGAAACAGATCCTGATCGGAGTAGAACTCACCCGTGGCGCCGGGCCGAAAATGGTACGCCACGAGCGGAAGAATCGTCAGCGCGTAAAGCAGCCGTCCCGACGAGGGGCGGAATTTTCCTTCGAGCTTTTGGTACCAACGGCTCACCCCGTAGAACTGGCGAATGTGGTGAAACGCAGTGGCGTAAACCACGAACGACCACAGCCCCGCGAAGCCCGCGAGAAACCAGGTAGTGAAAAACACGGCGGCCAGCGGCGGCACGATTTTATAGAGCAAGCGGTGCCGCTCTCCCGCATGGGCGTAAGTGCGCAGCAGCGTGGTGTAAACGTGGCCCGAATCCACCACCGCGGTCACCAGTAGCAGGTACAGCGACAGCGCGGTAGTCTCGGGAGGCAGTACGGCCGCGAGCAGTAGCCCCACGAAGCCGGGAACTACCAGATAGGCCAAATCGCGAGCGCGGGAACCCAGAATCCATTGCTTGGAAAGTGTCATGTAGGGGTTGCCTGGTAACGGGGGAAGGGCAGTTACTAGTGTACCCAAAAATCGATGACATCGCCCGTTATCGCCGTACAATGCCCCGAAATAGGAGAACGACATGGCAAACATTACGCTAAAAGGAAATCCCATCCACACGATGGGTGACCTCCCCAAAACCGGCGCTACGGCGCCCGATTTCAAGCTGACGAAGGTGGATCTTTCGGACACCACGCTGGCGGCTTACAAAGGCAAACGAAAAGTGCTGAACATCTTCCCGAGCGTCGACACGGGAACCTGTGCGGCATCCGTCCGTAAGTTCAACGAGCGCGCCGGCAAGCTGGATAACACCGTCGTGTTGTGCGTTTCGAACGATCTTCCCTTCGCGCAGAAACGCTTTTGCGGCGCCGAAGGTCTGAACAACGTCGAGATGCTCTCGGGTTTCCGCAGCGGCTTTTCCACGGAATGGAAATTAGAGATCACCGACGGACCGCTGGCGGGCCTGTGCTCGCGCTCGGTAGTGGTGCTCGATGAGAACGATAAAGTTCTGTACACGGAGCAGGTCACGGAAACGGCGAACGAGCCGGACTACGAGAAGGCTCTCGCCGTTTTGAACAATCGCTAAAAACTCAGCCGACTTCCTGATAAGGAACTACGGCTTCGACTTTGGCCTTCTTTTTCTTCTTCTGTTTCGGAAAGAAGATTAAGTAGGCCATTGTTCTTTCTAGGACCAGCCCCAGATAGAAAACCGCTACGGGAAGGCAAACCGCTAGTGCGGGGGTGATGGCCGCCGGCAGGTCGGCCTTTAATTTATGGGCGGCTTGCGCCATCAAGACCGCAACCGTAACGACCCCAAAGCGGCCCAGCCACCAAGCGAACCGGTACCAGCCATTGACGACGGAATGCAGCGAAACGAACCAGGGTTTGCGATCGATGATTGGCAGGGTGAGCCTTTTCTGAAACGAGGCCGTGGGCTCGAAGGCAAAAAAACGGGTCGTGCGGGCGCCGTGAATGTCTTCGCCCGACATCACCCGGCCTAGAAAAAGGTACAGCAGAAAACTCTCGGCCCCTTTTACGGCAAGGTAGATCGCGAGCGCGCCCAGAATGCCTTCAATCCCTTGCCGCGGTACCGGCTCCGCGGCGATCAATAAAATGGTGACGAGCCCGACGAAGGTTAACCCGGCGTAACGTACGGCGAGGTAGGTGCGAAACCATGGCCGAAACTCTTCGTCCTGCTCACTCATGCCGACGAGCACCGGGTTGGTTCTTCCGGGGAAAAGGTGCGACATCGTCACGCGCCGGTAGAAAACTCGCGGCTTGGGCCCCTTGCGTGCGGGCGCCACTTTCTCTGGCTTCTGCCCCTTCTTTGGTTTCTTGGGCCGGGGAGAATAAAGCCAGGTGAACCACTTTTCGGCGACGATCTCGAAAACGAAAAACGGAACGGCCACTGGCCACGCGGACATCACGAATGCTTTGATCGTTTCCCAATCCTGATTGAATGCAGCGGGGATCGCAACGCGGAGAAACAAACCGGTCATAGCGAGGTAGGCCAACGTGCGCACGAGCGTCCACGCGCGATAGAAGAGATGGCTCTCGAGTTTTTTCTGGATAAGAAACACGTCCCTAACTTATCGGAATGACTAAGGACTTACTTTAAGCCGCTTACAGGCTTTTCTTGAAAGCGTAGGCGCGTTTAGTCCAGCCTTCCCGCTCGTAGAACTCGCAGCCACGCTCGTTCTCCAGCACGGCGCACAGCCGCAGCTCCTTTAGCTTACGACGCGACGTTTCTTCTTCGGCATACCCCAACAACTTGGCGCCAATTCCCTGCGATCGCGCGGTTTCCGCGGTGACGAGGTCATCGATGTAGAGGTGAGGACCGCGAACGAAGTCCGTATAGACGCGGTAGCCCAGCACCCCGAGACACTCGTCGCCCCGGTAATAGCCCACCAGCGTGTAACCATCCGCCTTTTGCGCAGCGTCATATAACTGGTGGAACGTGGTCAGCGTAAGGTGGGGCCGTAGCTGGCGAAGCACCTCAAAAGCATTATCTAGAGCGGGTTTAGCGACGATTTCACGAATGGCGTCCATTGGTCATCCCCTTCAAGAACTTTCCCTTTACCATCTACCGACCCCCTCCTAGTCTTCAATCGATTTCACACCACTTTAAGGAGCAACATGAAGACGTTAGCCGCGGTGGCCTGGGGCCCGAAACAACCTTTGGAGATCGAAGAGATCGAGCTCAGCGGACCGAAAGCCGGCGAGGTGATGATTCGCATCCTGGCTACGGGCGTTTGCCACACCGATGCCTTCACGCTGTCGGGGTCCGATCCGGAAGGTATTTTCCCCACCGTGCTGGGGCACGAGGGGGCCGGCGTCGTGGTGGAAGTGGGCCCGGGAGTGACGTCGCTGGCCAAAGACGATCACGTGATCCCGCTCTACACGCCGGAGTGCCGCAAATGTAAGTTTTGCCTGAGCGGCAAGACCAACCTCTGCCAAGCCATCCGCACCACTCAAGGCAAAGGGCTGATGCCCGATGGCACGAGCCGGTTTTCCAAGAATGGCAAAACGATTTTCCACTACATGGGTACGTCTACGTTTTCGGAATACACCGTGGTGCCGGAGATCGCGGTGGCCAAAATCAGCAAGACCGCCCCGCTCGATAAAGTTTGTTTGCTCGGCTGCGGCGTTACCACCGGAATCGGCGCGGTGCTGAACACCGCCAAGGTAACCCCCGGATCCACCGTCGCGGTATTCGGTCTGGGCGGAATCGGCCTCAGTGTCATTCAGGGCGCGGTGATGGCAAAAGCGGCCCGCATTCTGGCGATCGACATCAACGAGTCCAAGTTCGAGATGGCCAAACAGTTTGGCGCCACCGACTGCGTGAATCCCAAGAAGATTGATGGCCCCATTCAAAACGCCATCGTGGAGATGACCGACGGGGGCGTGGATTACTCTTTCGAGTGCGTGGGCAACACCACGCTGATGCGATCGGCGCTCGAGTGCTGCCACAAGGGCTGGGGTGAATCGATCATCGTCGGGGTGGCGGGCGCGGGACAAGAGATCAGCACCCGTCCGTTCCAGCTAGTGACCGGCCGCGTGTGGCGGGGCACGGCGTTTGGCGGCGTTAAGGGCCGCACGCAGCTACCCGGATACGTCGACAAATACATGAAGGGCGAGATCAAGATCGATCCGTTCGTTACGCACACGATGGGCATTCGCGACATCAACCAGGCGTTCGATCTTATGCACGAAGGAAAGAGCATTCGCTCGGTGGTGAACTTCAAATGAGTACGCTAAAGCTAGAAAAGAAATTCAAGACTGCCGATGGATTCACCGAGTTTTACAGCCACTCGTCTACCACGACGGGAACCACGATGAAGTTTTCCGTGTTTCGCCCGCCGCAGGCTGAAGGACGCAAAGTTCCCGTGCTGTACTGGCTGTCGGGGCTGGAGTGCAGCGAAGAGAATTTCATGCAGAAGGCCGGAGCCCAAGCGAAGGCCGCGGAGCTGGGCTTGATGATCGTGTGTCCCGATACCAGCCCGCGCGGGGCCGGCGTACCCGGCGAGACCGACAGCTGGGATTTAGGCGTGGCCGCTAGCTTTTACGTGAACGCGACGCAAAGCCCGTGGTCGAAAAACTACCGCATGTACGACTACATCACCAAAGAGCTGCGCACGCTCGTCGAGACCGAATTTCCGGTGGCGGGCGAGTATTCCGGTATCTCGGGCCACTCGATGGGCGGCCACGGCGCGCTCGTGATCGCGTTGCGAGAGGTGGGGCGGTACCGTTCGGTTTCGGCCTTTTCGCCCATCGCGGCCCCGTCGCTAGTACCTTGGGGACAGAAAGCGTTTAGCGCTTACCTGGGCCCCGATAAGAACGCCTGGGCCCAGTACGACGCGCACCTGTTGGTGGCCACCTCGAAGGCTAACCTGCAGTTGCTCGTCGACGTAGGCACCGACGACAAATTTCTGGCCTCACAGCTTTTGCCGGATAAACTCAAAGAAGCGTGCGAGGCGGCGAAGTACCCGATGAAGTTCCGCCGGCAGGCGGGGTACGATCACAGCTATTACTTCGTTAGCTCGTTCATCAAGAGTCATCTCGAGCATCACGCCAAGGCCCTAAACCTGTTGTAAAGTAGGCCCCATGGAAAAAGATAAGCTAATGCAGTTGGCCATCGATAAGGCCCGTGAAGGAATTCAGAACGGCCAAAGCCCGTTCGGCTGCGCCATCTTCAAAGGGGACGAAGTGGTAGCGGTGACCCACAACACGGTTTGGCAAACGTGCGATCCCACGGCCCACGCCGAAGTGAACTGCATTCGCGCGGCCGCCAAAAAGCTCAACACGATCGATCTCAGCGGGTGCACGATGTACACCACGTGCGAACCCTGTCCGATGTGCCTTACGGCCACGCACTGGGCGAAGATCGACACCTGTTATTTTGGCGCCACTATCGCCGATGCGGAAGACGCCGGCTTTTCCGAGCTGACCATCGCCGCCGTCGACATGATCGACCAAGGCAAAAGCCCGCTCAAGGTGAAGCCCGGCGTGATGTGGAAAGAGTGCGCGGCCCTTTTCCAGGAATGGAAAACGGCTAAGAAGGGCAAGGTCTACTGATGCCGGTAGCCGATCGCGTGAAGTCGATGGAACGCCGTATTGGCGCGGCCCAGGGAACCATTCCCTGCGACGGTATCCTGCGCGACGTGACCTACCTCGACGTATTCACCAGCGAATGGCGTAACGGCGACGTCGCGTTTATCGACGGTACCATCGTGGGGGTGGAGTCGGGCCTTAAGGCGGATCGCGAGTGGATCGGTAAGGGCAAGTTTTTGGTGCCCGGTTTTCTCGACGCCCACGTGCACATCGAAAGCTCGATGTTACTGCCCCATACCTTCGAAGAGGCCGTGCTGTCTCGCGGCACCACCACCGCCATGTGCGATCCTCACGAGCTGGCCAACGTGCTCGGCGTGAAGGGCATTCAACATTTCCTCACCGCGTCCGAATCGATGAATCTGGATCTGCGGGTGATGTTGTCGTCGTGCGTACCGGCGACCGAAATGGAAACTAACGGCGGCGGCCACCTGCTGGCGAAAGACCTCGTTCCGCTGCTTTCCCACCCGCAGGCGCTTGGCCTGGCCGAGGTAATGAACATGCCGGGCGTGCTGCACGCCGACCCCAGCGTACTCGAAAAGATTGCGGCCTTCGAAGGGCGTCCCGTCGATGGGCATAGCCCGCTTCTGCGCGGAAATGCCTTGTCGGCGTATCTCGCCGCGGGAATTTCGTCGTGCCACGAGTGCACCGAGCTCGACGAGGCCCGCGAGAAGATTTCAAAAGGGATGTCCGTTTGGATCCGTGAAGGCAGCGTAGCGAAGGACCTCGACACGCTGATTCCCCTTTTGAGCTTGGCCACGTCGCCCAGCCTCGGCTTTTGTACCGACGATAGAAACCCGCTCGATATCGCGGAGGAAGGTCACATCGACTTTCTGATTCGTAAGGCCATCAAGGCGGGCATCGCCCCCGAGATCGTTTTCCGTAGCGCCTCGCTCAGCGTGGCGCGCCACTACGGCCTGCGAAAGCTCGGCGCCATCGCGCCGGGCTACCAAGCAGATCTGGTGCTGCTCGACGA
>JBGSST010000472.1:0-2421 GCA_041736915.1 Bdellovibrionota bacterium
AACGTAGGCTACCGCCCAGGCCGCGCCGGCCACCAACGCCGCGACCGCACGGAACAACGCCCCTAAAAGAAAACGCCCCCCACAAACCCGAAAAAAGTTCTTGAAGGGGTCTGACCCTTCGTTAATTCCCAAAAGGGGCTCCCAAAAGGGGCCAACCCCCTTTCGGGAAACTCAGTTTTCGAAGTTGGGGTTCACGACCTGTAGCTGGTCGGTCTTGTCGTAGAGGAAGATTAGCCGCTCGCCATCTTCCGACAGGGTCGCACCGCGAATGCCGTTGGTGGCAAACTGGGTGGAACGGAGCCGCTTGCCCGTGGCGGCATCGAACCAGGAGAGTTCCGTGGTGCCCTTCGCGGGCTGCCGGTAGAGCACGCCAACCTCGTCGCGTAACGGGTGGGGCAGCACGGCCTTCAGAATGGGGTTGAGGCTGTCGGTCTCGGTCGGAAAGGGGCCTAGCGTAAGCGCCGGCGCATTCCGCGAGGGGTAGACCAAGACGGAACCTTGCTGATGGCGAACGAGGTAGCGGCCATCCCGCCCCCACTTCAAAACCGACCCCGGCACGTACGGGACCCGCCACGGCTCACCCACGATCTTTCCGCGGCCTCTGGCGTCGAAGGCGTAGCGGATGAGCGTGGAGGTCTTGAGGTCGTCTTCGTTAATGTAGAGATCGTTGGTTCCATTGACCTGCCCCCAGTCGTAGATTTTCGTCATGTCGAGGGGCTGACCGTTCAACTTGAGAAGCGTACTTTTCTTGCGGTTGAACTCGAATCGGCGGATGTCCCGTTGGCCGCTTCGCCCGTAGACAAGGTCGGGATTGGCCACCGTGACCGCGGCTCCTACAAAGTCTTTCTTCCTCGCGGAGGTCCCCACGACTTCCCGGCGGTCCAACCGCAGCTTTCCATTTTCGATCGGAATCCGAACGTACTCTCGAGCCACATTCAGCAACAGCGATTTCCCGTCCGACGAAAGGCGTATCCCGTCCACACGTCCCACGAGAAATTCGCTAGAGACCTCGCCGGTCAGCAAGTCCGTGACTTGAATCGTAACCTCGTCCGGCGTTGCCTCGCGCATCGTAAGTATGTGCTTACCATCGGGAGAGATCAGGAGGCGGCTCGTGTCGGGAACCGACAGCATGCGATTATTCCACGTGCCGGTCACCGTTTCCTCGGTCGCTTGGCGCACGACCCCTTGGGCCTCCGCGCGACGGGCCGCAATTTCCCGGACACCGGAAAGGATCTCCGCCGTGCGCCACCCGCGCGATTCGAGCATGCCTTCAAAATCGGCTAGCTTTCGGCGCAAAGTGCCCACATCGGTGCCCGGTTGGTCGGGAATCGCGAAAGGGTTTTCACTTTCCGCAAGCCTGCGAAAAGTCTCTGGCGTGAGTGACCCGCCAAGCTGGTCGAGCAGATCAACGTAAGTCTTTTGAATGAGCTCGGTGGGGGTCCCGTCGATCGCAGCCACATTCGCGAAAGAGGCAAAACAGAGTGCGGTGGGTTCACCCCTAACGGAAACGGCCAAAAAAGCCGCAAAAAGGACGACCCCAAAATCCATCGATCAAGGATACCACGCCGGACCATCCTAAAAGGGGGTTGGCCCCTTTTGGGAGTTAGGCATGAGACTTGTAATAACCTGGGTATCCCGACACCGAAAGGAACCCCTTGTGCTCAAACAACTAGTTAGAACCGTATACCTTTTCGGCACCTGTATTCTGCTTGTACACTGCTCGGCCACCCCGCGCGCTACCACTGTCAGTACCAAAATGCCCTTTCAGTTCGTGGCCGATGAAACGTCGACTATGGTCTTTAATCCCGATTTTCATGGGGCCGGCGCGCAGTATTGTCAGCCCCCGCGAACGCCCTCGGAAAAAACACTCGATATCTATCTGGGCGACTCCGGATCTAGGAACTCACTTAAACTTTTTATTGAAGGGACCGTGGAAGCAGGAAAAACCTACTCCCTGGACGTGAGCGCCGAAGGCTTCTCGCCTTACCTTAGAGAAGACGAAGTTTTTATTGTTATGAAGCCCCTATTCAAACCGATCGGTGAGTACGCTTTCGATTTGGCGGAGCTGACAGTGCTTGATGCCGCCTACAACGATGGCGAAACGTTTCGCGCCAAAGTAAAAATCATTTTCCGAAGCGGTCAAATTCTCAGTGGAACGCTCAGCGCGCTACTGTTTGTCGGCACTGGAGTTTGCCCGCCAACCGAGTAAAGCGACCTTACTTCTTCTGCTGATCCTTCGAATCGCCCTTCAATGCCGCCAGTACCGCGAACGGATTCTGAACGAATTTAGGCGCGGGAGGCCGATTCTCGTGACGAGGCGGACCACCGGGACGTCCGCCGCCCTGGGGGCGCGATCCGCCGCCTTGGCCTTGGGGACGACCACCTGAAGGCCGATCGCCCGCACGCTGAGGACGGTTTCCA
>JBGSST010000004.1:0-8425 GCA_041736915.1 Bdellovibrionota bacterium
GGCTGGCCGGTGTGGGTGCAGGTGGTGTTCTTCATCGTGCTGCACGACTTCAACACCTACTGGATGCATCGCAGTCAGCACAATTCCGATCTGCTGTGGCGCACGCACGAGGCGCACCATTCGGCACCGGCCGTGGATTGGCTGTCGGGGATACGTTCGCATAGTGTCGAGATCCTCATCTACGAAACGGTGCATTTTCTGCCGATCATTTTGCTGGGCGCCGCCCCCGAAGTGCCGCTGTGGAAGGGGCTCTTCAATTCGACGTACGGCATGTTCATCCACGCCAACTTCGACGTGCGGATGGGCCGGCTGTTGTACTTCTTCAATGGCCCCGAGCTACACCGCTGGCACCACGCCAATGATGACGAGAAGGCCTTCGGTAAAAATCTGGCGACCAAATTTTCCTTCTACGACGTGCTTTTCGGGACCACGTACTGGCCTAAGTGTAAGGCGCAGGACTACGGGGCGCCGGACTCCACTTTTCCCAAAGGGTATTTCGCTCAGCAGGCCTTTGCTTTTCGCAAGCGCGTCGATGGCGCGCAGCTGGAAAACAAAGACGTCCCCACTGGCGCCGAAGTACAGGGTACATGACATACAGCTGGCTGATGCTGGGGCTTGCGGGCATTTTGGAGATCGGCTGGGCGATTAGCTTGAAGCTGACTGAGGGGTGGACCAAGCTCGGTTACCTCGCCATTAATGTTGCTTTTGGTCTCGGAGCGGCCTTCTCGCTTTCCCAGGCCATGAAGAACATTCCGCTCGCCACGTCTTACCTGATTTGGAAGGGCATCGCCATTCTGGGCATCGTGGCCTACGAGTATTTCTGGGATCACCAGCCGATTTCCGTGGGCAAGATCGTGTTTGGCTCCCTGATTCTCATCGGCATCGTGGGGCTCAAAGCCACCGAGCCGGCCACGCCTTAGCGGTTTGTCTTTCCCGAGTTGTTTCAGTAACGTAGTCGGATGCGTTTCAGGGGGATTCTCGCGATTGGCTTGGCATTGGGCTTCGTCTTGCCCGCAACGGCTAAAGCGAAGAAGAAGCCCGTTCCGGTGACCGTCACGCCGGTCGCTCCGCCCGTTCCGGCTGAGCCTCCCGACAATCGCCTCACCCTCGAAAAGTTCGAAGGGGTGGAGACCGAAGCCGACCTCTTGGCCCGCGGCTGGAAGGGCGGGCAGGAAAAGAACGGTAAGCTCGATCATTCCATCGTGAAGGACGGTGGCCGCTCGGTGCTACGGGAAAGCCACATCCTGAACAGCGAGGCGCTCTACCGTTACAAAGAGATCGAGTGGGACGTGGCCGTTTACCCCTACCTCACTTGGCGCTGGCGTGCGCAGAAGTTTCCCAAAGGGGCCAAGGTGCTCGACTCGAAAGTGTCGGATGCGGTGGCGCAGGTCTACGTGCTGTGGAAAAAGGGGCGGCGCAGCTTCGTCATCAAGTACTTTTGGTCGGGGGGCGACGAGCCCGGCGATACGATCAACCAATCGAACTTTATCTTCGGCAAACTCTACGGATTGGTCTTGAGAAACACGACGACGGTTAACGAGTGGTTCCGCGAGACGCGTAACGTAAGGGAAGATTACCGCCTGGCGTTCGGGGAGTATCCCAGCACGAACGCTCGCGGCTTTGGTGTTCTCTCCGATGGCGATGAAACCAACACGGAGTCCGAAGCGGACTACGCCGACTTCGAAGCGCTCAAGATTTCCAAGAACCCTTAGGTTTTTTGCGTAGCGCCTTCTTCAGCCGCGCCAGGTAGTCGTCAGAGGGAATCTCGATCGCCCCCAGCGATTTCAAGTGGGGAGTAAGAAACTGCACTTCAAGCAGCTCGAACTCCATCCCTGTCAGCTTTTGCGTCAGGTGGTAGAGCGCGATCTTGCTCGCATCGGTACGACGGTGGAACATCGACTCGGCGAAAAAGGCCCCGCCGATACAGACGCCGTAAACTCCCCCGACGAGGTCGTTTCCGTGCCATACTTCAAGTGAGTGAGCATTTCCTTCCGCATGCAGTGCGGTGTAAGCCCCGAAAAATTCGTCGTTGATCCAGGTGCCTTCCTCATCGCGTTCTGCGCAGCACTGCATCACGCGGCGAAAATCGTGATCGGTAGTGATGCGAAGGTCCTCTTTTTTTAGTTTTCGTTTAAGACTTTGCGAGACATGAAATCCGTCCAATGGCAGAATGGCTCTAGGATCCGGGCGAAACCACAGTAGCTCTTGCGTCTCGGGATGGGGCATCGGGAAATAGCCCTCCGAGTACGTCGCTCTCAGCAAGCTTGGATTTAATCGCAGTTTCACTTAACTCTCATATTAGGGGTCGGCACTGTACTCGCCAAGAAATCCTACGAATCTGTATGTTGGTCAAAAGCCTAAGAAGTGGGGACGCAAAGTTCTCGTGGCGATCCTGTTGGGCGGTTTGGCCTGGCACCATTTCTCGCCGAGCAAGTCGGTCACTCCGCCTTTAGTGGAGAAGACGAAAGAATCGGTGGCCACTCCGTATCGTCGAGCGATTGCCGAGGCGATGGAGCCGTCGTTAGCGCAGGGGCAGTTTCCGGAACGAATCACCGTCGAAGGAAAAGTTGCCGACGTGTCGTACACGTTCGACCGGGAGGCGCAGGCTCACATGGAGAAGCTCTTCCAACAGTACAAGCCGGACTACGGCGCTTTCGCCGCGATCGATGCGCGTACGGGTCGCATCCTCACGCTGGTGAGCTATACGCGCGGCAAGAATGAGCTCGGGAATCTCGCGTTGAAGGCGGTCTTTCCGGCCGCCTCTATTTTCAAGATCGTCACCGCGGCCGCGGCCATCGACCAGGGCAGCCTTCGGCCGTCGTCGAATATCTCGTTCGGCGGGCGTAACCACACGCTATACAAGAATCACGTTTTAAAGAACCGCAGCTACGGCGAGCGGCTGATGTCGATCAAAGAGGCGTTCGCCCGCTCGGTGAATACCGTGTTCGGAAAGATTGGCGTGTTCGTTCTCAAGCCGGCGGAGCTCGAGGATTACGCGAAAAAGTTTCTGTTCAAGGAAGCGCACGCGGACGAGTTTCCGATGGAAGTGAAGGCCGTTAAGGTGGACGGTAACGAGCCTTTCGCCATGGCGGAGCTGGCTTCGGGGTTCGAACGTGAGACTCGCTTGAGTCCGCTGCACGGGGCGCTTTTGTCGGCGTCGATCATCAACGACGGCACGTTACCCGAACCGCATCTGGTTTCGCATCTTAAGTCGCCCGAAGGCAAAACCTATTACGAGATGACCGAGGCCGAACTATCGTCCCCGATTCATCCGGACACGGCGAAGCTAATGCGGGTGTTGATGCGCGAGACGATCAAAAACGGCACGGCCCGTAAAAGTTTCCGCGGGATCTATTCCAAGTTTCAGAAGGCCGGTATCGAGCTCGGTGGAAAAACCGGGTCGCTCACCTCGCTCGCCCCGCGGGGCAAGTGTGACTGGTTCGTGGGCTACGGCTCGTATCCGGGCAGCGACATTGCGGTTGCCGCTCTCACCGTGAATGTCGACAAGTGGCAGGTGAAGTCGTCGTATCTAGCGAGAGAGTTTTTCGACAAGTACTACTCCAAAACCAAGATGAAGGCGCTGGCCTACGGTCCGCTGCCGAAGCCTTACTAAAGAGCAGGGCGAACAAAAAGGCGGCACCGGAGTTACCGGCACCGCCCTTTAAGCTGTTTTAACTGGAAGTCCGTTTTACTCTATCTCGCGGAAGCGATTCAGGAAGACGGGCACCCACTTTACGGTGGTTTCCATCGTCGTCATGCGCCACTTCTTGCTCTTCGGGAAGTACAGCTCCAGGAAATCCTGTTTGATCTGCTTGGCCACGTGCGGCGCGCGGGCGCCGTGGTGGTGCAGCTGGTTTTCCACAATCGACATGCGAAGCGATTCGATACCGCCCCGGGTGCCCTGATTGTCGTTGGTGCCGTACTCGAGCACCATCGGCACGACGCGCTTCTTTAGCTCGAGCATGCGTTTGGTGGTGTAGAGCGTGAAGTCCCCCTTCGTCTCGTAAAAATCTTCGCCCGCCGCGTCTTCCATGGGATAGCCGCGGAAGACCTGCTTCATCAGCTTTACCGTTCCCTCGTCTTTGATGACGTTCGGGAAAAGGTGCATGAACGCCTTCGTGCCGTAGCCGGTGTGTAGGTCCAGGTGCATGACCACCGGATAGCTGCCGGCCTTTTCATCCATGAACGATTCCACGAGCCCCTTTTGCGGCTCGAAATCTTTTCCGCCGTAG
Source organism: Bdellovibrionota bacterium (assembly GCA_041736915.1). Classification (GTDB taxonomy): domain Bacteria; phylum Bdellovibrionota; class FAC87; order UBA2466; family UBA2466; genus JBGSST01. The sequence goes on from JBGSST010000004.1 coordinate 4,233, forward strand.
TAGATGCCGCGCGGGTACTCGTACTGACCCTGCAGGGTCGCCGTGCGTAGCGTGGCCATCTTCTCGGTGGCGAGCAGCCGAAGAACGCTCGCCAAGAACTTGGTGCCGCTCCAGTAGGTGTAGCGCACGGTGGTCTTCGGATTGAGCAGCTCTTCCAGCTTTGCGTAGCCCGCATTGTGGAACTTGAAAAAGTCGCGATCGGTGTCGAAGTTGCGATTCAAGTCGACATTATTTTCCGAAACCCGCCGAAGGTATTTGAACCCGTACGGATTGATCGCGTGCACGACAATCACGCCCGTCGTCGAGCGATCGTAAGTAGCGAGCACCTCATCCAAGAGGTACTTCTGAACCGCGCTGCCCATGAAACCTTCCACGCCGTGCGTGCCCGAGGTGATGAGGATGAGGCGCTTTGGCGCTTTCGTGGCCGGTAGGTATAGCCAGTCCGTGTAGAGGTTCTGATCGACGTTACTGGGTACCTTCCAGTTACCGCGCTGAACCTTCTGCGCCTCTTCCTTGGTAAGCCGGTGAATCAGCTTGTCGGACGCCCGCAGGAACTGGGTCCGGCAGGAATCGTAAGTAGAACAATAGTAAGCCAGCCGCTCTTCGGGCGTGACACCAAAGGCCGTGCCCGCAAAGGCTACGGCAAGAAACAACCACATTTTCATTATTCGCTCCCCGTGAATAAATTTTCAGTAGCTTTGATGCGGAGGGCCAAAACCGTCAAGACCATTCTGCCGATAAGAAAGGACAGTGGTCTACAATGAACACATTCTAGGGGCCATCGCGCGCTTGGCGAGCAGCGTGGTTGCCGCGCTGATCGTACTTACGGTAGGCGGCGTTTTTCAGGGGCGCTGGAACAGCCCCGTGCTTTGGAGCGCGATTGCTCTCTCGCTGGCCGTTCCCCTTGCGCGCATTTTGTTACTCGCGAAAGGAAAGTGGAACGCCGTAAGGCTTCCCGCCAACGTCGTCGAGCTCGTGTTCACGTGCGGACTGATGCTCGCGTTGAAGCGGCACCTCCCCGAAGGGCCCCGCTTCTTGCTCGAGCCCATCGTGTACCCCTTTCTCATTTCCCAGATCGTTTTTGCCGCGTGGGAATGCGGGCGTTCGGGCGCGATCGTCGCGGGACTGCTGGCGATGGGGCTTCGCGCGGCGGCCGTGGTTTACGCGCAATGGAACGGCGTGATCTTTACGCGCGACTACGCGTACCTCGATCGTTTCGTTTTCTGGGGGCAGGAGATTGCCTGGTTTACGGGTTTGGCCGTCACGACGCTGGCGTGCTTCTGGCGGGCCGAAAAAGCGGTGCGTAAGTCGCGACGAGTGGAGCCGGTGGTCAACTCCGCTGACGTAACGACTTCGCCCAGCCACGCCGTGGCTCCGGCCGACAAACGCGGCCCCGAGATTCGCACGGGCTTTTTAATCTTTGCCGACATTCGCGATTTTTCGCGGCTTTCCGGCACGATGAGCCCCGGCCAGGTCCGCCGCCTGTTACGGGAGTATCACGACAAGTTCGATCGGCTAATCGGGCGCCACGGCGGTACAATCGAAAACCGCGACGGTGATGGCATTCTCGCCCACTTTGGTCTGCACAAGATCGATCCGGTTTCGGCCAAGAATGGAATGACCTGCCTCGAAGAGATGCTCGGCGTGCTCGACCACTGGAACGAAGAACGCGCGGCCCATAACGAGCCCTTCGTCGAGTGCGGGTTTGCGGGGGTGGTCGCGAACTTCTTCATCGAGAAACGCGGCAATAGCGATCGGTTGGACTTGAAGCTGGTAGGCGAGAGCGTGAACCTGATTCAGAACCTCGAGAAGCACAATAAGAAGATCGGGGCCAAGGCTTCCACCACCCGCCAGACGCTGGAGATGGCATCGGCGCAGGGGTTCGTGCTGTCGAGCTACGTGCGATCGTTGCCCAAAGAAAAGATCGATAACCTATCCTTCAAGCTCGACATCGTAGTGCTAGCCGAGCGCGCCAAGGCTCCGGCCGACAAGGCCGCTTAGTTTTCCTCGCGCGGGGCCGTGGTACACTTTCTTCCATGCTGACCGCCGACTTCCTCACCGGTAAAGACGAAGCCGACCTGGTACCCATCGAGCCCAATTCCCGCATCAAGCTGCACGAAGACGTGCTGCCGTCGCTGAACCGGCTCCGTAAAGAGGCCGCCAAAGAGGGATTCGAGCCGCTGGTCGTGAGCGGTTACCGCGGCTTCGATCACCAGCTGCGCATCTGGAATGAAAAAGCCACGGGCAAGCGCACGGTGCGTGACGAGCAGGGGGTGGAGCTACTACCCGATGTCTCGGCGGCGGGGCTGGAAAAAAGATTTTTTGCGATGCTGAGGTGGTCCGCGTTTCCGGGGCTATCGCGTCACCACTGGGGAAGCGATCTCGACATCGTGGATCGCGCGGCGATGCCGGAGAACTATCAGGTGCAGCTCGTTCCCGAAGAGGTCGAAGGGGATGGCCTTTTCGCCCCGTTCCACGACTGGCTCGACGAACAGTTGGAGGACCTCGGTTTTTTTCGCCCCTACCGCACCGATCGCGGCGGCGTCAGCCCCGAGCGCTGGCACCTGAGCTATCTGCCACTTTCCTCCCGCTGCCAGAAAGATTACTCGGAAGAGCTATTCAAGAAACTCCTCGCGAACCGGCAAATCGAAATGCGCGATCTCGCCCTAAAACACGCCTCCGTTATATGGGAGCGCTACTTCCAAAACATCGATCTTCCCTAGCAGGTTGCGGATACGCTCCGAAACCGTCCCCTCCGGAGCCCGTTCGTCGCATTTACCTTTCCCCTTCGTCCTTTCCTCAAGGTCAGGTATTGTGGCCGCGCTGTGTAAGAGGAGAGCGTCGAGTGCCGTTCAACTGGGGAAAAGTAATTCAAATCATATGGTTAGCGCTAGCGGTGGGAATGCAATCCAACGCCCTGGCCGCCGGCCATCCCCTTTCCGACCTGGTTCAAAAAGCCTTCCAAAATTCCCCGACCGTGCTAGCGGAACGGGAGCGGGTACGGATTGCCGAGCTCGAACTTTCCAACAGCAAAGCCGGCTTTCTGCCGAGCTTGGATCTGACCTCGGCCCACGGGCTGGTCACCTCCAACGTTGGATCGCCCACGTCTCCGTGGTCGAGCAGCGTGGGGCTCACGCTGACCGAAAATCTTTACGACAACCACCGCAACATCAACGCTTACAAAATCCGGGCGCTCGCTCTCGAAAGCGCCAACGCGGCTTTTCGGGAAGTGAAAAACGCGCTCGCGCGCGATCTGGCTTCACTCTACTACCGCTGGTCGCTCGCGGTGCAGACCGCGGAGCTGCGTACCCAAGCGCTGGAAACTTACGACAAACAGTTTCGCTTCGTGGAGTCGCAGTACCGGCAGGGAATGAAGGCGAAAAAAGATTATCAGAAGAACCGCGCCCAGTGGGAACGCGCGGTGCTGGACGATCTTTCCGCCAAGGCCGACGTGAAGAGCGCCCGCTACGCTTTGCTCGCCAAGATGGGCTCCGATCCGGAAAGCACGGAAGGGCTCGTGGCCGCCGAGCCCGGAGTGAAACTCTCCGACGTGCCGAGCGATAAACCTCAGTTTGAAAATAACTGGGGCTTTCGGCAGGCCGATATCGATTTGCGGGCCCGGCCTATCGAAGTGAATCTGGCGAGCCGCGAGTTCTGGCCGCAGGTTTTGCTATCGGCGGGCGCCAACTACAACAACTCGAGCTACCTAAACTCCCGCCTGGGCTTTGGCGCGAACGAGATCTATGGCGCGAACGTCACGCTCACCATCAATTACAATTTTTTCGACTGGGGCATTCGCTCGCGAAACGTCGACATGGCCGAGCACCGGAAGACCTTGGCCACGGAGCAGCTGCGGGACCGCAAACTTTCCCTTCAGCAGGAAGCGGCGACCCTGGCTTTGGATCTGGACCGGTTGAAACAGTCCTACGCGGTGGCGGAGTCCCTCTTCAAAAACGAAGAAGAAGCCTTTCTGGCCACGCAGCGGGACTACCGCGAAGGTAAGGTAAACAGCTTCGAGTTCATCGGGTTCGTCCGTGACTACCTCGACGCCAAGGCGCGTTTTTTGTCGAGCCGCTACAATCTTTCGGAGGCGCTGACGCGCTACTACTACTTAAACGGAGACCTGGATGAACGTATCCTCAAGCTTTAAACGGAACGCCGGCGTCGTGGCCGTCGCCGCGGCCCTCGTAGTG
>JBGSST010000051.1:0-12850 GCA_041736915.1 Bdellovibrionota bacterium
ACCTCGCAGCTCCCCAAAGTTTTGCCGCTCTACGAGGCCTCTTCGAAGCATGGTTTGGGAGAGCGAATTTAAGCGGTTCTAAGGAGTCACATGGTTATCGCGCCGTATTTCATAGTTGTCGTCATCGTCGGTTTTCTTCTGACGTCGTGCCTTAAGGTATTGCAGGAATATGAACGCGGGGTGGTGTTCCGACTAGGCCGGCTCATTGGCGCCAAGGGGCCGGGGCTCATCATCCTGATTCCGGGAGTCGACCGGCTGGTGAAGGTGTCGTTACGAATCGTAACGGCGGATATTCCGCCGCAGGACGTAGTCACGAAAGATAACGTGTCGATCAAGGTCAACGCCGTGGTGCTGTTCCGCGTGGTCGATCCGATTCGTGCCGTGAACAATGTCGAGAGCTACCTCGACGGAACCTTTCAGTACGCGCAGACCACGCTGCGATCGGTGCTGGGTAGCGTAGAGCTGGACGACGTGCTGGCTGAACGCGAAGTCTTGAACAAGCGTATCCAGGAGATTTTGGATCTGCACACCGAACCCTGGGGGATCAAGGTGTCGGCGGTCGAGATCAAGCAGGTGGACCTGCCGAAAGAGATGCAGCGGGCGATGGCGACCCAGGCCGAAGCGGAACGTCAGCGGCGCGCTAAGGTGATCGCGGCGGCCGGTGAGTCGCAGGCGGCGGAAAAGTTGTGCGAAGCGGCCGCGCAGCTACAGAAATATCCGGCGGCGATTCAGCTACGCTATCTGCAGACGTTGCAAGAGGTGGCGTCGGAGAACAACTCAACGACTATCTTCCCGATCCCGATCGACTTCATGCAGGCGTTCATGACCCGGGCGATCAAAGGAAATAACGATCCGGAGCCGCAGGACAAGCAGAGTTGATCAAGTGGTAGGGCGCGGGCGAACAATCACCGTTAGGTCGTGAATGTCCGTCACCTCGACCGCGGTTCCTTTTTCCAAAGCATCGCCGGACTCGGTGCGGGCTCTCCACAGCTCTCCGCGCACGAGCACCATGCCGTGCTCGCGGTCGACCCGTTCGGCCACCTGCCCGCGTTGGCCGAGCATCGCCCCGTTCTCCGATAGCTTTTTGGTCTTACGGCTTTTCCACACGAGTAAACCCAGCGCCACCGCGGCCGCGGTGAGGCAGCCCGCCGTGGTGAGAATCAAAGGCAACGGCACCCCCAATGCCCCGGTGGTGGTGTCGACGAGGAAGAGGGAGCCAAAAACGAAACACACCACCCCCGCCACGCCGAGGAGCCCAAATGTGGGCAGAAACAGCTCCGCAAATAGCATTGCCATGCCGAGCAGCATGAGCCCGACCGCGCCGTAGCTGATGGGCATCAGCTGAAATGAGATAAGCGACAGCAGGCCGCAAAAGACCGCGATCACGCCGGGCAGGATGAGCCCCGGGTGGCTCAACTCGATCCACAAGCAGATGCCGGCCAGTGAAACGATGAGGTAGGCCAGCGTAGGATCGGAGAAAAAAGAAACCAGGTCCTGCTTGAGCGATGGATCGATCTTTTCGAACTTCACGTCCGCCTTGGAAAGCCGCGCCTGGGCCGCGTTGGTTTTCTTCCAGCGCCAGGCGCTCAAGACTTTGACCAGCTCCTCACGGCTTTCCGCGAGAATCTCGATCGCCATCTGCTTCTTGGCTTCCTCCGCGGTCACGGCGAGGCTTTCGCGCACGATCTTATTGGCCCACTCCGTCGGACGTCCCGTAGCCTTGGCGAGCGATTCCGAAAACGCGGCGGTATCGTTGACCGCCTTCTGCTTAATCGTGTCGTCCATCTTTTCGCCGCCGCCGGCCACCGGATGGGCCGCGCCGATGTGCGTTCCGCGGGACATGGCCGTAACCTCGGAGGCGAGTGCAATCAGGGCGCCGGCCGAAGTGGCGTGAGCCCCTTTGGGGAAGACGTAAACGACTACCGGGATTTTGGCGTTGAGCATCTTCTGCACGATGGTGCGCGTGCTGGAGAGCAACCCGCCGGGAGTGTCGATCTCTAATAACAAGAACGGGGCGTTCATCGCCTCAGCCTTGTCGATGGCGGAAAGGATGAAGTCAGCGCTGCCGGGATTTATGCTTCCCCCGACGTGCGCCACCGGAATCGTCACCGTGTCGGCCAGCGCCGAAAGTGAGCCCAGAGTGAAGAAAAAGAGGGTAAACCAGCTGCGCCGAGTTTTTAGGGTCATGCGCCTATTTTAGACGGTGCAGCAGATCCTTCAAAGCTCCCCACGTTTCTTTTTTGGCCTGGGCGTCGCGTAGTAGCCGACCTAGCTCGTGAGTGGCGATCCAGCGGCTCTCTCCATTCCAGGGGAAAACCCCCGCGTCGCCGGCCGCCTCCGCCGGTAAAGGCTTTCGACCAAAGAAAACCAAAGTGTGAATCGAGGGGGGCAGGGCGTCTTGAAAATGATCCCAGGTGAGCGTCGTGCCGCCCACTAAACACGAAACCTGAACGAGCGCGACGTCGGACCGCCGAAGCTCGAGGGCTTGAAGGATTCTCTCCCACAGCGCCTCTTCGTCCCGGCGGAAGCGCAGGTCCTCTTTCGGTAAGCAAAGCACGAACGCCAGGCGAGGCTCTTTAGGCCCTTCCACGCGGACGAGGTGGTCGAGCGGAGCCTTGGGCAAGTAAGGGGCCTCCGGCAGCGCCGCCGTCGGGGCCACTTTCGGCCCATTCGCGGGCAATTGGGCGTCGATGCCGTAATGGCGCCAAAGCGCGCGGTACTCTTCCCAAGCGGCGTTCATGGGAGGGACGGTAGGCGAGCCTTGCCCCTTCCGGCAATCCGTTTCGCGCGTAATCTTAGAACACGGCGTTATCCCGCTCGCTTGAAGACTGCGAAATACGGGGGCGCGAGTTGGTGAACTCGTGCGGGCACGTTACGGAGTAAACCCGAAACCGCTCATCGGGCACGGCCGTAGGGAGGTGGCTGGGGACCGAGGCCAATTCCTTCAGGCGGTAACCGCGTTCGACCGACGGGTAAACACTCAGGAAATAGAGGGAAAGGGTGGGGGTCTTCGAGCGTGCGCTGGCAGAGCCGTTGAAAGAGGTTCGTGCGGCGGGATTGGCGTTCGTGGCGCGATTTGTCCCACACCACGTAGGAGAACTCTCGTCCGTTCCCCATGGTGGAGTAGAAACGGGCGCGGGGTAGCCAGAGCGCTAGCGGAGTCGCGCCCGCATCGATATCGACGGCGATGAGCGAGGTTTCCAAGTCAGGAATCGCCGTTCGAATGACGGCGGTACCCGAGAACGGAGCCTTGGCATCGGCGGCCAGTGCCGCCGCGCCCGCCGACCACTGAAAGACAAACAAAATATGGAGCGAAGCCGAAGCGCCGTAAGCCATCGCGATCTGGGCACGTGCGCCGAGCGTGGCGCGGCCGGCGCGTTTCACGCGGGGTAACTCCCGCATCCAAAAAAGAGCGCACAGCAAAAAGAGCGGGTGTAAGAGGAAAATCTGATGGCGAAAATTTCCGGGGTACAAGTAGCGCAGAAAAAAATCGTAGACCCCGATCGCAAAGATCATCGAAGAGAGAATAAGGACGCGTTCTCGCCAGTGCTCGTCGCGAACGAGAAGTTGAAGCAAGGTCAGCACAATCAAGGCCAGGAAGGCGCTCCCGCCCAGTCGCTTCAGTAACAGCGAAACATCGGAAGGCCACCAGTTGGTGGGGTAACCGTACTCCTGAAAAAGTATCGTCACGTGCTTGAATAAATGGGGAACGTGCTCGCCGCGGCCCCAGGCGCGATTGGCGTGGATTACCTTCGTGCCGATGGCGGTGGGGGTCGCGGGTACGGCCACGGCCGTCACCATGCGACTGGGGTGATCGCGCACGATGAGCACGAGACAAACCATGGCTACGCCCAGGGGCAGCACGGCCCTTAAGATTCGCCCCGTTTCGCGCTGGGCCACCCAGTAGATGAGGTACGGCATCGCGATGCAAAGCGCGAGAATCGCCGCGTGCACCGAAGTATGCACCGAGGCCACCAGAGCCAGGACCCCGAGAGAGTGAAAAATGAAACTTGGTCGCTTCTCATTCCAGATCCAGAAGGCCAGCCCCGCCAGGGCTAGCGCGAGGCCCAGGCCGTAGCCGCGCGATATCACGCCGAGCTCGTACACGGCGGCGTAAGTCCAGCTCGCCGCCAATGAAAAAACGAACGCCGAAAACGGGGGGATTAAAGCCACCGCAGTAGAGAAGGTCGCCGCCCCCAAAGCAAAATAGCCAGCCGCCGCCGTGAGCGCGAGCACCTCACGGGGTTCGGCTAAGTGGAAAAGTACCTTGTACAGCAGATGCAGAAGAGGGGGATGCCCTTCATAACGCAAAGCCCGTATCAATTCATGGAACCCTACGTTTTTTTGGGCGAGCAAAACGTGTTGCACCTCGTCTCGCCACGGCTCGTGGTAGTGAAGGTGAAAAAGTCCCACCGCGAGCGTTTGCGCCGCGAGCAAAAAAATAAAAATGCCCGCAATCTTCGCGCGGGAGTCACCAATTCTTCGAATAAAATTCATGCGGTCTGGTTATTGGCTTTATCGACGACAAAAGACGGATGCGGGATTGAGTAAAGCCTACCAGAGTGATTTTTTTCGTCGACCAAAATATTCGCCGACGGCGAGGAGCAAACCACTTTTCATTCTCAACCACGGCCCTATTTCTCGCGTTAACGAAGTTAAGGGCACGATGCGTTCTCGTGAAAAGTGTAAGCCGAGCAGAATGAAAAGAGAGGCGGAGAAGCCGAGCGCTACTAAGCGGAAAGGAGAACCAAAAATAGACGCGCCGACGAGTCCGATAAGAAGAAAAAGAAAAAGCGGCGGAACGGAAAAGTCGATCGCGAACGCGAGAAGTTTCGGATCGCGACGGAAATAGAGTGCGCCGAGTACCGACGGCAAACCTTGGCGAATCGCCCGCAAGTGACCTAGCTCCCAGCGGCGGCGTTGCTTTTGCCAAGCCCCGTGCCCCCGGGCCACTCCGCTTTCCCAGAGGGCCGCGGGCTCGTAAACGGGCGGACGACCGCGACGGTGCAGCTCGACGGTCCAGGTTTTATCTTCGACGTCGGATACCGGAAAAAAAGGCAGGGACACAAAATCGGCGCGCGGAAAAGCCATGCCGGTTCCCTGTAAAAACCCACCCCAGCCCAAGTTGGCCCGGCCCTGTTCGCGCAGCTCGTTGTGCCACCACCACGCCAGCGCCGAAAGTGCGGAGCCCCGTTGCGTAGGACAAGATTGCAAACGGGTTCTTCCTTGCACTACCCGGCGGGCCTCTTGGCAACGCAGAATGAGTCGTGAAAGTGAGGATTCCGTCATGCGGCTGTCGGCGTCGGTCACGACGATGACGTCGGCCGGCGCCGGATCATTCGCTACGCGGCGGGCCGCTTCTTGCAGCGCGGGCCCTTTTCCCACGTGGGCGGGGTCGTGCCTCTCCCAAATCGTCCAACGCGGAAAGCGCGCGGCGATCGCCGCGGTATCGTCGGTGCAGTTGTCGCACAAGATTGCCCCGCGCACGGAAGGAGAAAGAAAATGGTCGAGGTGTCGCAAGGTAGCCGCGATAGTGCTGGCTTCGTTGCGCGCGGGAACGAGCAGTAGCGCCGAAATGCCCGGAGCCTCGGCGGCGCTTGAGTCTTTGCGCGCGGGAAAAAACGCGGCCACGAGCTCCGCCAATAGTAGAACGCCCTGGGTAGTCCACAGTGCGCCCGCCGCCCAGCCAATCGTGTGCCAAACCATCGCCGTCACTGTAACAGGCCTAAGCGAAAACGGGATGACGCTCCGGGCGGTGTCAGCGGCCGCTTCTGCGGGAAAACTATTCCGAATGCAGAAGGAGAAGCGAACCCGCGTGAGGGCCCTGGGGTTGTGGGTCGACGCCGTAACCAGGGATCAGGCGGCGGACGTTTGCCTCAAACTTCATCGTGACGGGCGTGGAGGCCTCCTCGTGGCGGCCAATCTCAATTACGCGCAGTGGGCGAACGAGTTGCCCAAGCTTGCGGAACAAAACAAGCGGGCCGATCTTTGCGTAGCCGACGGCATGTCCCTCGTAGTGGCGTCGAGTCTGAAAGCCTTAGGCGGCGGCGACGGGCGACTTCCGGCCCGCGTTACTGGCTCGGACCTCGTCGACGCCATCTCCGCGCATTTGGCGGCTACCCACGGTGCGCTTTGGCTCGTGGGACGACATGCCGCTTCGATAAACGCCGCCGTCCGATCTCTCGCCGCCAATTATCCGGGCCTCGACGTGACGGCGCCATGGCTCGCCGGTGCGCCGCTAGAACGTGAATGGACGGAGCGGCTGCTCGAACTGGTGGAGGGGCATCGGCCCGCATTTTTATTTTTGGCACTGGGCCAGCCACACGGTGACCTGTGGATTGAAGAAAATCGAGATCGGCTCGGCGCCACCGTGGTTTTACAGGTGGGCGGAGCGCTGGACTACCTTTCAGGATTGCAGAAGCGCGCCCCGCAGGCATGGGGAGATTGCGGACTCGAGTGGGCTTACCGCCTCATTCACCACCCGCGTCGGCTGGGGCCGCGGTACTGGAACAACGGACGATTTCTTCTCGCGTGGCTCAGCGGTTACCGTGGTGGGCACCACTTCACCGGTGGCACTGCGAAATAGACTGAGCGGGGTCAGCGCGAGCACTTTGAGATCGAGCCACCACGTGCGCCGAGCCACATATTCCAAATCGAACTCGAGCCGGGTCGTGAGGTAATCATCCGCCAGCGCGCCGCGTAGGCCGCGCACCTGGGCGAGTCCGGTCAGCCCCGGGGTGACCTCGTAGCGGCGGTGGTGACCGGGGAAACGCACGTCGAGCAGCTCGCTCTCTTCGGCATCGAGGGGACGAGGGCCCACGAGGCTCATTTCCCCCCGGAGAACGTTCCACAGCTGCGGTAACTCATCCAGGCAAGTGCGCCGCAGCGCCGTGCCCAGCGCAGAGCAGAGAAAACGATCGTCCTGCCGTTCGAGAGTTCTAAACTTCACGATTGCAAACGGCACCCGGCATCGCCCATGACGAAGCCGGCGAAAAAAAATCGGGCCGGGCGTGCTGGCCCAGACGGCCGCGGCGATAAGTAAAATAAGCGGACACAAAAGCAGAAGCAGCAGACTGGAAAAAAACAAATCGAATAGGCGTTTTCCGATGGTCATTTCCGAGAACTAATTCTATTGGTCTCCCCGGCGGGAGGCAACCACACACCGTTTTTACCGTCCCACCGCAATAAGGTGTGCCGCGGAAAGTGTTTTTCCATGAAGGGCCGGTCTTGCTCTCTCCCAAGGCTGCCCAGCACGAGACGGGGCGATCGCAAGAAGGGATCATTCTGTATGCGGTCCAGCACGTAGTACTCTTCACGCCACGCCACGAGGCAAACTTGCGGAACCTCCGGGGGGAGGCAAGGTAGTTTGGCGTTCTGCCCCGCGATGAAGCGGCTCGATTGCACGAGGCGCAGGGGGACAATCGTGAGCAGTCCGGCGAGCCCAAGCGCAAGGGCGGCGTTGCGAAGCCGGAGCTGCTCCGCTCTAAGCCCCGAGAGCCAGGCGGCGGACACCAGGAATACCCCGCCCAGCGCGGCGTAGGTGTAACGGTGTCCCCACCCAAAACCCTGGTTTACCCGGTTACCGGCGAGACTGTACGCGACGAGCGTAAGCAGAAACGAGAAAAGAGAAAGGCGAAGCGCCGGATGTAGAACCTTGCGGCCCAGCCCCAGAAATAGCCAAAGGCCGGGCGCAGTCCAAAGCAGCAGCTTGCACAATAAAATGGAGTAGTAGACGAACGTTTCCATCGCGATCGGAGGCGGCGTCACGGCCCCCTTCAAATCCCAGGCGTGGGTGAACTCGCCTGAGCTCGGTGACGCCGGACTCGCCGTCTGAAATTTCCACACCAGATAAAACCAGCCAGCGGTCAGCAAGATGAAGGGTAAGTAGCCGAGTAGCAAAGGGGGCAAAAGGCGGCGGTGCTCTTTTTTGAAGACCAGGTACACAACCCACGGCAGCGCAAAGACCGCGTGGGGAAAGGGATTGTGCAGAAAGATCGCCATGCCGCCAGCTAGCCCCGCCAGGAAAGCCCGCCGGGAAGAAAAATCACTCAAGCAGTAAGCAAACAATAGATTGAACACGAGCCGAGCGTTGAGCGAGTAAAACGACAACGAGTTCATCCAGAAAACCGGCGAGGCCGCTACCAGCAGCAACAGCCACCCAGTCGCCTCCGGGCGGCCAATCCACTTTCGCGCAAGCAGCACGAGTAAGCCTAGTGTGCAGGCCCCGAGCAGCACGTTGAGCCAGGATTCGATACCTAGCTTTACGAACGGGGCCAAAAGCAGAGCGTAGCCCGGCAGGTAGCTTTCGATGATGCGGCCCGTGCCGTCGCTGGTGAGGAAGTAGTTCATGAAGATTCGCAACACCACGCGGTTCGACAACCATTCGGGGATTTGCGCAGCCCATTTTCCCTCGGCAAAGACCTTTCCCTGAAATACGGCCGCATACTCATCCATCGTGAATGGTTTACCGTGATGGACGGGAACCGCGAGCCCGGCGGCTACGAGGCCAAAAACAACAATCGCGAGTCCGGGATGACGGCCGAGAATTTGCTCCCAGCCCGGAAGAATCGCACGGGGGTAGAGGGCGGCCGCGCCGGCCACGAACAGCGTACCCAGCGAAATCCACACGAACGCACTGTCATGAAAGAAGAACAGATCGATGTAGGGCTCGCGGTGCAGGAAAAGTTCCATCGCGTAGCCGCGCCAGGACAAAAAAAGCACCGCGGGCAGAGCGCTTAGCGCTACGAGCCAGCTCCAGAAGCGACGGCGATCGCTCACGGACGCGTCATTACGCGAAGGCATGGAAGAGTTCCTTGAGTCTGCGCGTTTCCACCCGGGCGTCAAACTCATCGAGCGCCGTCCGGCGAGCGGTTAGTCCCAGCTCCAGCGCCAGTCCCGGATCGGTGGCTAGCTCGAGCATCGCCATGGCGAGTTCCAGCGGATCGCCAGCCGGCACGAGAAGGCCATTGCGGTAAGGCAAGATGAGCTCCGGAATTCCTCCCACCGCCGTGCTGATCACCGCGCGGCCTAGCGCCATCGCCTCAATGAGTACGAGCGGCAACCCCTCGGCGTAGCTTGCACACACCACGGCGTGAGATTTACCCATTAAGGCACGCACGTCGGGATTGGCGAGATTGAAGTGCAAGGTGAGCCCCGGAAGGTTTCTGCGCGTCACCTCGAGTTCCACGGCGACGCGCTCGCCGGGGCTGGCGGCACACACCAGGTCGAGAGATAGCGCGAGGGGACTATGTCTCTGCGCCTCGGCGAAGGCATCGAACAGCACGGGTATGCCTTTCGTGGGGGCGACGCGGGCCACGGTCAGAAATCGAAATTCCCCTTTGGTCTCGAGGGGGGCGTGAGGGACGAACTCGTCCGGATCGACTCCGGAGTGAATCACCCGGATGCGGTCGGCATTCTTTCCTCCGCTGGCATCGAGCAGCTGTCTACGGGCGTAGTGGCTGGTCGCCACACTGAATGCGGCCTCGCGAATCTTCTGGCCCACGCACCAGCGTTTCGCTTCGTGAAATACATCTGGGCCGTGAAACGTAAAACTCAACGGCACGCGGAGAAGCTTCGCGGCGATGGCCGCCACGTTTCCACTGGCGTCGCCAAAAACATTGTGCAGATGAGTGACTTTTCGCCGGCGGCATTTCTCGGCCAGCGCCACCGCTTCGATGCAGTAAATGGCGGTGTAAACCAAGCCCCTAGCGCCGGGCTGGCGGAGCGACCAGGCGAGGCGTAGCGCACTCGCGAAATTCCGGGGGGCCGTCAAGAGCCACTTCAGCGTCGAGAGAACGTAGGCGTACCACGGGTCGTCGAGAATCGATTCCGGCGCGGGCTCGCCTTCGAGGTACGGAGATTTTTCGAAGTCCAGCTCGTGGCGAATCGTGAAGGGAATTACGGATACGCCGTCTTGTTTGAGATACGCGACTTCGCGGTGAATGAAGGTGTGCGTGATACGGCGGTACTCACTGACCAGGTAAGCGACTACCAGTGAGCGGTTTTCTCGCATGGCGGAATAGTAACGCCTGCGACGGGATTGGTAATGACGTGGGGAGTTAGGGAGAGGTGAAGTATGGTGGAGCCTCCCGTTGGGAAGGCGAGAGGCTCCATCCATCTCACTTAGGACTTTAGGATCGGGGGGAGTCAGAGAGTGAATTTTCGAGTTTCGACCGGCGGCTTGCACCAATTTACCGAGCCGGCAAAACCATCGGGCGGTAGAGGCTACTAATGGCTATCGGGAACCGATAACTTTTTCGCCGACCAAACACCCGGAGAGTGGGAGCAGGCTCAAGGCGCGCTAGGCGCTCTGGGCCTTTCGTTCGCTGAAACTGCTGTACTGATAGGTAAAGCGAAGCTCGTGCCACGAGAGTCCGGTTTCGTGGGGGGCGTGCGCAAGTGCGGGGGCTGCCTCGGTAAATGGCCTCTATCGTCGATAATTTAGACAGGCGCCTGTGCGCTGTACCCACGAAAAAGATCTTTTCAAATTTAAAGCAAAATCAGTAAGTCGCGGCGGGGGCTGGCTTTTTTCCGTCCAGTTTTTCGACAGCCCGTTGTATTTCCCCCGAAAGGAAGGAAAATAGCCAGACGATCGAGGGGTTACCGTGATTTCGCTTTTCCGACTGTCTATTTCTTTGGCGGCATTGCTTCCCTTTTTCCTGTGGCCGGCCTGCGTGAGCCGCAGTCTGCCGGAGAAGCGCTTTAGCGAAAGCCGTGGCCTTGCGCTGTTGAACGCGAACAGCTTGCCAGCGCCCGCCGACCCCACGAAGTACAGCTTTTCGGTAGTGGGCGATCTGCACATACGTGGAACCGACACCAAGTGGCTCAGCAAAATGCTAGCGGCGTCGGGGGCGGATGGAGATTCGTTCGCGGTCTTGCTCGGCGATCTCGCCGACACGGGTGAGGCGCTTCAGGTCGATTCCTACGAGCAGGCCGTCGCGGCGTCACCGCTCGCGGGCAAGGTGTTCTTCGTGCTGGGCAATCACGATATCTACGGTGACGGTTGGGACCTCTTCAAGACCAAGAACGGCCCAAGCCACTATTCGTTCGTCGTCGGTAACTCCACCTTCATCGCCATCGACACGGCGGACGCGTCGCTTGGTCAGGAGCAAACCGCCTGGTTATTGCAGGAACTCAATCAGGCTACGACTACGCACAAGTTCATGCTGAGCCACTACGCGCCGGTCGTACCCGGCATTCGCAGTTACCTGCGGTTCGCCGATACGGAAGAGGCGCAGCACCTGATGAAGGTGGCCACCGACACGCGCGTCACCGGCTGGCTCGCCGCGCACTACCACAGCTATATTTTGGAAACGATCGACGGCGTGTTCTACCTCGTCGCGGGCGGCGGCGGCGGGCGGCGCATGGCACCCATCTTCGAAAATTTTTACGTGAAGGTTTCGGTGGAGGGAGAAAACGTGAGCTTCGAGAGGAAGCGGTTGGACTATTGAGGGGAAGAGCCGCCCTTGCTACATCGCCATCCGATAGGCCGCCCCGACGCGATAAGAGTGCTGCAGCCCAAACCCCAGCAAAAAATCATTCCGAAAGAAGACTGACCACTGAGATTTATCCGCCACGTTTTCGCGCGCCAGACTCAGCTGCAATAGGGGCTGGTTGAAGTTGTGCGTGTCGAGGTCGTCAAAGTTAGACGCCCGCACTTCCCACGCGTAAACGTCCGCGACCCTTCCCCTTAGGCCAATGGCCGCCGCGATGTCGTACTCCGTGTAGGACACGCCACCCCAGAACGGAATGGGCATGGAGGTCGACAGTGACACCCACCGCTTGAATAGCCCCAGGTCCAAAAAGAAGTGCGTGCCGAAGAGGTCGGGAGTCCGCGTGCCGGCCGTGGCCAGCACGCCGAAGTGGTGCGTGCCGTGCGCTAAATGGCTGACGTTGCCGATCCGTAATCGCGGCGTGAAGTACTTATCCAGCGGAAAGTAGAGTTCGCTCGACCACTCCAGGGTATGCCACCGCGTGTGGGTTAGCCCCAGCCGTCCATTGACCGAAACGTCCATCCACTCGGTCAATCCAAGCGTGTGCGCCATCGCCGCTTCGATCCGGTTGGGCTCGTTGCGGTGCCACAGGTAGTTGGCGGAGAAATAGCTCGACGTCGTCGTCGTGAACAAGGGAAGGGCGGCGAGCAGAAAGGCTAGCAAGTAAGGTGTCCTATTCCCGGTTGACTTGAAACCCGCGCTCTTTCAGCGCCGTGAGAATCTCCATCGTGTGGGAGGGGCCTTTGGTCTCCATGTCGACATCGATCTCGGTCTCGCCCAATCCGGCTTTTAGCGACGAGCGCTGGTGAAAAACCTGGAGAATGTTGGCCCGCTTTTCGGCGAGAATCTGCGTGACCGAATGCAACCCACCCGGACGATCGCTGATCTTAATCGTAACGCGAGTCAGGCGCCCCTGCTCGACGAGGCCCCGATGCAACACGTTGGAGAACGCGGGCAGATCGATGTTGCCGCCACACAAGATGACACAAATTTTCTTTTCCGGAATCTTATCCTCGAGCAGCGCCGCTACACCTAGCGCTCCCGAGCCTTCGAGTACCATCTTCGACTCTTCGGCGATGAGCGAAATGCCGTGGGCAATGGACTCCTCGCTCAACATGAACATGTCGGTGAGAAGGCTTCGCAACTCGGCCAACATCGCGTCGTCGGGCCGCTTGTTGGCCGTTCCCTCGGCGAGGGTCGGTTTCACATCCAGCGAGATCTGCTTGCCGGCCTTGAAGCTTTCAAAGGTCGCCGGCGCATTTTTCGGCGTCACGCCGTAAATTTTGACGTGCGGCGCGAGCGCCTTGAGCGCGGTCGCGATGCCCACGGCCAGTCCGCCGCCGCCGATGGGAATGACG
>JBGSST010000056.1:0-13541 GCA_041736915.1 Bdellovibrionota bacterium
ATGTAGCCAGTCGCTGAAGCCTTCGCCGTAGTTGGTGCGCCACTCCGTCCGGCGCGGCATCTTGCGTTCGAAAAATTCCATGAGGGCGAGCGTGGGCAACGACAAAAGACCGGGCACGAGGTCCCAGTACACCGGCGCCACCAGGTGCATCAGCCACCACGTGCTTCCCAAAAACACCGTGACGAGCGCCGGATACAGAAGGCGTTTAGACATGCGCTAACATCTCCGTAATCGGTTTACTCTTTAGCGATCGCGTGGCGAACCAGGTGGCGAGCAGCGTACCGCCGATTCCCAATGCCACCCAGACCAAGGCGCTCCGCGGTTCGAGCTTCAAGTAAGCGTAGTAGTAACCTTCGAAGCCGGGCGGCGGCGGCATGAGAATACCGCGGCTCAACCACACTTTGTCGACGAGCCACGTGATGACGATGCCGAGCAGCGATCCGGCCACGCCGAGCATCAGCCCTTCGAGCAAAAAAGATTGCCGCAACCCCGCGCGGCTTTCGCCATTCGAAAGCGCAATGCCCGACTCGCGGGTACGTTCCCACACGCCAAGCGCCGTCGTGTTGAACACACCGAGCACGATGATGGTGAGGAAAATGACGAGCATGAGCTGAAACTGGCTATCCAGCCACACGACCGAGTTTTCGTAGTTCACCCGATCAATCTGCTCGAACGAGTGCGCTTCGAGTGCTGGGTACCCTTCCCCCACCGCCTTGGTGAACTCTTTCCACGCCGAAAAGTCTTTCAAACCCACCGCGAGCAGCTCGGCGCGATCGGTTTCCAAAAGCTCACGCGCTTTGGCGAGCTGAATGCGGAAAAAAGATCGGTCGAAGTTTGCCTCGCCGGTGAAGAACACGCCGGTCACTTTGAGGTCGGCGCCATTCACCGCGCCGTTGTCGTTTTGCGTCAGCACCGTAACGACGTCGCCAGGCCCCGCTCCCAAAGAATCGGCCAGCCCCTTGGCGAGTAAGATCCCGTCGGCTTCGGAGGTGAGGAGCTTGCCGTCACGGATCTTGAGCGCGTTGAAAAAGCCGGCCTCGCGTTCCGCCTCCACCCCTTCGCCAAATCCACTCAGCGCTTGTTCGCCGTGCTGCCGGGAAATCAACGCCGGAAACCGCACCCGGGGGTAGATCCCCTCCACGTAAGGCAACAGCTCCAGCCGGGCCCGGATGGCCTCTGGTTCGGCAATCCATTGCTCGCGGGGTTTTTCCAGCACGGCATCGCGGTAGCCTTTGGTGGTGAGCTGTCCGTTGCCCATCTGCTGGCGGATCACCTTCGTGCGGTAGTCGTTCATAATCCCGGCGTTGAAGCCGTGGAACGCGTATAGGCCGCCCACTCCGAGCGCGACGTTGGCCAGCACCAGCAGAGAGCGGCGTGCGTGGCGAACGACGTTGCGAACGGCAAATAAGGGGGTCACCCCAGCGGTTTAGCACGCTGCATCAACCCTTGCCAAAGGGATTGAGCACACTCCGATCGGCCTGCTCACCCTAGGGCGGATTGGCACGGACAGAGCCAATTAGCACCGCTCCGAAGATAAAATGTGCCCAATGATTTCAATCGTTAAGCCCCTCTGGGCTTTGACTCGGGGACTGTTGACCTAACCTGTTCAATGCTCAATATTAGTTACAGGATCCTTAAAGGGGGATCGTTACAGAGGAGCATCCCATGGAAGAGTTAAGGCATCTTGTGGAAGTGATGGCAAAGGCCCTGGTCGATCTGCCCGAACAGGTCTCGGTTACCGAAGTCGAAGGGGAGCAAACCACGGTTATCGAGCTGAAAGTCGCTAAATCCGACCTCGGTAAGATCATCGGCAAGCAGGGCAACAATGCCCGTTCGCTGCGCACCATTCTGGCCGCCGTATCGACAAAATTAAAAAAACGTTCTGTTTTGGAAATCATCGAGTAAAACGGAATCGTTTTGTTGTCGGGTAGTACTCAAAATTTTCAATCCCTCGCGCTTTTCAACGGCGAAATCATGCCTTTGGCGGACGTACGCGTATCGCCGCTCGACCGCGGTTACCACTTTGGCGACGGCATCTACGAAGTCTTTCGCCTTTATAACGGCTATTTGTACGCGGAAGCGGCCCACTGGCGCCGTTTCGAACGCAGTTTGAACGAGATGTCCCTGGCCGTGCCCGACCTCGATCGGCTCAAGGCCCAATGCCACGAGCTAGTGAAACGGCACCCGTACGCGAATGGAACGCTATATCTGCAGGTGACCCGGGGGCTGGCCCCTAAACGCGAACACGGCTTTCCGCAGCTCGTAACGCCGCAGATCCTCGCCGTGGTGAACGACATGCCGGCGCCGATGCCCCTAATTAAGACCGAAGGCTGCAAGGTCATCACCCACGCCGACCTGCGCTGGAAAAGGTGCGATATCAAATCGCTCAACCTGCTCGGTAACGTGATGGGGGCGCAGAAGGCCAAAGAGGCGGGATGCTACGAATCGCTTTTCATCAACGACGCCGGCCAGTGCTCCGAGCTGTCGCGCAGTAATTTTTTCGCCGTGCTTCGTGGTGAGATCCGCACGATGCCGCTTACGGGAAACATCCTTCCCGGCATCACGCGTGGCCTTGCGGTCGCTTTTGCGCGCGAGCACGGCATGCCGTTGCGCGAGGAGCCGATCTCGAAGGACGAGCTTGGCGAAATTTCCGAAGCGTTCCTTACCAACACGACGGCCGACCTTTATCCCATCGTCGAGATCGATGGCCGCGCCATCGGTGAGGGCAAGCCCGGCCCCGTGGCCACGCGCTTGATGAAGCTGTTTGCCGAACACCTGGAGACGGAGCTCAAAGCGGCTCACTCCACCGGGTTGGCCGCTCCGGCCCCCGAAAGCGAATACTCGTCGTTTCAGCCTTCCTGCGGCTGATCTTCCCCGTCGCTCAATTGTGCTGATTTGAGCCTAGTGAGTTCGTTCGTCGGGAAACCGGTCATGACCCCAAGGAGAATACGGCTACTCTGTAGGGTAGGGCCTATTGTGGCCCGCTACGTCGGGCCGACTAGTTCAATGAGGTATTCCGTGAAAAGCACACTGGCTCCGCTTCCCAAGTATCAACCCAAACGCAGCCGCGATCGCGTGCTGGAGTACGGTCTATTCGCCATGGCGGCGTTACTCACCGTCGTTTGGCTGTCCACCACTTAACTCCGATGCCTCGTTCGGATCGAGGGGCAGGTCGAGCATCGTCTCGGGCACGGGTATGATCTGCGAGAAAAAAATCGTCGAGGCGGGATCGCCCAAATAGTAAAACAGCTCGTTATCCGTCAGCACCTGGGCGTCGTCCGCCCCACCCTCCAGATACTTTATCTTGCCGTAGCGAATCGCCTCTCCCACTTCGTGCAACTGATGGTAAGGGTTCGCCGGCGTCAGCTCGTCAAAAACCGACGCACGAAAAATGGCCTTGAACAGATCGTGGCCCCCTGAGTAGCTGCTCGACGCCATGATCCCCGCCGCGCCTGAGTTCTTCAGCGTGGAGATCGAGTCGGCGAAGTTGCGCGTCGCCGAGCCAGTGCTGGGCCAGTAGGCATTCAGGCACGCGATGTCGAAGATGAGCGGATGAACCGTGTTCTTTAGTTTCGGAAGATGCTCCATCAAGAACGGAAGCTCGGTCATGCCGTTCGCGTTGCCGTGTCCGTCATACACGATGAGGTTCGGGTTCTGATTGTAGGCGGCGATGATCTTCGCCGTATCGGCCCCCTCCGACGAGTAGAGCTTCGTGATCTCGAGCGGCAGCTGCGCTTTGGCGAAGATCTGCTCCATGATGTATTTGAGATTCACGTGACACCAGTTCACCTCGTTGCCCGAGGTGACGAGGATCGCGGCATCGTTGCGCGGCGTGGACTCGCGCGCGATAAGCTTTTCCACCAGCGCGTGAAGCTCGGTGTCCGACTGCACCGGAAGCCGGCCGATGGAAAGATCCGGTAGGTTGCCGGCATCGAGCAGCGAGTACGGGTAGTCGGTCCAGTAGTCGTCGCGTTTAAAGCTCACTACGTCGTCGAGGCTGCCCACGAGCAGCGTGTGGCTCGGTGGAAGGGCCGACTGGTACTCTTTGGCGATGATCGCCTTCACCTTGGTGGTGTTGGCATGCTTATCCACCAAACGCAGTCGCACCTCGCGGCCGTGAGCCTCTTTGAATTTGATGAGGGGCTCGATGGCTTTGACGTATTTGGCCGGCGAAAGAATGAGGTCCACGCGCCGATCGCCGCGATCGGCCCCGGGCACTTGCTCGGGGTTCAGCACCAAGCTTTTGAAGAAGCGAACTTCGTTGGCGGAAAGGAAAGCGGCGCGGAAACCATCTTCATCCCCTTCGAGTGGCACGTAACGCACATCGAAGCTCAGTCGGCGCGTGACGAGCAGTTCGTCATCGCTGGCGCGACGGACGGGATTGAGATCGAGCCGCACGAGTGGCAGCGAGCCCGCCATCGTAACCGGGCCCAGCTCCACGGCTTCCGCGTCGGGCAGCTCGTATAAAGCGGGGTCTTGGTAAACCTTAGGGCGGCGCGGACGGCAGTGAGTCTTGCGGTTCTGCGCGTAAGCCACGGGTGAGTCGCACGACTGAAGGTCCGTTTCGACAACCACGTTTTCCAGTACGATCTTTTTTCCGGGTGGTACCGCGAGGTAGCGACTCAGGCGGGGCAGACTGGGTCCACCTAACTTGGCGATCGAAGGCACCCCTTCCATTCCTACCTCGGTGAAGTTGCCATCGGCGCGTACCACCGCTTTAAGCTGGACCGCCGGCGGCTCCCACTCGATGCGCATTACCTCTTTGTCTTCGCTTCGCTCGACGGTCAGCGCCATCGCGCCCTCGCCCGAAAAGAGCGAGAGAAGAATCAGCAAACCGCATTGCCGGAGGGGCGTTGCACCGCGTTCTTTCGTCATGCGCCCATTGTACCAAATAGAAAAAGGGCGCCCCCAGAGGGAACGCCCTTTTCGCAATGCGATTCGTTTGACCGTTTAGAAGTGGAGGCCAGCGAGCAGCTTGAAGCCGCGCGACTGGTAGTCGGCCGAGTTGCTATCGATGTCGAGCAAGCCCAACACGTAGCGGGCGTTCACGAAGACCGGTCCAAGCTCCACGCCCACGCCGCCTACGGCCGCGAGGTCAAACGTGCGAGGATTGAACGAGGTCGATCCGCCCGTGCCACCAATCGAGCCGGTGACTTCGTTCGAAATGTTCCACACGCCCATCGGGCCCGCGAAGATGTACGGACGAATGCCGTCGAAGAAGGCGACCTTCGCCAACACCGGGACTTCGATCGAGTGATACGTAACGCCGGCCTTTACGTTGCCGGTGTTAATGACGTCGAAACCGCGGCGGCTGTAGTTCAGCTCCGGCGCAATCGCGATATTCGTGGCGACCGGAACGTCCATGGTAAGACCCACCGTGTAACCGGTGTGGGTTTCCGCCGAGATGTTGCCCGGCGTTTTCGCCGTCTCGAAGTTCATGCCGGCCTGGATTCCCAAGGCGGGACGATGCTGAACGCTCGTCTCGGTCGTAGAGTAATCCGCCAATGCCATTCCCGACGCTAAAGTCGTAATTGCGAAAATTGTTCCTAACTGCTTCATGTGTGACTCCTTTTACTGCAAACGTTTTTACTGATTGAGAACCTTGGTATTTTCCTGAGCGGCGTTCTGTAGCCGACGGTCCAGATCGCGGGCCGAGGCCTGGTTCTGGGTCGAGAGCGCCTTCAATTCCAGCTGCGCCTGCTCGATCTTGAGAGCCAAGCTCTCTAGATTCTGCGACGCTTCTTGGGTCGTGTTCAGCTGCTTGGAGTCGCTGAACCCGCTACGTAGATCCTTCAAGTCGTTCTGAAAATCCGCCAACTTTTCTTGGGCCCTTTTCAGGCGCTTGTCGGTCTCTTGAATCGTCTTGCGATTCTCCGTGACCGCTTCCATTCCGGTGGATGCTTTCTGCGAAGCGCAACCTACCGTTAAAGACAGTACGACTGCCGCTAATCCTGCTACCAAAAATGATTTCATGTCTTTCTCCTCGTTGTGTTGCCCGGCTTAATAGCAAGTACCGCGCCAAACCGAACGCGCGTTAACATAGGGGTTTCCGGGTGCCCCCCTCCTTCGGAATGAGGAACATGTCCCCATTTTCATGCAGCCCGCCTAGGAGAAAAAGGGGGGGGAGGTTACGGAGTGAAGGGCTTGAGAACCCCGGTAAACTTTTTGACCAAGCCAACGTCGGCCCATTTCACGTCGGTCAGCTCTACCTCGAAGCCGCTGGCGGGAATCTGCTTGATGAGGTTTTCACACGCGGTACTGACGCCGACGTTGTCCCAGCCCCAGAATTTGAGCTGGTAGTCGTTGCGCTTGGGATCGATGCCGAAAAGCGTGGGGATACAACCCTTGATCTGCGGCAGCCGGATGGCCATGGTGCGGGCGCTTTCCCAGAAAACATCCCTCATGACCTCCAGATCGCCCTCCTCGATCTTCAGCGGCACGGTCAGGGTGGTGAGTACGGCGCCGCCAAAATCACGCACCTCGATTTGGGGCGTGGCGGTGAACTGGGCTTTGAGCGTAAACGTGTCCAAAACCCGGCCGCGCAGCGGGCCAACGTCACCGTAGTTCTCCCCGCGCGATTTGGCCTTGTCGCTACCGCAGGAGACGAGAAGTAAGGGCACCAGTAGTAGTAGGAATGAAGGGCGCACACTCTAATTGTATACGCTTTGGACGGCCTTCAGGATTTATAGACAACGGGACAGTAGTGTACAGGCAGAATACACTCGCAAATCATTGAACTCATTGTACTTTATCGTGACCTCCCTGCCCCTTCCTCGGCACCCCCTTTGCAATCTCTCTAATCACGCAACTTGGAAGCACCTTGGAGAAACACATTATGAAAAAGACCACCGCCCTATTTCTCGTACTGTTCGGATTGAACGCTTTCGGAAAAGGCCCCTTGTTCGCCGGATTTGCTCCGATGCCAAAGCGCCAGACCGTAGCGCCTAAGGTAGATAAGCAGGTCGATAAGGTGACCACCGTGGAACTTCCCGAAGTGGAGATTCCGTCGGATGAGGAAATCGCGCAGACCTGCCACACCTACTACAAGGACTGCCGTGGCAAAGGCCGCTCGCATGCACAATGCTCCGCGGTCCGCGACTACTGCACGCCGGGCAGCTTGAGAATGTAAGCAAGCACTCCCGAGAAGAACGTGAGCTGTTTTTTTCTTCTCCTTAGCGAGACAATCGGAGCTCGTGTACTACCGGAACCTATTTTTTCTCTTTGCCTTGCTCGCGTCCGCGCCGCTTTTTTCGGCCACGCTCGATTGCTTGGTTCATTTCGCGTCCACCCCGCAAGGGGCCATTAACTTTTCCCTGATCGATTCCACTTACGATCAGCTCATCGACAAGCTGGGCGGACAACTCGGCTCCGGGGCGAAAGCAAAGATGAAGGCCGATCCGCTTAAAGTGCCCACGGGTGTCGAAGGCGATTTTCTCGCGCTGGAACGCGCGTTGAAAAATTTTGAAGAGATGCTGCGCCAGAAAGGGTGGAACACGCCCGAGGTTCGGGCGCGGCTGGCGAGTCGGCTCACTCGGCGAGATACCGTGAACGCCGAAGTGATTCAAAGGGTGAACGAAAGTTTGCTCGAGACCAGAAGCCACCTCACGATCCCGTTCACTACCCATCACGGCCGGTACACGATTTCGCCCGACAGCCGGTGGCTCGTTTATTCGGATGTTTCGCCGCAAGCGAGTGCAATGAGCCGGGGTGACCTCGTCGTGCTCGACGTGAAAACTAGCGAACTAAAACGCTATCCGATTAGGGGCCCCTATCGCCCCGCCCATTTTTCGGCGGACGGGAAAAACCTTTTGCTCCCTCTACCGAAGGCCGGCGTAGCCGTCGTGCCGTTCGAGCTAGGCGTACCGCAACTGGATCGTCGAAGCGAAATGGGTGCGATTCCGGTAAGCAGTCCAATCGATACGGCGGACCCCAACGTCCTTTATGGGGAAGGCGCGCTGGGCACTCTGGTGCGAATTGATCTGGCCGCCAAGAAGGTGATCCCCTTGGACCTTACCTCGGTGATTGACGATGGTGACACCATCGATACCGATGGCCTGCGGGTCATTCCGGGTACGAGCGCCCTCGTTTTGAACGTACTGCAGACCCCAAGGAGAACCCACTCCCGGTACATCGTGGTCGACGTGGCGGCGGATGGCCGGGCGTCCGTCCGCAAAGGTTACGAACCACAAGTGCGGATGAACAATCGCGACTACATGACACCGCTAACCTTTCAAACAAACGGAGAGCCCGATCTTTTCGGCCGGGCCGAAAAGATCTTTCGGCAAACCGGACCCGGGCAGAGTTCACTGTACCTCGATACCGCGGCTATCTCGCCGGGGCCGGGCTGGCAGGTAAAATGGGAATGGGTGATGCCCCGGCCGGGTCATCCCGACCAGCTCATCGTAGGTTTCGTAGATCCGAACCACAGCAAATTCGCGCGCAAAGTGTGGGACGCAAAGTCCGGCCAGGTACTCTTCACTTACGATCTCAACTTCTCTTCGTTCAGCCCGGACGGTCAGTTGCTCGTGGTGCCGGAGGGAATACTAATCCCCGGTGCGACGCTCAAAATCCACAACACCAAGATGTTGCAGCCGTAGCCGCATTCTGCGAAATCTAAGGGATGAACTTCATTTCGCTGGCCCTAGTTTTTTGCGCCGCATCGTCGTTAGCGGCAACAAAACCCCGTGCGCGGGACCTCGGAATTCCTTTCGACGGTACGCCCGGCAAGCTCAACGCCATCACCGATGTAAAGGGGGTCGAGGTCGGTTTCGTCACCCTGAACCGCGGCGAAGGAAAGCTGCAGGTAGGCAAAGGGCCCGTGCGCACCGGCGTGACGGCGGTTCTACCACGTGGGCGCAACGGGAAAGATGCGGTCTTTGCCGGCTGGTTTTCCCAGAACGGTAACGGCGAAATGACGGGCACGACCTGGATCGAAGAGTCGGGCATGCTCGAAGGGCCCGTGATGATCACGAATACCCATTCGGTGGGCACCGTGCGCGATGCGGTGGTGGCGTGGCGGGTGAAGCAGGGAAAAACGGACAGCACGATCTCTTTGCCGGTGGTGGCCGAAACGTGGGACGGGTGGCTCAACGACATCAATGGTTTTCACGTGAAGGAAGCCGATGCGCTGAAGGCGCTCGACGATGCCCGGGGCGGGCCGGTGCCGGAAGGCAATGTCGGCAGCGGCATGGGGATGATCTGTTACGAGTTCAAGTGCGGCATCGGCACCTCGTCGCGAATCACCAAAGCAGCGGGTCGGGAATACACGGTCGGCGTGCTGGTGCAGGCTAACCATGGATTACGCCACCAGCTTCGTCTCGCCGGAGTTCCGGTGGGCGCTCACTTCAAAAACGATTTGATGTTTAGCAAGGAGACCGGGTCGATCATCATCGTGGTGGCTACCGATGCGCCGTTGCTGCCGCACCAGCTGAAACGGCTGGCTCGTCGAGCCACGATGGGACTGGCGCGTACCGGCTCGGTGTCCGGCGACGGATCGGGCGACATCTTCGTGGCCTTCTCAACGGCGCATTCGGCGGAGTTGAGGCCTAAAAAGATAGCCAAAGTGGAGATGGTGCCGAACGGCGAGCTGGATGGGCTGTTCGCCGCCACTGTGGAAGCCACGGAAGAGGCAATCGTAAATAGCCTCGCCGCCGCGGAGAAAGTTACCGGCGTCGACGGGCACTTGGCCCCGGCGATCCCGATGGATAAAGTGCTGCCGCTGCTGACCAAGCCGCGGCTCGTTCCCGCAAAACCGTGATCGTATCTAATTTGGGACATCGACAACTTATACGGCGGCGGCGATAACTTTGGGCAAGGAGTCTGGTCATGCGTAAGTATTACTTTTTGGTCGTTGCATTCGTTCTGCTGTTCGTCACCATCGCCGCTCGGGCGGAAGAGGTGGCCTCGCCCGCATCTTCGAATTCCGTCTCTTCGGACCGGCAGCTTGCTTTGCGTGGCTACTACTTCGGCATCGGCCCCGTCGCGCTGTCTAACCTCAACGCCACCGGCGTGGGGTACTACTTGACCGCCGGCTACGGCTTCGACGTGGAGACGGTAGTCATTCGTCTCGGCACGGAGTTTTTCGGTAAGTCGGGGGCTTTGGGCATGACCGCCGGATTGGGGGCTTCGTTCTTCCCGCTGCACGACAAAAACATCGGCGTCGATCCCTACATCGGTTTCGATTTTGGTTTTGGGACGACCCGCACCAGCGCGGACCTTTTTCGCGGCGAATGGGTCGACGGTTTCGTAATCGGCCCTACCCTCGGCGTGCACATTCTGCGCACGGCGGACGTAAACCTCGACTTCGGCGTGAAGTGGGGCTTTTTCCTGGCATCGGGCACCCTAGGCAGCCCCTCCTACGGCGTCTTCCGCGTCGCTCTTTACTTCTAAAGCCGGCGCCAGTTTAGCGGCGGGGATCGTCGTTGGGGTTTTGGTCTTCCCAAGGGTAGAGCGGGTCTTCGACCTGCAATGCCTCCCCTTCGAAGCCGGAGTTGGGACGTGGGCGTTTTGCGGGGTCGAAGCGAACCTTACTATCGCAAAGCGCATAGTTTTGTTTGAGTGAGCGAATGACCGTTTGGGTGGAGGTCCAGTCCTTGGCTTCGGTGGCGAGGCCGCGCTTGGCGAGGTCTCGGCATACCTCACTGTTGCCCGCCCGCTGCGCGGCCGCGGACAGGTCGGCCAGAAAGTTCAAGCGGCGCTCTTCCGACATCGTCTCTTCGCACTTCGAGAAGATCCCTTTCCAAAAATCAAACGCTTTTTGAAACTGCTTGCCCTTTAGCGACGCCACGAAGGTAGCCCGCTGCTCGTCGATATGGTCCCAGCGGCATTCGGTAACCTTGAGCGCCGTCTGGGGACGGCAGGCCCATTCCCCCTGCTCACCGAGCGCACGAAAGAACCTTTCGCCGCGGTAGCGCGTAAGGGCGACGGCCGCGTAATCCTTGTAGCGACTGTCGATGCCGCTGGGCTGGGTGGCGGTGAGCAGCAAAACGTCTTCGATGCCGTCACCGTTGAAGTCGCCCCACACGGAGGCTTCGGCGGTTACGGTCTCGTCTTTATTCTGAAACACGATTTCGTGCTGGTCCGCCCGCACTACCGTTTTGTCGGGGGCGAAACTTTTCCAGGAGCTCAACGTTTCCAAAGCGCGCTCCACCGAGGTGCGGTACCCGTCGACGCCGCCCATCGCCCCCACGCACGGAGGCAGCTCGGTGAGCGAGCCCTGGTGAAAACGGTAGTCGCGGACATAGCTTTCGCGGGAGGGCTGGGCCTCGACGATTCGGCGCAGTGACTCGCAGCGGAAGCGAAACCAATGTTCTAATTTGCGGTCTTCGCTCGCCTCGGGCCGGTAATGTAAGTCGCGCGTGTCGAGATACTCTTCGCACGTACGCACCTGCACGCGCTTGGTCTCACCCTGCGGCCCCTTCCAGATTAGACGGAGGGGCTTTTCCGTACGCTCGTCGGAACGCCAAGTGACTAGCGCCTGGGCCTTCTCGCGGGTGTCTACATCGGTGAGGTAGCCGTTCCGATCGCGATTCCAGCGCACGGGAATGGTCCCGGTAACGGCGGGGTCTTTCAGCACCTCGCCTACAGGAATTTCCGCACTCGCCCTGGGGACGAATACGAAGAGCAAAATGAGGAGTGCAATTTTCATCAGTAGTACACGAAGTCGGCAAACTGCATGAGGATGGGCAGCTTCTTCGCCGACAGCGGGAACTTGCCGAAGATTCGCACCCGCATGATGGCCTTGCGCAGAGCCCGGCCCAATTTTTCGTCCAGCTCGTCTGACTTTTGGGCTAGTGCAAAGTCCGCCAGGGCAGCTTCCTTACTACCGCGGGAGGCGTGGATGCGGCCACGGTAGTACAGAGCTAGCGCCCTCAAGTGCAAAGGCTCGTCAAAACCAATGACGTGCGACAGCCCTTCAACGGCCTCGCCCCAGCGATCCGTTTTCAGGGCGAAGATCGCTTGCACGAAGTGGTAGGCCGGATTTCCCGGATCGAGCCGCGTGCATTCGGTTAGTTCGCGCCAGGCTGTTTCGTTATCCACGTCGAACTCGTAGGCCATTTTGGCCTTCACGTAGTGCTTCACCGCTTCGGCGAGCTTGGGGTTACCACGGTGGATGGGGTGAGGCGGAAGCGTTTGCTTCGGCATCGCCTCCCACGGCTTCTCCCAATTGCCGAACAGCGGGAACGGCAGCCATTCGTTCTGCGACGTGGGCGCCAGCCCCTGACCGACCCACATGCGCTCCTTCGCGGGTTCGAAAACCGTGGAGCCTACCGTGATGTGCACGGCGACGGTGGCCCCTAAACCACGATCTTTTTGCAGCCACGGATCGAACGAGTCTCCCATGATGTGGGCCGCGATCTCGGGGGTGACCTTGCCGGCCCGGCGCAACCCTTCCTGCATCTGAAAGTAGCGGCCCTTAGTATCGTCTTCCACCGCACGGTTCACGAAGAGGTTCGAGTTCTCCAGAAACGAGAAGTGGTTCGTGAGAAAATGTTTACCGTCTTTCGACTCGCGCACGGCCACCCGTTCATTGGTGATTTCGAGAGTGGCCACGCGGCCTTCTTTGTGGCTCGCCAGTACGAACGCCCAGCCGAGCGTCAGGCGTCGATCGCGAAAGCGGGCGACCGCTTCGTCGAAGGTCGTGGCGTGACGGATGATGTCGCTCACCACGAAGTACATGGGGGTTCCTTCGAATGATGTCTCCTCCGTGGGAATCAAGTGGGCCGCGAGGTATATACCCGACTCGTTCATGGAAGTAAGCGAAGGCGGGTGCAGACCGGCGGAGCCAAGCGACAAATAGCGTTGTCCCCCGTCGGTAGGTTCGAAGTAGGTCACGATGGGGTTCTCGTCGAAGTAGCCGTTTAGCGGGTAGTCGAGATTGCGGCCGATGATGAGGTCGCCGTCGGCGGAGTGGTCGCCCCAAGCGGCGAAAGACGAGCAGCCGGCAAACGCGAGCGAGCCGGGGTCCATGCG
The DNA here is from genome assembly GCA_041736915.1 of Bdellovibrionota bacterium. Lineage (GTDB taxonomy): Bacteria > Bdellovibrionota > FAC87 > UBA2466 > UBA2466 > JBGSST01. The sequence goes on from JBGSST010000056.1 coordinate 12,973, forward strand.
TTCCGTTCGAATCGCGTATTTTGCCAGAATGTAAAGCGCCTCCATTACCACCATGGAGTTCGAGATGTGGTGGAGGGCCAGCCCCGACCCTTCACTGAGCGCAAAACTTTCGACGAGCGACTCCCACGGAGTGTGTTCGCGCAGGCGGTGCCCGAAATAATCCACGAGCTGGATGACCAACGCGTTCAAGATCTTCGACTGGCTCACGGAGTTTTCGAGATGGTTGGGAATAGTTTTCGACAGTTGCATCAGCACACCATTTTGCACCTGCTCGGAGAGCAGCTTGCCGTGCTGAAACGCCATCTCGAAGGCGTCCCCTTTCAAAAACAAAGCGTAAGTGTCGCCGCGTTTGTAGAGCCGGGCTTTATCGAACGACCAGGCATTGGGGCCGATGCTCTTCACCCGTTGTTCGTACAACGGGCGGTAGCGCTTCTTCAGCTCGCGAAACAAACGAAGGGAGGAAGAGAATGTCGTCGTTTTGACTTGGGTTTTAGACGGTGTGGCGGATCGATTCGGCATGCTGCCTTATCGGCATAAATCCCCCTGCAGAAAAGGAGTCCCTCCCTTTT
>JBGSST010000091.1:0-4791 GCA_041736915.1 Bdellovibrionota bacterium
TGGGCCGGAATATGTCGGTGGACCTGTCCGTCGATAAAAACTCGGTTTGGATTCCCGTGCTCGCGCAAAGTAGCGGTGACCACTTCGTGAAGCTCGATTTCTTCCGTCAGGATGGCGTGCTCGTCGCCACCCGCACTTTGCAGCTGCGGGCCAACGGCACCACCGTGGCGACTAACGCCCCCGGCCGGCTGCTAAAGAGTGCCCCGGTGGCCAAAGTGACGTCGTCGCTGCAAGCCTTTGCCCTTTTGCTACGCCCGACGCTGTTCACGACCAAAATCGTGAACTACGACGACAACCAGGCCCGCGACTTCCGCGCCAGCGCCACCGTTAAGTAACGACGCGTCAACCCTCGGCCGCCGTTCGCCCATTTCCTTGGCTATAATTTAGGGAACCACAGCCGAGGAACACCCTATGTCGCGTCCGGCACTTCTCATTTTCAGCGGCCTTCTTTTGTTTTCATTCTCCACCCACGCCGCCAGCCCCAACTCCCTCACGCAAAGCTTCGACTTTGGCGACATCACGAAAGAAAAGCCGTGGGCCGGCGAGTGGCTGCGGGTGCCCGGCCATCCGGAGGTGCCCACGGTCTACGCGCGGATCGCGCTACCCTACGGAAAAAAGATAAAGTCCGTTACCTTCACGCCGAAAGAACGCGGTGAACGGCGCGAACCGGTGGAGACCAAGATCGTACCCGCGCCGCAAACCGCCTGCGAAAGCCACTGGACCTACGATGAGCCCCTGCGTGAGTACGTGGCGGATGAAGCTTTTCCGGCCAGCTTCGTAGGCGAAGCGTCGGAGCAGCGCTGGCTTGGCTACCGCTTGGCGACGATCCCGCTTTACGTGCGCAAGTACTATCCGGCGTCGAAAGAGGGAACCACCATCTCGGGTGGCGAGCTGAAGGTCGAGCTGGCGGATGACGACACGCCCGAGCTACTGCGCGCTCAGCGTAAAGATCGCGAGCTGGTGGCTACTACCGTGACGAACCCCGATACTCTCGGCACCTACCCGATGCCGCTTGGCGCGCGCGCCATTGAGTACTTAGCCATCGCCCCCAAGAGCTTCATCGAAGATGAAGAGCCCTACAATTTAAAGGCGCTGCTGGCGGAGAAAGAAAGCCGCGCGATCCCCACTAAAATGGTGAGCCTAGAAAGCATTCAGGCGGACTTTCTGGGCCGCGATCTTCAGGAGAAGGTCCGCAACGCCATCGTCGATCATTACAAGAAAGACGGAGTTCGCTACGTGCTCCTCGTGGGGAACGGCCACTCGATCTTTCCCTCTCGCCTTCTGACGGTGAGCGCGAGGGAAGTCTCCCTTCCGTCAGATCTCTACTTCGCCTGCCTCGATGGAGATTTCGACGGAAACGGGAACGGAAAATTTGGTGAACCCAAAGATGGCCTTGGCGGAAAAGACGTGGACCTGGCCTGCGAGGTCGCGGTCGGTCGCGCGCCGGTCACCACCAAAGACGATATGCACGCGTTCGTGAAAAAAACGCTCACCATGCAGCGCGTGGCTTTCTTCGACGCCCGGATCTGGAACACGTTGAGCTTCGGCGAGAAGCTCGACGCGCAAACGCTCGGTAGCAAAGCGATCGAGCCGCTAGAGAGGACGGGGCTCGCGGGCCAGTCTGCCACCCAGGGGTACCCGGCCAAGGCCAAATTCACCAAGCTGCACGAAACGTTTTCTAAAACCTACTCCGCGAGCGATGTGGTGCAGGCGTTAAAGTCTGGCGACTTCTATACCGTGAATCACCTGGGACGCGCGGATGACAATAGCGGCATGCGGTTCAGCTCGAGCCGCATCAACGAGATTACGAACGAATTCCCGTTCTTTGGCATCACGCAGGGCTGCCTTTCGGGAAACCTGCGTAAGCCCAACTGGGCGAGTCAGCTCGTAACGTCCTCGGTTGGCGGCGCGGCCGCGATGATCGCCAACTCGCACTATGGGTTTTACACCCCGGGGGGTAGCGGCGGCCCGTCCAATCAGTTTCACCTAGCGTTCTACGACACCATCTTCCACGACGGCGCGAGAAACTTAGGACTGATTCACTATCGGACCAAGGTGAAGCTGATCCCGTCAGTTCAGTCCGCAAACGTCATGCGTTGGGTCGTTTACCAGACGAATCTACTGGGCGATCCGGAGCTGGAGCTGCGCTTTTGATCCGCGGCGGCTTTTCGTACGCTTTCGTTTAGGCTTGGCCATGGTCACGACGTTTCCGCCGCGAAAGTAGGCGAGGGCACTCAGCAGCGAGCGGCCGAACTGGTCGGCCTTCTTTTCACCGATGCCCCACACGGCAATCAGCTCTTCACGCCGCGCGGGGTCCTGCCGCGCTACTTCGACCAGCACGCGGTTGCTGAAGATACGGTAGCGCCGCACTTTCTCCAACTTGGCCCGCGCCGCCCGCCACTCCCGCAAGAACTCCACGCGATCGCGCGTCCGTTTCGTATCCTCGGGAAGAAGCCAATCCATTGCATTCGTTCGCATACACACTCCTTAATAAGAGTGGTGCCCGCGAGCGCGGCTATGGACAAGCCAGACCGGGGAGCGGAGAGGGGCGTCAGCTCGGGTTTTGTGGAGCGTTCGGTGCCACATTGCCCAGACCGCACGGATCGGAGTGACCCAGCAGCGGTACGCCGGGCGGAAGCTGCGGATTACTGCCCGGTACGGCGAGGGCGGCGAACTTCAAATTCGAGATTCCCTTTAGCCGATCGTAGTTCGCCTGAAACACGTTGGTGCCGAAGAACGCAGTGGTTTCGGGGCCGTGTTCGTTGCGCAAACGCTTCACGAACGACGGCGAGTCTTCGAGGCTAGGTAGCGAAGTGACGACCACGCGTCCCCCAAACTCGCCCAGCTGTTCCTTGAGCTTCGTCACCCGCTCTTCGAGCGGCATCTTTATCTCTTTTGCCGAACGGCCCAACGCCGCCACGTAGAGCACTTCGACGTTCTTCAACGCCTCACGCACGGCTTCTTTCTGCGGAGCGGCCACGCCACCGTCGAAGGAGCCAAAGTAGATGCCCGCTTTCTGGTTCGATCGCAGCGCCTTGGTCGGGTAGCGGATACCCAAAAGTTTCTCCGCCTTGGGCCGCATTTCGTACTGCTGCGCGACCGAGAGTTTCAGATTAGTGATGAGGTGACGTACGAACTTGTCCGACTGCGCTTCCAACGACTGCGTCGACTTGTACTCCGGCATGGGCAGCTTGCTGAGGCCGTGGCCGGGCCATTCGAGCTCCATCTTCTGGACGAACTCGCGGTAACGCTTTTCGAAGTCCGCCTTCAACGCCGGGATTTCCGCTTCGGTGGGAGTTTGGTAGAGGCCGCGCTCTTTGATGTACTCGTAGGCCTCTTTGGAGATTAGACCCAGGGCCGAGGGGTCTTTTCCTTCGGCAATCGCCTTGCGCGCGGCGCTCGACGAAGTGCCGTCGGCTTCAATCTCGTGATCGTGCACGATGGGCACGTACACCGATTCGATCGCGGAGACGGCGGGCTCCGGGCGGGCCACCTTCACGTAGTCGAAGTCGTGCACGTTGGTGTCTTTGGTGAAAATCTTGAAGTTCTTATCGAATGTATCGTCGCCAAAAATACCCAGCACCTTGCCCTGGTGTTTTCCGATGAGGTACCGCGCGTACTCGGGGCGCCCCTCCAGTGGCTCGCGCAAGATTTCGACGCGATCGCCGAACTCGGCGTAAGTCCGGCGCATCATCTCGACCCGCTCTTCCATCGACGCGTTGAAGTCTTTGTCGGTATTCCAATTGACCGTGATGTAGATTTTTTTGATCTTTAAGTTGGGATCGTTCAGCGTGGAAGCCACCACCGCCTTGTGCCCCATCGTCACCATATCGAACGAGCCGATGTAGTAACCCACCGTCTCCTCGGCGAAGGCCGAGAAGGCGACGAAAAGAAAGACGACGAAAACGCGGGCGGTGGTGATTCGCATTTGGCTTTCCTCTTTAGATCGTGGTGCCGTCGAGCTTCACGACGGTGGCGGCGTCGCAGCCGTAGGTCATCGTGAGCGTGCCGGAGGCCGCTTTGAAGGTGATGGTCCCTTCCTTGTAGAAGTTCGAGCAGGCCGCATCGTACTTCAGCCCTTCGCTCGAACCCTGCAGCACCAACTCCTGATTGGCGTCGGCGCGCGCGGTGACGGAGATCTTGTAACCCCAGAAGCCGCCGAACGTGATGGAGCCTTTTTCTTTCGGCGCCGCCATGTCGTCGGGCGTAATGGTGTGATTCCACGTGCTACCCGTGGTGAGCGAGTAGGTGGCGCGATCCGGGCTGGACGAGCCCGAGAACTGACTCTGGAAGTCCGACTGATACACGTAGGTCGTCGCGCTCTTGGTGAGGTCGAAGAAACCTTTGAGCGTGTAACTGCCGCCACTCGCCCGCGAGGTGGCGAGGGTAAAGTTGTAGTCGATATCGAAACGCCAACCGCCGTCGTGGTTCGAACCCATCGTGTCGTTCTTGTCGGTCCCTTTGAACGAGCCTTTCATCGTATAAGTGCTGCCGCCCGAAGCCGTGTCCGCGCAGTCGAAGGTGAAGGTCGTTGCCAGTCCGATGCCGTCACCGTCGGCATCGACTTCGGGATCGGGCGACTTGGTGTAGCAGGCCGACGGATAGCTAGCGCGCGCGGGGGCGGCCACTTCGCCCGGCTTGGTGAACGAAACGGTGGCCGACGTGGCGAGCTGCGATTTGACCGAAGCGGCGTTCGTGCTGTCGAGTGTGCCGACCGGGCCGTCATAAAATTTACCACTGCCGCAGGCGGTGGTGAGGACGAGAGCAAACAAGTAGGCAATGGGGTGGTAA
>JBGSST010000128.1:0-3293 GCA_041736915.1 Bdellovibrionota bacterium
GCGCTTACTGGGATAAACTCTGAATGCTTAACGAGCGCGGCGTATCCTTGGTGAGCCTTCTGGTCGGTTCGACGCTGGCCCTCATGGCGGCCGGTTTCATTGGTCGTGCACTGACGTCGAGCTCGCGAGCGATCAGCTCGGTGGCGGGACAGAAGGAACGCACGCTCGACCTGTTATCTTTCACCGCGCAGCTGAAGAAAGATTTTTACCGTCGCCGGCCCGGAGGCTTTGCCCTGCACTCCTCCCCCGCCTTCAAGGCTGGTTCGGCCTGCCAGGACCTCACGATCGAACAAACAGTTCTCCCAAGCGGGGTGCGCCGGATCGAGTACCGAACGGTTTGCGACGGCCCCCCCTTAGCGAGCGAAAACGCGCGCGAGGACCTGTCACGTGAGTTGGCCGCCGGGTGTACGGGACGGCCGCGGATTAGCGTGCAGACCACCGAACCTGACGGGCGCGTAAGCTCGCGCCTGTTTCCACCCGCCCAGGTGATGGACGCCGCGCTGGTTTGCTTTCAGTCGGAGTCGGGGGCCAACGGAACCTTCGTCTTGGGTGACATGGTTCAGGCCACGCCCGTGCGCGACGGCCGTTTCAAGGGAATAATCAAAAGGCTGCGCATAGGCATAGACGATGCGGGCGATGGCATCGAGATAATCCCCCCCCAGTAAAGCTCAAAACTATGGGGCGGACGTGATGGTCGGCGTGGGCGAAGCCGCCGGTGCCTGGTTAACTAACGCGTTGACCGTACTTGGAAAACGTCCGTTGGTCGTTCTCACATTTACCCGGCGGCGAGTAGAGTCCACCATTTCGAGTAAGTTCACGGTAACCGCTTGCGGTCGACAGTCGCCAGGTGGTCGTTGACCACCGACCTCGAGCGCCGGACCGCCAATCGACGAGCACAGCGCGAAACTGATGAGCGATTTGCCATCTTCGTGTTTGAGCGCCCACTCCCGGTTGGTGGTGCAGTCAGCGGCAACCGACCAGGCTCCATTCACCTCGGTGAGGCAGCCCGAGTCGATGAGCTTCTTGGTATAGATCAAAGCGTTCTTCATCTGCTCGTCGGATTGGTGCGTGGCTAAGGTGCGGGCCCCTTCCCGCGAGACCTGCCGCGAAAGTGCAAACAGGGCGAGCGTGCCGACGGCAATTAACGTGGAGGCTCCTACGGCGAGAGCAAGGACGGCGCTTCCCCTTTGATTCATCGGCGACCTCCCAGAGGAAGGTAGAAAGTGCCCGAAACTTGCGAAGCGGTGAGTCCGTCCAGGTTTACGCTGTAGTCCACGCGCTTGAGCATCCCATCTTCTTCGATCGAGGCCAAATCGCGACAGGTAAGCCGGTTGGCATTGCCGAGGTCGACCGCGTAGGCGGTGATCTCGATCACCATGCGCTGTTTGCTTTCGGAGGTGGTCATGAGGCAGGCGTAAATCGCTTCCCGATCCGAATGATCTTCCACCTTGCTGCGAAAGGTTTCGTAAGCCGTTTTCGCGGTGGCGCATCGGCAAAGCGCTTGGTTGAAGGTGCTGGTCGAGAGACGCTCGAGCTGCGGATTGCTGAGCACGTCCGCGCTGCTGCAAGAGCGAAAGGCTTCGTCTCCCTTTTTGCTCATCACCTGACTGATTTCGTCTCGGAGGCCGCCCGTGGTCAGAGCTTCGAGCTCGTTTTTGTCGAGCAATGTGAACTCTTCCGGAGAAAGTAATCCGCGCAGAAGGGTTATGACCGCGTCGGGGTTCTTGCAATCGCGCTCGGCCATGCGTCGCCAAACGCCGGAGACCACGCGCGAGGCAAAACCGCGAGCCTCGGCGATGGACAAGGTTACGGCCATTTTTTCTTGGGTAGACCGCTCGGATTTACGGATGGCGTTGATGGCCACGGTGCTGCCGACCAATGCCACGGCTAGCAACGACATGGCGACAATGGCTTCCACCATCGCCTGGCCCGCCTGATTGTGGGGATTGAACCTCAAGGATCTCTATTATGACGATCCGCGCTTTTTTTATCTACCGCCCAGCGGCTGGTGGGCTAAACCGTGGAATGCACTAGATTTCCTTTAGCTCCGGTTCCATCCCTTTCTGTAGCTTGGGAAAGTCTACGGTTGTAAAGCGGTGAACCATCGACTCGTAACCAGAGAGGTCGCTGGGCTTCGTCAGAAAACCTTCTGCGTGATAGCGCTGGCTCCAGTGCAAGTCTTCTGGTCGGTCGGACGTAGAAAGCAGGATGACCGGGATATCTCTAGTGCGCGCATTCACCCTCACCATTGCATGTCCTCGACCAACAAAATCTGTACCGGCGGTCGTTTCATGAAGGGAACTCCGCTCTGAACCTTTATGGGGGCTTGTGGCATCGTCAAAAACATTTGCATCACCGGTGCCAGCCAACACCGTCTCATTTTGTAACGGGTAGAGTTCCTCAGGCCTCAAAACGCTGGCGGGGGTCATGGCCGTCTGCTTCGCTGACGACAAGTGCGGGAAGTACGCCGAAAACTAACGACGCGGCCACAGTAACCACGCCACCGCTCCCACCGCGGCCACGCTAACCAGTGTCAGCAGCCACAGCTCAGCGCCCACGAGCGCGTAGGGCTTGTAGGCTTGCAATGGCTGGAAGGCGGCCGTGTCGGCGAAGTGCGAGTACACCGTGAACCCCACCGGTGAAAGCCCCAGCATCTTCAGCAGCAATAGCGGCGCGGTGAGCAGCTGCAATCGGTTCAGCATGTAATCCGGCGGAAACCAAGTGGCGTTGAAGTGATTCACCACCATCGCATCGTACGTGAACATCTGATACGGAATCCAAACCGCATAAAGGATCAGCAAGGCGGTCAGCGCCTTCTTTACGTACGGCGCCAGGCGCGGAGCACACTCGAACCAGATAGCGAACGCGGCGGAGAACGAGCCAAGGAGGTAACGCGTAACGGGACTGCGGTAGTCCTCGCGGATACCGTTCAAGCCGATGACCAGTCCCAGCTCCGCCAGCATCCAGAGGGCCGAGGCTCTTCCCATCCAGGACAGCTTACGGAATTGCGCCGCCGCTACGCCCAGCACCGCGAGGTACCAGCCCGCCATGTAAAACAGGCCATCCGTCGGCCACGTAAGCGCCCCGTAAATACGATCGAACGAGAAGCCGCGCAGCACGGTGGGGATATCCATCCCGTTGTAGCCGGATACAAATCCAATTTTGATCACCGCGGCGCCTACGACGAGCGCGGCCGAGCCGACCAGCCCCTGCCAAATCCGCACTTCGCGCGACGAGGGCCGCCAGGTTCCGCGGCGGTGAGCATCCACCATCATGCCGAGCACCACGAGAAA
>JBGSST010000137.1:0-5427 GCA_041736915.1 Bdellovibrionota bacterium
GTGGCGGGCGGCCTGCAGTACATGAGCGAGGCCATGCAGGAATCCGGTTTCCTAATGGCCACCCAGGACGACACGGGACGGTTACAGGGCAACATGCTGTACGATCCAAAAAGATTTGCCAGCGACACCGGCCGGGAAACCGTGATCTCGATGGCCATCTTTGGTGGCGCAAGTTTCGTCGGCGCGGGCTTCATCGGAATGGGGTCGCGCATGCTAGCCGCCAGCGAAGCGGTGGCAAAAACCGGAGCGAGTACGGAAGCCGCTCTATCCGCCACCCGAAAAGTGCAAAGCATGGCCGGCACCGCTACCACGGTCGAGGCCACGGCCGAGTACAAGCTACTGGCCGGTATCGCCGAAAGGTCCAGGATAACCGTCAACAACGTCACCCGCTCCATGACCGTGCCGGAGCTAATGTCCACCCTCAAGGCGGGGGAAAGCTGGAAAGCGGGCCTCCTTCGCCGTTCGGCCAGCAGTCAGCTTGGCCAGACCGTGACGAACATGACCTCCATGCTCGGGGTAGGAACCGTGGGCCGCACCGGACTCGACTACGCGGATGCCGTTTACCATGGACGGCACTACGGCTTCGACGATCTCACCGAATCACTTCAGCGCAACGCGCTGGCCGAGGCGTCCACCGCGCTGTTCATGGCCGGAGCCGATCGCATGATTGCCGACAAAATCAAACCCCGCGTGCGGCAGATCGGCAACGTGCGCTTCGATCTGTCACCGCTCTACAAAACGCTTTGGGCCGGCGGCGCGAACGTGGGCATCGGAATGGTCGGCCAGCAGGCCAGCCGCACGCTGTCGCACGCCACGATGAACTCGAAGTTTCAGGACCTCATCAAGCAGATGAACGAGGCGACTTCACCGGAAGAGCGCGAACGAATCTTTGCCGAGGTCGATAGCTTCACGCAGCAGTTCGAGGCCATGCGAAAGCAAGAAGAAGAGGCGCACGGACGGGAGTGGATGCACCGGCTGTTTATCGACGTGGGCACGTTCGGGCGCAAGGCCGCGATGGGAAGCTACCGCGCGCAAACCGGAATGCGGGAGGCGCAGCGGTTAGCCAAAGGCGCGTCGGTAAACGACAGCGTCGCCCGTATGAAGCGCGACATGACGGTGGGTTGGTTCAGTAAGCTCACCGCGCCGATGGAACACCTTACGACTCACCACAAGGCCCCGGAGTTCACGAGCCTCGTCGATGCCCCCGGCGGAGCCCACGTGCTGAAGGCCCTAAAAGAGCTGCGCGACGGCGGAACCTCGGCCGAGGCCCCGCGGGCCGGCGAGGTGCTCAAAGGGGAACTCGACAAGCTTTCCAAAAAACTTTCGGAGATGGGCGTCAGCCACACCCGCGCCGAGCTGGAAGGGATGGTCGACGCCTTCACCACCGATCAGTCGCGGGGCCAAATGGCCTTGCTCGCCATGGAGAAGCGCCAGCGTCGGGGGGCCGACGGGAAACGTGAAACTTATGACGTCGAGGGCGGGGCCCTCGTCGACTTCGCGCAATGGGCCATGGGCCAGCACCACGCAAAAATTACGAAAGGGCTCGCGGCCGAGCGGCTCGTCGCCCCCACTCAGGGGGCCCAGCTAGAGGCGCTGGCACGAGAGCGGGACGCCTGGCTAACCCGTCTCGCGCGCGACCCCATTGCCGCCCAAGAGCTTCCACTCGTGCTGGTCACCGCCAAGGGCAATGAGGCACAGCGGGTGGAGCTTCGCCGGATGCTGGCGGAAGCCTGGGCACTGCGCTGGAGCACCGATCCGCAAGCGCAAAAAGGTTTTGCCCTGGCCATCGAGCGGTTCCTGAACGGCTACCTCAGCAAGCTAAACGTGGCCGCGAACTCCGCCGAGACCGTGAAGAAAGTCTTGGAGCAATACAAAGACGCGCAGCCCGGTAACTTCCCCGCCAACGTCGGGTGGATGCTCAATCATAAAGTTTCGCTCGGCGAGTACGCCGATATGTTCGGGGTCGACTCCCGCACCGCGCGCGTGGCGGCCGAGTACTTAATCGCCTGGGACCGTAAGCGAGAGAACGGCCGCCGCATTCGTAGCGTCGCGCGCTTCAACGAGTTCATGAATGCGTTCAAGAAGGAGCTGGGCGGCGCAGGTCCCGAAGCGCGCCCTTCGGAGGCCGCTTGGATCGCCAGCTACGAGCAGTGGCTTAAAGACAATCCCGCTTTCCCGGCCCCTCCGCATTTCCCGTGGGTGACCGAGATTTTGAAGGCCCCCGATTTAAGTCGCGCGCTGGAAGCGCAGTACGGGCGTAAGCCCACGGCCAGCGAGATCGCCGACTTCGAAGGCTTACGAAAAATTCTGGGCGCCAAGACGGCCGAAGATCGCGCGGGAGCCGCGGAAACGGTTTTGGGGCGAAAGCTTACCGACAAGCAACGCGTGGCGCTCGAAGCGGCGCACAAGCTTGGTAACAATGGCGACGCCTTCGCCGCGCTCGAAGAAAAGACTAACGTATTGGCCAGCGGAAATTTTACCCCCGCCGAGCGCGCCGCGCTGCTGCGGTGGCGCATCGTGGGTGGCGTCGAGCCGGGTAGAGACCCCGTCCTAACCCTGCTCGACAAAACGCCGTCCAATAACGACACCGCCGTCGTACTCGCCCGCGGGCTGCAGGTGAATTTCAAACCGCTGACGTCGTTCGAGATCGAAAGCTGGCTCGAAGGCCGTGGCTTCACTCCCCCCGGTAAAGACGGGACCGACCAAGGAATCATCGGCGCCCTCGCGGATCCGGGTTCTAAAGAAGGGGCCGCCACTCGCGGGATCGCGATGACGGAGCTGCATCCGGGACGAACCAAAGGCGGCGGCGAGAACTTTGCCCTCGTCGATACGAGCTCGTTGCGCGATCGCGGGGCCGTATTGCCCACCCAGCGACTAAAGGAAATGGCGGTCGAGGTGCTGGGTGACGACGCGGGCTTCCAGGCCACGGCAAGACGGGCCTTCCCGTCGGTGGCGGTAGGGCCCATCGCGAGTCACGAGATTCCCGGGGTTAGAATAAACGGCTTAACCTACGCGAAAGATGATCTCGGGATGCTCCAGGGCCGGCTGCACACGGCGAACTTTGCCGAGGGTTCAAAGATAATCGGCGTGGATGGCGATCGTGTCCAGCTCACGGCGATGTACTGGGGAAGGGAACCCCGCTCCAATATTCAAAAGCGGCTCACCGCGAACGTAGAGCTTTCGCTCGCCGACTTGAAAAAGGCCGCTCCCGGAGTCGATCTCGATGCCTTGCTGAAAGCGCCGCCTCGCGGGCTGCGCGTTTACGTCGATCCCACGCCGCCCGGTGGGGGGGCGCCTCGCGTGCTAACCGTCGTTTACGACCCCGCGAAAAAGTAAGGCTTAGGCTTCCGCCTCGACGGGAACCAGTGCGTCCGCGCGACGGCGTGCCGGTCGGGCGACCAGCCGTTCCACCCCCAGCACCGCCCCCGACAATAGAGTGAGGCAGATGGCGATCGTCGGCACGGTAGGCAGCCGCGTATAGTTCAGCGAAAGCAAAAAGCCCGATACCGAAGCCACGAGCGACACGCTCGCGCATAGGGTGAGGTGCAAGGCCAACCCTTTAGTGCGCATGCGCGAAAGAATTCCCGTCGGCAGAAACAGCAATGAGATGGTGAAGAGGAAGCCAAGGAACTGCACCGACACGCAAAGCATGGAAAGGGTTAAAAAGCGAAACGCCGTCATGCGGCCGGGCGACTGGCGCAGCGCCGAGCCTTCCCCAAACAAGGCGCACTCGAACGATTGGTGCGACCACTTACGCCAGCCCAACACCAAAATCGTCGAAAACAGCAGTGACGCCACCGCGGTCGCAATCGACTCGTGATTGGTAAGCGTAGCGAGGTCACCGAAGTAAACCTGCGCCATGTGGCTTTCCAGCGCGGGGAAAAGCGAGCTCAGGAGATAACCCACCGCGAGCAGCACCGCGAAGGTGTAGGCGAATGCGGTGTTGCGGGAGGCCATGCGGGCCACGGCCAGGTTATCGGTGAACAAAAACGTGGCGGCGGAAACGCCGAAGGCCGCGAGAAACGGAATCAGGTCAGAGTGCTCGATGCCGATCTCGGGCAAAACGCCCAGCGCCAGTAGCACGCCGACCATGGCCCCTTGCCCCACGCACATCGTCTGCATCGAGCGGTCGCGGGTGGCGAGCTGCGCGCCGAGCAAGGCCAGCGAAACGGCGGCAAGCCCGCCGGCCAAAATCGTCCATTGGTAGAGCACGAAGAGGTTCGTCACGACATCACCTCCAGGTGCAGCGGCACTACGTCGAGCTGGCTCGACTCTTCGGGGCTAAGCCCCTGGTGGCACACCATCACGACCGCACGCGGAGTGGCCGGCGTGGAGCTTTTCAAAAACTGAGCGATGGCGCGGGTAACCGCCGCCCGGCTTTTCTCGTCCAGGTGATTCATCGGCTCGTCGAACACGAGTAGCTGCGGATCTTTCAATAGCGATCGGGTGAGGAGCACCCGCTTACGCTCGCCGCCGGAGGCCGAGTTCCACGCGAGCTTCAGGTGCTCACTACCCAAGAGCTGGTAGGCGCCGATGCGCGAATCGTCGATATCGCCGGCCTGCGAAAGCGACAGCACGTCGCGCAGCGTGAGGGGCAAATGCATTTCCGTGTTTTCCAACTGCGGCAGGTAGTCGGTTCGCTTTGCCGAAATCGCGCAGTAGAGCCGTCCACCCGCCAGCGGCTGCTCGCCCAAGATCACTTTGAGCAGTGACGACTTACCGCAGCCGTTGCTGCCCGACACCAAAAGCACCTGCCCCGGCTCGAGACGGAACGACAGGTTTTCCTGCAGCAGCCGGCCTCCCGGAACGCCGTAGCTTAGGTTCTTGGCTTCGAGCAATGGCACGTCAGCTTTTCTTTCCTTTGAGGGCTTCCACAATCTGGTCGACGACAAAATCGATTAGCTCCGGATAGGTGCCGGGCTTGCCATTTGCCTTCACCGAAAGCGGTACGATCAGGGCGGGCAGTCCGGAAAGCTCCGCCACCTTGCTCACCGTTTTGCGCGGAGCCGTGTCGCCCGCGATGATGAACTTGATGCCGGCATTCTTGGCCTGCATGGCTACGTCCGCCAAGCGCCCCGCCGACGGAGTGACGCCGGGCTTTTCCTCGATGCTGCCGATGGAAACCAAGCCAAAACTTTGAATGAAGTAAGTAAACTCCCGGTGGTACTCGATGAATAGCGGCCCGGTATGCCCCGCCATGGCGGTCTTAAGCTTAGCGGCGTTACGGGCCTTCACGTCTTCGATCGTTTTCTTGAGTGACTCGTAGCCTGCCTTGTAGGCTGCGGCATTGGCCGGATCGTTGGCGACGAGCGTGTCTCTAACCACGGTCGTTGCTTGAATCATCGCGTCGGGGCCCAACCAAAAATGCGGATTGCCGTTGGGGTGAACGTCGCCCATCGAGCGGTCCACCGGCAACAGCGGGCGCTC
>JBGSST010000213.1:0-6657 GCA_041736915.1 Bdellovibrionota bacterium
TGGCCTACTTCTAATGGTAAAAGGTGCGGCCTCACTTTATCCAAGGCAACGGATGGCAAAAGTGAGGCCGCACCTTTTGCCACGGGCGCCTTTTACCGGGTCGCTTGCTCGGCGGCTAATGCGAGTAAGGCGCGGTCGTCCGGCAGGTCCACATTGTCCGCCGTCAGCAGCTTTTCGCCGACGAAGATGGAGTTCGCCCCCACCTCGAAGCATTGCAGCTGCTGCTCGGCCGTCAGCGTGTTGCGGCCGGCGGATAGCCGCACGCGCGACTTCGGCATTACGATGCGGGCCGTGGCGACGGTGCGCAGAAACTTTTCGAACGTAACGCCCTGTCCTTCTTCGAGCGGCGTGCCATCAATCGGAACCAGTAAGTTGATGGGCACGCTTTCCGGATGCGGGTTCATCTGCCCCAGCGTGGCCAGCATATCGGCGCGATCGCGCTCGGTTTCGCCCATGCCCAAAATGCCGCCGCAGCAAAGCTGCACGCCGGCTTTGCGGGCCGACTTCAAAGTATCCAGCCGCTCGTCGTACGTGCGGGTCGAGATGATCTTCGGATAAAACTCGCGGGAGGTATCGAGGTTGTGATTATAAGCAGTGAGGCCGGCCTCCTTCATCTTCACCAGCTGACCCTCGGTGGCCATGCCCAGCGTGCAGCACACTTCCATCCCTTCGGACGAAACGGCCTTAATCATTCCCAGAACCCGCGAAAACCGGGGATCGTTTTCGGCCGGGATGTCGCGCCACGCGGCCCCCAGGCAAAACCGGGTAGCCCCGCGCTCTTTGGCCGCTTTGGCCTTCTCCGCCACGGTTTCCACCGACAGCAGGGGCTCAGGCCTAACCGGCGTTTTGTAGTGGGCCGACTGCGAGCAGTAACCGCAGTCTTCCGGGCAACCACCCGTTTTCACGCTCAAAAGCTCGCATTGCTGTACGTCGGAATCCGCATATTCGCGGTGAACTTCGATGGCGTGGGCCTTTAGCTCGTCCCAGGGGGAGGTCAAAAGGGCCAGTACGGAATCGGCGGTCCAGTCGTGTTTGAGCATAGTGATTTCCTACCGTCGTTTACGCTTAAAAGGAAGGGCATCCCTTTAAAAACCGCCCCCCATCGGCTAACCTCCAACCAAATGAAAGCACGCGAAATCAGAGAGAGTTTCCTTAAATACTTCGAAGCGAACGGCCACCAGCGAATCCGCAGCAGCTCCCTCATCCCCGCCAACGATCCGACCCTGCTGTTCACCAACGCCGGCATGGTCCAGTTCAAGGACTACTTCCTGGGGCTCGACACCCCGCCGTCGCTTCGCGCCACGACCGCGCAAAAGTGCGTCCGCGCGGGCGGCAAGCACAACGATTTGGAAAACGTTGGCTTCACGCCGCGCCACCACACCTTTTTTGAAATGCTGGGGAACTTCTCCTTCGGCGACTACTTTAAAGAAGAAGCGCTCGCGATGGCTTGGGAACTGCTCACCAAAAAGCTGAACTTCCCGGTCGATAAGCTTCGGGTCACCGTTTTCGAAACGGATGACGAGGCGGAACAGATTTGGAAAAAGATCGGCGTGAAGTCCGATCGCATTGAGCGCCTGGGCGCGGCCGACAACTTTTGGGCGATGGGCGACACGGGCCCCTGCGGACCGTGCAGCGAGATCTATTTCGACTGGGGCATTGCGCACGCGTCGAAGGGTCCGGACGGAACTCCCGGCACCGACTCCACCCGCTTCGTCGAGATCTGGAACAACGTTTTCATGCAGTTCAACCGCTCGGCCGACGGCAAGTTGACTCCGTTACCGAAACCCAGCGTGGACACCGGCGCCGGCCTCGAACGTATGGCGGCCGCCATGCAGGGCCACTACTCGAACTACGAGACGGACATTTTCCAAGCGCTGATTGGCGACATCTCCAAACGCGTAGGCATACCCTACGATCCGGCCACCAAGTTCTCGTTCGACAAGACCGACGTTCAGCCCGAGCCTTCGGTGTCGATGCGCGTGATTGCCGACCATATCCGGTCGGGCACGTTCCTGCTTTCCGACGGCGTCACGCCGTCGAACGAGGGGCGCGGTTACGTGCTCCGCCGCATTCTGCGCCGGGCGATCCGTCACGGTAAGAACCTGAATCAGGAACGGCCATTCCTCAACGAGCTGATTCCGTCCGTCGTGCGCGAGTTCGGCGACATCTACCCTGATCTGAAAAAGAACCAGGCGATGCTGCAAGAGCAGATGAAGGAAGAGGAGTCCGTTTCCACGAAACCCTTCACCGCGGCATGGGAATTCTCGACGAGGCCATCGGCAGCGTGAAGAAGTCGGGCGGTAAAGCCATCTCCGGCTCGGTCGCGTTCAAGCTCTACGATACCTACGGCTTTCCCTACGATCTCATCGAAGTGATTGCGAAGGAGCAAAAGCTTTCCGTCGACCAGAAAGAGTATGAATCGCTGCTCGAAAAACAGCGCGCACAGAGTGGCGGCAAAACGTCCACCAAGTTAAATTTTACGGAGCTAGCGCAGTCGTTCGTCGGCCCCACCTCGGAAACCAAGTTTCTGGGTTACGCCACTCACCTAACCGCGGAGCACGAGCCCGTGCTGGCGCTGATCAGCGAACAAGGTAAGCCCACGCCGGAGCTTAAGACCGGAGAGAACGGCTACGTCGTCTTTGCGCAAACGCCGTTCTACGCCGAAAGCGGCGGTCAGGTCGGCGACGTCGGCACCATTGCGGGGCAAAATGCTTCCGCCCTGGTGGAGGATACGATTAAGGCGAACAAAACGTTCCTGCACCACGTGAAGGTCACCAGCGGAAGTATCACCGTCGGCACCCCACTCACGTTGAGCGTGGACGCGAATACGCGGCTGGCCACGGCGATCAATCACACCGCCACTCATCTGCTGCACGCGGCCCTGCGCAAGGTGCTGGGCGATCGCGTGAAACAGGCCGGCTCGCTGGTGGATAGCAACCGTTTCCGCTTCGACTTCACCTTTCCGCGTGCCGTGTCGGTCGAGGAACGCATGCAGATCGAAGAGCTGGTCAACGAAGAGATCAAGCGCGGCACGCGGGTGACGAAAGCCGAAATGGGCTACGACGAAGCGGTCGCTTCGGGCGCCCTCGCCTTCTTCGACGAAAAATACGGGGACAAGGTTCGCGTGATTCGCGTGGGGGCCGAGAACCCGTTCAGCGTTGAGCTGTGTGGTGGCACCCACTTGGACGAAATTGGCATTATCCGTAAGTTCCGCATCACTTCGGAGTCTTCCGTCGCTAGCGGCGTCCGCCGGATCGAAGGCGTAACTGCCACGGGGGCGGACAAGTACGAAGCCGATTTGCAAAAAGCCGCGCACGAGCGCGATGCAAAACTGCACCACGACATCGTGATGCTCGAAAAAGAGCTGCTCGCGCTGGGCGTGAACCTGAAGAAGGAACTCACCGGCAAACCGCTCGACGAACAGAAATCGTTTCTCGCCAAGGCGCTCGCCAAAGAGAAAACGAAGGGCGCTTCGGCCGCGGCCGGCTCGCTGCACGAGAAAGCGCGCGACGTGAATGGTTTCAAGGTGGTCACCGAAACGGTGGACGCCGAGAATCCGGGCATGCTGCGCACGATGGTGGACCAGGTACGCGACAAGCTGCAGAGCAAGTCGATTGTGTTGCTGGTCGCCGACTCGGGCGGAAAAGTTTCCCTCGCGCTCGGGCTTACGAAGGATCTCGTGCCCAAGCTCGACGCGGGCCAGCTGATGAAACCGTTGGCCGAGGTCGTGGGCGGACGCGGCGGCGGCAAAGCCGACTTCGCGCAAGCCGGCGGCACAAACGCGGCGGCCATTCCGCAGGCGATGGAAAAGTTAATCGACGCGGTTAAAGGACTTTAATTGGATATCCTCGATCGCTATTTGGTAAAGGAGTTCATCCTTTACTTCCTCGCCATCCATCTGGGGCTTGGCGTGCTGGCGCTCGGGATCGATTTCCTTTCGCACATGTGGGACATCCAGCTGGGCTTCGGCCGCATGGTGACCCTCTATGGCTACAAGTTCCCGTTCTACCTGCAGCAGTTCTTTCCGTTAGCGGTTCTGCTCGCGACGTTGGTGCTGCTCACCACGATGTCGCGGCAGAACGAGATTCTGTCGCTCTACTGCGGCGGCATTGGCTCGTTCCGCTTGGTCTCTACCCTGGTGGCCACGGTGGCTACGATCTCAACTGCCTACTTTCTCTTCTTCGATTCGTTCGTGCCGTTCTTCAACTCGCGCAAGGTGGCTTTGGAACAGGGGCTCGATCCGAGCACCCACGTCTCCGCCCGCCCCGAGGGTGGGTTCTGGTACCGCAGTAACAATCTCGTCTACAACATCGGTCGGTACTTACCTGAGAAGAACCGCATGGAAGACGTGAGCATCTACTTCCTCGACCGCAACTTTCGTTTGAGCCAGAAGCTGCACGCCAAGGATGCCCTGTTCAACGGCGAAGACTGGATTTTGGGCGAAGGGTTCGCGGTAAAGTACCCCGGGCAGGGTTTCCCCGAGCTGAGCCGATTCAAAACACTCGACAACGTCATCGCCGAACGCCCCACGGACTTTAAAGCCATCAAGGTAAGCGAAGACTCGATGAGGCTGAAGGAGCTACGGCGGTACCTGAAGTCGCACGAGGGCTCGGGGCTCGACGTGACTTCGAGCCGGGTGCAGTACCACGAGCGGCTGGCTTACGTTTTTTCTCCGCTCATATTCTTACTGCTCGCCATTCCGTTGGGCATTCAGCCCATGAAAAGCCGATCGCTGATGCGAAACGTGGCCATCGCCTTCATGGCCGCCTTCACTTATCTGATGTTTGCCCGGCTATCCCTGTCGGTGGCCCGGGGCGGCTTTCTTCCCGCGGTGGTGGCCGCCTGGTTTCCCAACGTCCTTTTCGGCGGCATCTCACTTTTCATGCTGACGAAGCGGCCCACTTAGTCCGCCAAAAACGACGCGGCCATCGCGGCGTCGCGGGCCTCGCTGCTCAAGATCAGAAAGCTTTGCTCGAAGCGCTTCTCCAAAGTTTTGCGCTCTACCGCGGGTTCGCGCCGAACTTCGGCGCCGAGCTGCGCGGCCATCAGGCGGGCATAGTACGAGTCGTGCGACTCCTGCCCCTTCACCGGCGCTACACAAAGCGCGAACCCCTGGTCGGACGATTTCGCCATTACGGGCTGACGCTGCCCCAGCGAAAATCCAGTGCGCGGAAACTCGGGGTTGGCGTTTTTCGAAAGGGTCCACAAGAAGCTCTCTCCGCCGTCTTCAATCTGCGAAAGCTGCGAGCTCACCTCAGGCCGCAACGATTGCAGCTGACTCACTTCCGGTAACGTCAGCCCTTGGCGAAGGCACGCGGCCCACGCCGCGCTGAAGGTCATCGGCTCGGCCTTGAGCTTCTCTCCCGCGAACCCCAGACTGCCGATGAGCAGTCCCACTCCAACCAACATCCACACTGCAACTTTCATAAACGTCCTTTCGTAAAACTAGAATCCACGTATTCCCCGAGTCTGATTTTCCAAAGATCGCACTTTATAAAAATATGAGTAATGACAATTAGTTAGGCCGCTCTAAGATGGGCATATGTCACTCCCCCGGGTCAGGCTGAACAGCCAGGGCGAGGGTTTTCGTCTAAAATAGGCCGTTCCCCTTTTAGAACTTTGGAGCCGCGCATGGACGTCATCAAGAAGCTCAGCGAGTTTCCCTTCTTCTCCCACGTCAGCGCCAAAGAGCTCAAAGCGTTCGCCGCCAACCTGAAAGAGAACCACTACAAGGTAGGCGCGTACATTCTGCGGCAAGGGGAAGCCGGCAAAGCGGTACAGATGTTGCTCGAAGGCAGCGTGGAGATCACCACGCACTCGCGCGATGAGAAGACGGCCCACATCATGTGCCACCGGGCGCCGTCCATCTTCGGCATCATCGAGGTGTGGCGTGAAGCTCCGCATCTCGCCAACGCCGTAGCGCTCGAACCCTGCGTAACCCTCAGTTTGAGCCGCTCTGAGTTCTTAAAATTTTTGAACACTAGCCATCAGGCTTGCATCAACATCATGCAAAGTTTGAGCGAACAGATTTACCAGGATGGGGTGAACAACCGCATTCGCATTTTCGGTTCGGCGACCCACATCCTGGCCCGTCACCTGTGGAACGAAGCGCAGGCCTTCGGCGAAAAGTTTCACTCCGGCACGCTCGTGAAAAAGCAGGTGAACAAAACTTTGCTCGCCAAAAGCTTGGGCATTTCGCGCCGGCAGGTGATTCGCGAATTCGAAGTCCTCGAAAAGGCGGGCCTGGTCGAGCCCCAGGGTGAGTGTCTCTTCTTTCCCAGCATGGACAAGCTACGCAGCAAGTTCGACGAGGCGTGGTTCGAGCGCCGCCAAGCGAAGCGAAGTAAGTAGATGCGAATGCGAACAAAATTGGCCCTGGGCTTGGTCGGGGCGGCCAGCCTATTCGCCGTCAGCACGCCGTGGCTGCTCGAATGGACTTTGCACAAATGGCTCGCCAGCACCCCGGTGCCGCACGTGCGGCTCGCGCTCAATGAGCTACGCGGCAATCACGGTATCCTCGAAGTGCAGCCCGAGGGCTCGGCCGCTTTTCTGATTCCCTTCACGCTCAAGTGGGCCTTCTTCCCGCCCGGCGCTTCATTAACCGTGAGCCAAACGTGGCCCGAGCTAAGCGTGGGCCCCGTCATCGCCCACGAGCCC
>JBGSST010000225.1:0-8719 GCA_041736915.1 Bdellovibrionota bacterium
CGACTGCTCGGCGGCCGCGGCCGTCGGGTAGAACGCCACGTTCTTGGCGAGCGGAGTGCGGGCCGGACAAACCGGACGGCAGTAGATGCCCGTGGTCTTCACCCCAAAAAATACGCGGCCGTCGAAACGGCGATCGCGGGCGGCTAAGGCCTTGAAGAGAAGCTACGGTTTCATGGCATCAGTCTTACCAGACGGGACCGGCCCTGACTGGCCATTTTCGGACATCAATCGTCGCGGTTATTTTACGCGCACGATGAGGTAGCCGCGGGACCGCTTCGAGTCGGAGTCGGTGCCGGTCATGGCGTGGAGCAACTTCGAGGACGAAACCCAAAACGGTTCGTAAAGCTCACGGTCGGGGTCCATGATGAGCACCCGATCGTTTGCCGCGTCGTACGATCCAATCGGTGCGAAATGGCCGGAGGGGGCACCACCAAAAATGGCCGCCTGATCGAAATTGGCGATCATGAGCACCTTTTCCGACTGCTCGTTTTCCAGCAGATCCTTTTTGAAGGCCGCGAGCGTTTCGGCCCCCGCATTTCCCGTGTGCACCGCGATCACCCCATGATGGGAGAAACCGAAGTCCCGCAGCGTTTCGCCTACCTGGGTGCGTAGCTGATCTAACGTTAGTCCGGTACCGCCATTCGCCACGGCCGCGGCCCATGCGGGTCCAGCCTTGGCCAGTACGGTTTCCTGACTAACGGGGGCCACTCCCCGACCGGAGGCCCGTTGCAAAGCATTGAGCACCATCGTGGTCGAGGCCAGCGAGCAGGACGAGTCAGTTTTCTGCCCTTCGTAATGCGGGGCCAAGTTCGGAAAGTCGCCGCCGGCCCGAATCGCCGGGCCGTGCGTGCACGACGTACAAAGCAAACCGATCGCCAAGAGTCCCCGTGAAGTCATCATCGCGCGTTACCCAACGCGCCGAGCAGAATGAGGCGGAGTGACTGAATCATCTTCGTGCGGAGTATAGCCTGCTCTTTCTTGCCGAGCCAAAGCGCTTCGGCCCCCATCGTGAACACGACCGAGCCCATCGCCTTGGCGGCGACCGCGGCGTTCTTCATCCCCGGGTGGTTCGTTTCGAGATCTTCGGCGAGCTCTTTGTAGAAGAGCTCGAGCTCATCTTTGATGAAAGAACGAAACAGTTCCGACGACCCCTGCCACTCACTCACGAAGAAATGCAGCAACAGACGATGCTCGTTCACGTACTCGAGGTACGAATCGACAGTAGCCTCGACAATCTTCTCTTTGCCCTTGAACCGCTGGCGCGTTTCGCGCAGCAGGCGCCGAAGACTAAGCGCCACTTCGTCTAGCACCGCGATGCCTAGCTCTTCCATCGTGCGAAAGTGGCGGTAAAAGGCGGCGGGGGTGATTCCCGCGGCCACGGCCACCTCACGTAGCGAAACGGCGGTGAACCCCTTGGTGGCGGAGAGCCCCAGCGACGCGTCAATTAAGCGTCTACGTGTATGCTCTTTCGTTTGCTTCCTAGTCGACATGATTTCAATAACTTACATGAAATCCGCCGGAATGCATTTGCCTCATTCAGTAAACGTTCGTATACTAAGTGTTGGAGGTCGCATTTATGAAATTTTTATCCCTTACCTTCAGCCTAAAAGACCTAGCCAAAGAAGTGGTGGCCCGCGTGCTGAGCGAGCTAAACCGCAAACGCCCGCCCGTGAAGGACGAGAAAACCTGCGAGTGGTTCATCACCGAAGAAGATCTCCCTTAAGGCAGGCCCGACTTTCGTAGCGCCGTCCGAGGCCGGTGGGGAAAGAGGGGAGCCGCCCCGACCCGAAGCCTCCGCAGGCGCGAAGACTCTTTTTTAGCAAAATCAGTCGCCGAGGCATTAGCGAGGGTCGGGGTGGATTCCCTCTTTCTCCACCGGACGGCGCACTACTAAAAAACAAAGGGCCCCTCGTGGTCAGACGAGGGGCCCCTGGATGGTGGTGTTAGTTACGGGACGTTTTTACTCTTGGTTGGCTCCCAGCTCGGTGAGCTGACAGACCAGCCCTTTTTTATCTCCGCGGCCTAGCAGGCGAACCGTGCCCTGGTAGTACGTGGCGCCGGTGTCGGTCTGGTACGCTTCCAGGTAGATTTCATCCGCTTCGGTCATCTGTAGGTTCACCAAGCCGGGCTCTACTTTGCCCATCGCTTCGGTGGTGACGTTCATCGACTGCTGAGCAGCGTCGCTGATGACGCCGAACACTTCGACGTTACCGTTGGCGAGCTTCATCAGGTTCACGTTCACCGCGGTCAGATCCTGGGCGCTCGTGCCTTCCGGCAGAGCACACTGGAGATTCAGTACGGTACGACCGGCCTGAACTTGCGTGTAAACCGGATACGGCTGGCTAATCACAATCGGCGCCGAACCCACGACATAACCCGGACAGTGCGGGAAGTAGTTCCACGAGGGGTACTTCGGGTAGTGCGGATAGTGCGGGAAGTGCGGGTACTTCGGCCAGTGCGGCTTCGGGTGCTTCGGAGGAATCACGATCCCCACGACCGGAGGCTTCACCGGGGGCTTTACCGGCGGCTTCACGATACCGATGATGACGGGCGGTTTCACGATGCCGATCACAACCGGCGGTTTCACCGGGGGCTTGATGCCAATCACGACGGGCGGCTTGATACCGATTACGACCGGAGGCTTAATGATGCCGACCGGCGGACGAACGATGCCAACTACGGCGGGAGGCCTCTGAACCGGAGGCCGGGCAATCCCGACTACGGTCACGCCGCCCTGGGGGCGGCCAGGCTTACGATGGTCGCGGATGATGGGTCCGCTACTGGGCTGACGGTGATCCCGCACGATGGGGCCACGGCCTTTGTTTGGCTCAGCTGCCTGAGCTCCGACAGTCACGAGAACGGCGACGACCGCCGCACTCAATACACGCATCTTCATTGCAATCTCCTTGATGGCCCGGATGGTTAATAATTCCGGGCTCAACCCTTTACGCGCAGTGGCTCAAGGATCGGCTCAAGGATTTGCGATTTATTTTTGGGCGAGTGGCTGAAAAAGCGCCCTGGCCGCCCCTTTCGAGGCCCCTGCCCCGCAATCACCGCAAAAGGTGGCGAGAGCTGAGGGCCTTTTTGGCCTTGGAATGAACCTGGGCGGTCGAGCCATTCGATTCCCGCACCTCGGCCATCAGCCCCCGGAGCTGCCGCTGGATCCCGCGCGGTAGCGAGGCCGGTATGTTCGCCGCGGTCACCTCGACGGTCCGCTTGCCGGTTACCCCACGATCGGACTGCCCCGATCGAAAACGCCCCAGCAACCCTTCGGTCGACGCCGAAGTGGTGGTCCTGAAGAAGCGGTTGCCGACCACGAAACCCCAGCCGCCCGAGCCCAGGTCGGTGGCGTAAAGACTGCCCACTCCGTTATAAATGTCGTAGAGCCAGCCCTGGTTGGTTACCGATAGCCCAATGTCCCCCACGAAATTCGAAACCTCGTAGGGATTGTAGCGGCCGCTGCCGGCCAAGCGGGCCAACGCCTGAAGCGAGCCCTGAATGCCGTCCTCGCAAAGGTCGCCGTTCACCGCATCGAAACCGCGGCTCATCGGCCAAAAAGACGCCAGGTCATTGTAGTTAACGGAACTGTCGTACCACGAGCCGTACCCACCGCCCCACGCCGAGCCCCCTTCGAAAAAGCGGCTATAGAGGAGCGAAATCACCACGTCGTCATCCAGCAGCTGGTCCACGCACGTTTTCACTTTGGTACGGAAATCCTCGATAACGTCCTGGTCGGAACTCTCCGAGACCGGGTCCGGCTCGTCGTCCGTAGTCACCGGCGCGGGCGGCTCGATGGCGGACTGTAGCGTCTCGGACGGCTTGTCACCCGAACAGCCCGAGATGACGGCGATGATTCCTAAAACCGACAGTACGACCTTTAAGCGGACCAGATAGATGCTCTGCATGTTGTTTGTCTCCCTTGTACGGAAGACACCGCAGCCCGGGGAAAAGTTCCGCCGTATTCTAAGAAAATACACTATCCAAGGAGGCGACAGTGTCAGTTCGGATCTGAGGCGAAGCGGCTGAAACTTCGCCGATTCGGCGCCAAGCTCGCGGTGAGCTTAATGGCCCGGCGATTGTAAGGTTATTGCTCGGGGGTAGGGCTTAGGCCTTACGGGGGTAACCGCATGGGACGACATCCGCAGAACGAGCTTCACACGACCGCACGCTATTTCGTTGGCGCGCAAAAGGGATCCAAAGAAGAGGTGCAAGCTCTCATCGAGCGCGTGGACCGGCGCCTTTTCCGCTTCTGCCTGTTCCTCACGGGAAACTTGCAAGAGGCGCGTGACCTATCGCAGGAAGCCTACGTGCGGCTTCTCGAAAAGAAGGATACGGTCGAAGACCCGAATCAGTTCCTCTCGTGGCTCTTTCAAACCACGAAACATCTTTTTCTGAACCATCTGCGCAGCCCAAAAAATCGACCCTACGCGGACATTCAGGAGTTGCCTGGCCTGCTCGCGTTGGACTCCGACAAAGTTTCCAACTTTTCGTTGCTCGAAACCCTGGCTGAGCTTTCGCCCGACGATCGGCTTTTGTTTTTGATGGTGAACCTCGAAGGTTGCACCTACGAAGAAACGGCCACGGTCCTCGGCAACTCGGTGCCGTCGGTCCGGGCCCGGCTCTTTCGCATCCGCAAAGCGATGAAAGAGAACTTAACCACGCGCACGCACCGGATTTAACGATGGCCTTCAAACCCTTTCAAGTTGGAAACTATCGCTTCGTGGAGCTGCTCGATCGCGGCGGCACGGCCGAGGTTTTTCGTGTCGAGTGCACCGACGAGCGAGGCTTTTTGAAATCGTTCGCGGTGAAGCGGGTAACCACCCACTCGCAGTTCGACGACAAGAGCGCCGAGAACCTAAAGCGGGAGGCCAAGGTTCATCGGCTACTGACCCATCCCAACATCGCCCGCCTCTACGACGCGGTTCGCGCAAAAAAATCTTTGTTTCTCGTGGTGGAGTTCGTCGACGGACTCAACCTACGTAGCGTGGCCCGCAAACTCGAGCAACGCGGAGAGCGAATGCCGACGGGGCTGTGCACGCACCTGATGCTAAAGGTGGCCGCCGCCATGGCGTACGCCCATAAGGTAGCCGATCCGGAAACCGGCAAAGCTTTACACGTCATTCACCGCGACCTCACTCCGCGAAACCTCATGCTGTCGCGAGAAGGTGAGATCAAGGTAATCGACTTTGGCATCGCCAGTGCCGCCAACATCACCCGCGGTACGGCAACGGGCTGCGTGCGGGGCACTCTCGCCTACATGGCACCCGAGCAAGCCGGAGGTCAGGGTTCGGATCAGCGCGCCGACATTTATTCCGTGGGGCTGATGCTGCTGGAGCTACTGGCCGGAGGAAGAATCTTCGAGGGCGACTCGGAGATCGAGCTACTCCGAAAGATCACCGAGGGGCATCTGCCGCGCGCGTCGGAGCACAACCCAGAAGTTTCCGCCGAGCTCGACCGCATCGTGGCCAAGGCCACCGCCCGCATTCCGGGCGACCGTTACCAAAGTATGGATTTATTTCGCCGCGATCTCGAACGCGTCACGACCATTGATGCCTTCACGGCTTCGCGCCAGCTCGCGGACCTAATAAAGAGTTTGATGAAGGAAAAACGCAGTGCCGTGGAAGCTTCTCCGAACGTTTCGTGGGAAGAGCCCGCTCTATCGCCACACGAAGAGCGGGCAATACGGGACGGTTTTCGTAAAATGGAGGGGGCCTTGGGACTCGAACTGGAAAATTACACCAAAACCCACCAAACCGGTCAGCCACTGGTGAACTACGCTCAACGCCTGGACTGGACTCCGCAGGCGGAACGCCTCGCCGCGAAGGGTAACCGCTCCGCGATACTGTGGGCGCTACTCCTCTCTTTGGGCGTTGGCGTTTTTCTAGCGAGGACGTCGAAGACGGTTTCGTCGCTGAAAAAACCGCCGGTGCTCACCAGCAAGGCGAGTATGGGACCTAACCCTTGAGCGCCATTTCGATGGCGTTTACGAATACGTCCCGCACCTTCTTGAGGCGCGCCGACTCCGCGACGTGCCCTGGAGTGAGCACCGAGATCGGAAAAGTGCTGCCGGTCCATTCGGGTAGCACGCGAACGAGCTTACCACTGCGCAAGAAGTCGCGGCACAGGTAGGTAGGCACGAGGCCAATGCCGGCCCCGGCTACCGCAAGATTCGCGAGGGTGGACATCTGATTGGCGTGAATCTGGGATTGAATCGCCAGGTGTTCGGTCCGCCGGCCGTTCTTCAAAGTCCACTTCAGCTGCGCCGAGCGCGGCGTGAACGACAAGCAGTGGTGGCCGACTAAGTCTTGCGGTGTGCGCACCTTATCGCGCCCCTTGAGATAAACCGGCGCCGCCACTAGCCCCAGCACTACCTCCCCCACGCGCCGCACGCGAAAGCGGGAAGGGTCGAGCTTGCCGATACGTACGGCGATGTCTATCCCCTCCTTAACCAGATCCAGCCGTTCCTCGGTATAGATCAGCTCGAAGTGCAACTCCGGATGCTGAAGCGTAAGCTTGGCGAGCGACGCGGCCAGTACGCTGCCGCCCATGTCTTCGGGGGCGGTAATCCTGATTGTCCCGGCCACGATGCTGTCTTGTCCGAAGAGCGACTTCTTCGCCTCCTCAAGCTGCTGCAGTGGCCCCAGACAGCTTTCGTAGAACGCCCGCCCCGCCGCGGTGAGGCTCAAGTTGCGGGTAGTGCGCATCAAAAGCTTAGTGCCGGTCTCCGCTTCCAGCCGGGTCACCATTCGGCTGATGGACGACTTTGGCAGCCGTAAGGCGAGCGCCGCTTTGGTGAAGCTGCCGTACTGAATCACTTTGACGAAGGCGCGTGTCGTTTCGAGTTCCATTAATTGTTCCTATTAAGCAACATTATGTTTCGATTATCCCATCTAATCAACAAACCTCCGTTCCGCCATACTGGATTCATCAGTTGGGAATCAACCCGGCGAAGACATTAGGAGTAAGCACATGAAGAATCTCACTTTGGTAGTAGGCGCCTCGGGCGTGGTCGGATCGGAAATCGTAAAACAGCTGCAGGCTAAAGGCGTGCCCGTGCGCACCACCTCGAGCAAGGCGGCCGGCAACAAAAACGGAGTAGAGACCGCGAAGGTCAATCTGCTCACGGGCGAGGGGCTAAGCTCGGCCTTCGAAGGCGTCGAGCGCGCCTTCTTTCTTTCTCCGTCGGGCTATGCCGACCAGTACAAGAATCTGTCGCCGCTCATCCAAGAGGCCAAGCGCCGCGGCCTAAAGAAGGTCGTGTTGATGACGGCCATGGGCGCCAACGCGGTGGAAACGTCACCGATGCGCCGGGCAGAGATTGAGCTCGAGAAATCGGGGCTCACTTACAACATCATTCGTCCCAACTGGTTCCTCCAGAACTTTCACACCTTCTGGATTCACGGCATTAAGGCGCAGGGGAAGATTCTCGTTCCCGCCGGTGAAGCCAAGGTGAGCTTCATCGATACGCGCGATATCGCGGCGGTGGCCGCGGAGCTACTGACTACTTCGAAGTTCGACAATCAAGCGCTCGACCTCACCGGCGGCGAAGCGGTCGATCATGGGCAAGTGGCCAAAGCTCTTTCGCAGGTCTCGGGTAAAACCATTGGCTACCAGTCGGTCGATCCGGCCCCTTTCAAGCAGGGGCTACTCGCGGCGGGGCTGCCCGAGGACTACTCGGACTTTCTGCTGATGATCTTTGGGTTCCTCCGCGAAGGTTACAGCGCCCGCGTTACCGACAGCGTGCAGGCGGTACTAAACCGCAAGCCGCTGACGGTGGCTCAGTACGCCGCCGACCATCGCCTGGCGTGGACCTAAACTGGGGCGGCCGATCCGCCCTCCCCAATCTGGAACCAGCCACCCCGCTGATTTAGGCTCAGCGGGGTGGCACGAGGGTTGCTCTATGGGCGGTTGAAATTCAACCGGCCCCAAAATGAAAGGGGCCTTACCCCGGAGTGTTCCATGAAGAAGTTTTTGTTGGCCGTATCGGCACTGCTCGTCGTTGGCACCAACGCCCAAGCGGAGACGCGCAAGAGCGCCCTCGCGCAGCTGACCCAACGCCCCATCACCCACATGAATCGTCCGGGTCCCCTCCCGAAGGTTTACAAGCAAGTGGTAATCTACGCCGACGGTGAAGTTTACGGATACGCCTGCAACCGCCGCGTACCGTGTCCGGCTTACAAGCTGGCGAAGCTAACCGCGAAACAGATTGATGCGGTCGAGGTCTTGGTCGAAGGCGCGCGTGAAGGAGAGATGAAGGACAACGGCCCCGTGTTCTGCCTCGCGATTCCTAACCAAGCGTTCGAGTACACCGCCGACAACGGCGTCGTTACGCTGAAGTCCGGCTCGGCTCCGTGTGGTCACGTCGGTACGAACCAATCCGAAGAAGCCGCGGAACTCATCAAGAAGCTCGACGGCTATATGGCGAAGCTGGCTAAGAAGCTGGCGCCGGTAGAAGCCGAATAACCCTTCAAGATTACGTCGCATTTTACCGAAAAGCCTAGACCACATGTCTAGGCTTTTCTTCATTTTGGCGGCCACGTTTTTTCTCGCCGAGGCCCTGCGCGCGGACGAGAAAATTCGCCCGCGGAATTTAGAAGAGCAAAAAATCGCGGAGTATCAAAACCACCATCGCGTGCATTCAGCGCGGGTGGCCTACGTGAACTACCAAGCCGTTCGCCGCGACTTTGTAGAGCTACGCGACATGAGCAATGCCGAGATC
>JBGSST010000272.1:0-11792 GCA_041736915.1 Bdellovibrionota bacterium
GCTCGCCACTTACCAGCACGGGCTTTCCATTCGGTAGCCAATTCACGTGTGAAGGAACCCGTTTACCAAACACCGTGGGGTCCTCCTGCTTCCAGCGCCCCAACTCGACCTTCGGCACCAGCTTGCCGTCGGCTTCGACCCCGTACGTCTGTATTCGGCGCACCTTTTCTTCTTTATCGTGAATGACGAAATAGATCAGATCGGTATTGGGCACGAGCCCTACGCGCCTCGCTTTTTCGGTTGGCTTGAGGGAGCTGCCGATCTCGATATGGCGCCGCGTTCCCGCAGCCGGATCGTGTAGGTATAGGGATTCGATCTTTGGTCCCGCCAATAGGCGATCGTCTTGGGTGGATCGACGAAGAACCTCCACGTGGCTGCCAAAGCCGGTGTAAGGCTCGGGCGAGCCCACTTTCGTGTGGTTAGCCCAGTCCGCCTTCCCGTCCCGGAAGGGGACTTTCATCAATACGTTTTCCATCGTGATGGAATACAGAAATTTGCCGTCTCGAGAGAACATCGGATCGCCCTGCCACCACTGCGGCAATGGGGCGGTCAGCAATTTCTGTTCCTGCGTGTCGTAGACGTACAGCTCCGGGCTGTTGGCCGAGGCGCCGGTGGAGCGACTGTTGTCCGACACTACCCAGCGCGAGTCTGGTGAGCTCGTCTGGAAGAGGCCCCCGGGAAGTTCGAAAGTAACGTCCGCGAGGTTCTTCTTGAGCGTATCGGGCGCGCGCTCGATCTCTTTTTGCAAACTCGCGGCACCGGCCCGCAGATCGGCCCTGACCCGTTCGAGAACCGCCTCGGTGCGCCAGCCCTTTTGCACGAGCATCGCCTCGAACTCCTTCATCGACTTTCGTAGTAGTCCCGCATCCATCCCTTCCGGCTCGGCGACGTCGAAGGGATTGGGGGAGGCGGCTAGTGACTCGAGCCCTTCCTTGGTACGCAGATGCCGCCCCTGCACTTCGAGCAGACGCTGGTAGGTTAAAGAAACCAAGGGCGCGGGATCATCTCCTTCTGCCAAGTTGGCAAAGGAGATTCCGCAGAACACCGGCATCGTTGCGGGCGCCGATGACGCCACGAGTGCAGTGAATAGTAGTAACGTCACGTAGGTTCGCGGCACGGGGCAAGTATACCTCGCCAACTTGAGCTTTGCCGGCTGCGGTACGTCTTCGCCGATCTCCGCCTCGCCCGGCCTCTTTTACGGCACTGGCCTCGATGGTTCGTCCCACACCCACTGCACCGCGCCCGACTTTCCGAAAACGAAAACCTTGTCCGGCGATGGGGATAGGCGAAAGGCTGGGTGGTGGGGAACCCGGGGACCACGTTTCAATTTTTCCGGAGCGGCGGGATCGATCGACAGAACCTGATTGAGGCCCGGTTGGTCGCTCGGCGTGGTAATCACTACGGATTTGTCGGAAACCGGCGCGGTCATCGATTGGATCTTCATACCGATCTCCACCGACGAAGTGACCAGCAGCGGAAGGGTCGGCTTCCAGGAAGGCGGCGGAAACGACAGGGTCTGCAGCACCCCCTCCGTACGGCCGGTGCCCGTTCGGGTCAGGTTGAAACCGAATACCGCATCGGCGCCACCGTCACGCCAGGCGAAGTGAACCGAATCGGCATTGGAGTCGGTTCCCGCAAGCCATTCCCAGGACTTTCCCGGGGCGTTGCGCACGTAGGGATTCGGCAACGTCTCGCGGAGCAGAACGAACTTTTGAAATCCGGTCGTCTGGCCCACCCCTCGGCTCGCCGCTAAAAAGTAGAGCTCATCCGTGCCGGGAATGAACCCCCATTTCAGCACCGTCTCTCCCGCCTTAACGGGAACTTGAAGCGGCGTGACCGTTCCCGCGCGGCGGTCGAAGAGGAAGTAGCCAGCGGGGTTCGCGTAGCGGCCCACGATGAGGTGATTCGACCCTCCCACCGCCGCGTCCACCGGAACGGCGGAACTGGGAAACCATCTTTGCAGAAGGGTTGGCGGCTTGGCTAAGGTAGTGATTGCGTCCTTAACGGGTACTCCGTTTTTTAGGGGAACGAAGAGGAGTGACGGCTTTCCCTCTTTCAGCAAGACGAGCCCGCTGCCGTCGGGAAGCAGGTACGGCCCGCGTAGTCCTTTCTCTTCCACCTCTAGCGACGTCGTGTGGTTGCCCAGCGTATCGTAGGCGAAGAGCTTGGTCTTGGCGCCGTCGGGTAGGGCCGTATAGACGAAGCTGCCGTCGGGCGTGACCACCCCGGTTTCCGCGCCGGGCAACGCAATGTCCTGCGCTCGGTTATCGCCGGTGCGTTGAACGACTTGCTGTAACCGGCGATCAACGCCGATAATCTCTTCGAGCAGCTCCCGCCGGGCGCGTCCCAGCTCCTTCGTGACCTCGGCGGTTCTCCAGCCCTTTTTGTCGAGTAACTCTCCGAACTCGGCCAAACGTCGCTCCAGCGCGGCAAAGTCACCGCCATTTTTCGGAGCGGCCCACGGATCGGTTTCGTCCAGCAGTGCCTTGGCCTGTTTGGCATCGAGTTTAGCAGCGGCCAACGTTCGCCAAAGTTCCAGGTAGGTTGCCCGGATCAATTCCTGCGGATTCTCACTTTGGGAGGTCGCCAAGAATTGAAGGGAAGTGAAGCAGATCGGCGTCGTAGCTACGGCGTGGGAGCAGAGCCAGTAGATCCCCAACAAAACCCCGAAGCGCACCGATCGATTCATAACGATAGCTTACACGACCACGTCCTTTGGCCGGAGGACCTAACGGTCTAAAAGGAAGTGGGTACCTTTCTTACTAACGAAGCAACGATCCGTTCAGTAGAAACGGCTCCCTAAAATATTGGGCCCAGACTCGTCAGATTCGATAGGAAATACGAAGGCGAAAGGTGCCGGCGCCGCGACCGGGGATAACTTTGTACACCGCGGTCTTGTTGGAACGAATGACCGGACTCGTTAATGGGATCTGGGCCATGCCAAATTGGTAACTCAGTGACGCGATACTCCGGTTCGCGATCTCGGCCACGTTGGAGTCGGTCCCCACCTGAATGGTCGTATCAACGGCGCCGAATGCGTCAATCACTTCAATCCGAGTGACTTGCCCGGCCAAATCAGTAACGGCGAAGGCTACCGGATTGATCGCCTCATTCGATTTCAATACGGGCGAAATGTACTCCTTGGCCTGGCCGTAGCTTACTCCCGCGCGGAACTTGAGCTCGCTGGTGGCCACGAGACGTGAAATGGGAAAGTCGTGGGGGAAATCCAAAAGGGAATAGTTCTGGCTGACGCCGGAATAATCATTATGGCCGATGCGCGAGTTGATCAAATGGTCGACCACGCCGCCGGAAGCAAAGTGCCGCAACACCAGAAACGGCTCTTCGCCGCCTCCACGGTAGCTATTGTTCTCGACCGTGATGTTGTCGGCCCTTCCTAAAACTAGAAAGCCCGTGCGGGCCGCCACTACATTTCGGCTCTCATTCCCGACGTAGTTGTTGCTTACGGTTATCGCCCGTCCCACGAAGTACTCTCCGATCGAAATTGGGGTTTTTACCTGCTCCAGGTAGTTGGCGGAAATTTCCACGGCGCTGGAGATTCCTCCGAAGGTCGCATCGGGATTTCCGGCAACGCGAATGCCGTAACCGCCTCCCACCTCCATCACATTTCCCACCACGCGAACGGCCTGCGATCGTCCGATGTCCAAACCGTTTCCGGCCGTTCCTCCGGTAATCTTGTTATCCGCAATGGTAACGGCATTTCCATTGTCCATCAGGGAAATGGCCCAGCCGCTTCCCGACTGGCCAATGACGTTCTCGCGGATAATTCCGCGGTAGCTCAAACGTAGCTCCAGGGCGTTCGTGTTCGTCGACACCAGATAAGAGCGGGTTATCGAAAAATCGGGCGAGTTGTATAAAGCCACCGCCGGAAAATCACGATTTTCAACACGCAGCTCCTGGATCGTAATGAGCCGCGCACTGGGCGAAGTGACCGGGTAGCTTCCGGCCCGCAGCACGGTATCCGTGCCCAGTCCCTGAAGACAAGGCACCCACTTACCGGGGCCTACTAGCGTTTGGCCAGAATTGAGCACCAGCCCGCGCACTCGGTAGGTCACCGGTGGCTTCGAGAAATAGACGGCCGTGTTTTCGTTCAGGGCGCGCTGAATGGCTTGAGTGTCGTCGGTCACCCCGTCACCCTTGGCGCCGTAGGCCTTTACGTCGGCGAGCGGAATCGCGGCGGCCGGGGGAGGGGCGCTGGGCGGCGCGGTGGCCAGAAATGCGTTGCCCGCACCTGAGTCCGTTGATCTCAAGGCGGTAGGCGTCTCCTTACAGGCGGTCAGCGAAAGGCCGACGAGAAGAAGGGACAGCGGGACGGTCGATTTGAACTGGCGCATGGCCCTTGAAAGCTGCAAGAGTGTCGCCAGGCTTTTCAGGTGTAAACGGGCTCCTCGAATGTCTAACTTTTAGACAGCTGCATCACCCTTCGACGGGAGGCCCTACCGCGGTGCCGGGCTTACGACCTAACGAATGAATCGCTCGTAGTAGATCGACTGAGTACTTCCGCCCACGCTGCCGACGATCAGGCTTTCCCCGTCGTTCGAAAACTGGGCCCGGAAAGCCCAGACGGGCAGGGGGATCTTAGCCTTCACCCTGTGCGTTTGGGCGTCGAGGATCTCGGCCCAATGCACCGTTGGCGAGGAGTTCCGCTTTTCGCAGAGCAGGATCAGCTCGTTTTTGGTCGGATGGGCCGCCGCGTGAATTACCTTGAGGTCGCCCGTCGTTCCGGCGGGCGGTTCCTTAACCACCCGGGGCGCCGCGCCCGGGTGATCGTAAGCGATCACCCGGTTTTCATAAATTCCTCCGTAGAGGAAAGCCCGTTTTCCGTCCGGCATGAAGACCACCCGGCTGGGATCGGGCGTGTGGATCCCATCTCCGTCCGGGAAACTAGCCATCTCTTGCCCGCGGCTCAGTGCGCCGGTCGCGGAAACTTTCCACGTGATGAAATGGGTCCGCTTGGTCGTGGGATCCGAATAAAGGGAAAAGTAGCTGTCGGTCCCCGGTACGATTCCCCAGGCCCGATTGTGGGGCCGGTGGGTTTCGCCCGGGTTTCGGAGAATGCTCTCGAGAGGTAAGGGAACGATTGTGTTGTTTCGTACGTCGACGAGGTGCACCGGCCAACTGTCGTTCCCGCCTACGAACGTATCGGGATGGGGCGACGGGACCTGCGTCGAAACGAGCACCGAGCCCGGCATTCCGGGGAGGATCCGTTTGCTCGCCCAATCGACACGGCCACTTTCGAAGGGCAGGACCACGTACCCCGTTTGGTTCAGCTGCACGCGCAGCTCTTTCCCATCCGGAGAAAAAGTGGGCTGGCCGCCTTTGCCCACCCCGCCGGGAATCTTGGTAAGTTGTTTGGTCTGGCGATCGTAGAGGTGAAAGGAAAAAGGGTCCGTTTCGGAGAATCCGTACTCAACGCTGACGAGGAAACGCCCGTCCGGCGACTGGGCCAGCTGGTGCGGGTTGGCCATGGACCACTCGCGATCGCTCCAGTCCCGGTTAACCGCCTGGTCGATCGCCTTCGTCCCGCGATCGATGCCCTCCAGACGAACGGCCAGATCGGAACGGATCGCCGCGAGGAGCTCCGGGGTACGCCAGCCGTGCGCGATGAGCAGCTCCTCGAACTCCCGCATCTTTCGCTGCAAGGTTTCGACCTGCGTGCCCTGCGCCGGAACGTGGAAGGGGTTCTCTCCGTTCTTGAGCTTACGAATCGATTCCGGCGTGAGGGACCTACCCAGCTGGTCGATCAGGTTCCGGTAAGTCGTTGCGGCGAGCGCGGTCCCTTCGGGATCGCCCGGCGAGAGGCTGGCGAAGCCGAACCGGCAGTCGGTGAAATTGGCGATCGTGGTTTCCGCCCCAAGGAGCAAGACCCCGAGAAGGAGCTGAACCAACCGTGCCTTCGCCATCATTTTTTCATTATAGCAAGGCGGCACCGCCCCACCGGGCAACGCCCGCAAATACTTCGACAATAACCATTGGCGCGCCACGGCGCGCATATCGCTAACGGTCCACTACCGCTAAAATTTACGCTCCTTCAAACTACCCGGGGCGACATCAGGATGAGATCGGCCGTAACCAAACGCGGGAACGGAAGCTTCCACCTCATCGTCCTTTGTTGGATGGTAAATGGCTGGGCCAGCCTAGCCATTGCCGATCCGAGCGATGCCGACCGTTACCTTCCCAAGCTTCGGGCCCTCTGCGGACTTGAATTTAAATTCGACTACGATGCCGAGTCGCTGAAGAAAAACAATAAAGATATCGGCTGGGGCCAAACGAAGGGCGAGAACGAGTGCCACGAGGCAATGCGCTACGTTTGGTATGCGTGTAAAGACAAGGGGCTACGCAAGGCCGTAACGAAGAGATCGGTTCGGGGTTTTCGGTGCACGGGAACCGACGCCAAACAAGGTACCCTGTCGCTCCAGCGCGGCTTGCTCGTCGTGGAGCGCGCCTACGAAGAGCCTCGCCCCTATGCCCGGAGCCGAAAGGAGTTTGAGAAACTCTTTGGCATTTCGCTTTCCCTTTCTAGCGACGACCCCTACCACGACGAAGCGTGGCAGAAGTTTGGGCGCGAGCCCAATCCGGTACTCGATACGAAGACATTCTGTCTCGTGAGCGGAAAAAAAATCGAGTTTGACCAGCAGGCCCACGATGCTTACGTGCACCGGAAAGAAGAGGTCACGGTAAAGTGCCTCAAAGACGGCAGCGTCTGGTCTGACCTCGGGGTGAAGGACGGACGTGTCACCGGATTTACTACGTATCAGCGAGATAATTTTATCCGCGTCGAGCACTTCAAAAATGGTGTGGCGGACGGCGAGGAGATCGTTAGGGAGGACGGGGCCGTCAAATCCATCACGATGCGACACGAGGGAACGGTGGTGTGGACCAAGGAGTTTTTTCGGTCGGGAAAACTAGCGAGCTACTCACGTCAGTTTCCCAGTGGAATGGCTAGCTGGTCTCGGGACGAATCCGGCCGTTTGACCGCGCTAAACTGTAACGCCGCCGCCGGAGGTGATGATCTTCTCGCCGAGCCTTGCGGATTTGGTGGACGGGCGGAAATACGTCTCTACGATCCCCGCGGCAAGGTAAGGACCACGCAAACTTATCTCAAGGGGAAGTTGGAAAAGCAGGTAAGGGGAGATTCGGAACACGCCCTAGGAACGGACGTGGAGTACGCCAACGGCGAAAAACAGGGGCTAGAGCGCGTAAAGGATCGCGACGGAAAACTCGTGCTAACAACGAATTGGCGCAACGGTAAAAAACACGGAGAAGAGAACGAGTTCGATCCCGAGTCGCAAAAACTAGTCACCCGGTCGTTGTGGAATGACGGCACGCTGGTCGAAGAGCAGGTCTACTACCTGAACGGCGAGCTCCGAACGAAAGAGACGTATCGCGGCGAGCGGCTGACCCGGTTTTACTTTTCCGATGAAGGGGCGCCGCACAGCGAGGAACGGCTGATCCGATGCGAGCCCCGCCGCCGCGAAAGCTGGTGCCGCGACGGCGAGACGAAATACTTTTCGGAGACTCGCCGCCTCGCCCGATTGGAAACCTGGGCTCGTGGTGTGTTGCTATCGATAAAGCAATGGGACGAGGCGGGGCGACTTACGGTGAACCGACTTTTGGAAAAAGATGGTTCGGTGAAAAAAGACCTCCTAAAGAATTAGGCCCCAACGGGCGGCCCCAGGCTTTTTTGTTGCCCGGGCCGATTTTTCCCGCTTGCCGTAAACGGGAGATAGTTTAATGTTCATTAAACTAATTCATCGCGCTGAAACAATGCGCGAAAGGAAGTTCATGAAGACAACTAAACTGGCCCTGGCCATCGCTCTGTTCACTACGGCCGTCTCGTTTGCCAAGAACCCCATGGTAGGCGGGCACGAGATGTTCCCCAACAAAGACATTATCGATAACGCGGTAAATTCTGCGGACCACACTACGCTCGTCGCGGCCGTAAAGGCGGCGGGACTGGTCGAAACGTTGAAGGGCGCGGGCCCATTCACCGTTTTCGCACCGACCAACGCCGCGTTCGGCAAGCTACCGGAAGGCACGGTGGATGGATTGCTCAAACCTGAAAGCAAAGAGACGTTGAGCAAAATTCTGACGTACCACGTGGTCGCCGGTAAGCACTCCGCGAAGGATCTGCTGGCCAAGATCAAGGCCGGCAAGGGAAAAGCGGAACTAGCCACCGTGGCCGGCGATACCCTGACGGCCGCCAAAAAAGGCTCGGGCATCGAGCTCACCGACACCAAGGGAGGCAAAGCCAAGGTAACCCAAGCCGACGTGATGCAATCGAATGGAGTCATCCACGTGATCGACACCGTGGTGATGCCGAACTGATTGTGTAAACACCCTGACGTGTCACCGAAAGCCGGCCCTTGGGCCGGCTTTTTTGCTTCCTAACGGGATCGTATGGCGGTACGGAGAAAGTAAGCCATGCCCCCAAAAAAAACGAGACTTCCCACTAAGCCCACTAAGCCCACTAGCAAGCTGCCCCCTCCGATGCGGGCCTTCGTCGACGAGGCCGGCCGCTTCATCGAGCATTGGGGCTTTAAGCGCATTCAGGGCGAGATCTGGGCGGTCACCTACCTCACGGGCCATCCCCTGACGGCGTCCGAAATCGCAGCGCAGCTGAAGGTATCTAAGGCCCTGGTCAGCCTGGCCATGCGCGAGCTTCTCGAGTACCGGGTGTTGCTCACGGTGGAGGGAGACGATGGGCGGGCGCAGAGGCTCGTGCCCAACGAAGACTTAGGCGAGGCCATTGCGGGCGTGCTAAAGCGGCGCGAAACGAAGTTGCTCCAGCGGACCACCGAAGCTCTGGAGGGAATCGAAGCCCTTTCGGCGGCGGAACTAAAAAAATTCGACGTCTCACCGGGGCGAGTGGCCTCGATTCGGGAGTTTACCCTGGCCGCGCAGCAAACCTTATCCGCGCTCGTAGCGAGTCTGACGTTTTTCACGGTCCCTAAAGACAAAAGAGGTGGCGAATGACAAATTCGATTGGGGTATTTCTCCTTCTAACCACGCTCACGGCAGACTTGTTTGCGGCACCAGTTCGATCCGCGGCAAGGAAAAGTCCTAGCTGTGAAACCATCGAGTTTCGACACCACGACATTCCAAAGGTCGCCTCCTGTATCGAGCAAACGGCAAAAAAATGTATGGCGACAAACCGCGAGTCCGACTGTCGCCGTGCTTTGGCCCTGAAGGACATTCTCAATTCGCTTCTCGAACAGCCGCAGCACGCCAGGGCTAGATTCTGGAGAATGGAGAATCAGTGCCGTGCCTTCGGCCACCTGAAACCGGTAGTCGAGAAGGATCTATTTCTGTATCAACCGGGCATCCAAATATGGAACCTGCAGATGACACGCATTTGCATGGCCAAGTCGCCCCTAGCCGAAACGCTCACCCGTTTTTGCCTTGATGCCGCCACCGAAGAAGAAGTAGCGGAGCTAAAACGCCGCAGTGCGCACATCGAGAGCGCGGGAGTGAAATCGACGCTGTGTTACCGAGGCCTGGGCTCAGACGACGATCAGAGGGTATCGACGTACTGCGCGGCTGGTTTCAACGAACTATGTTGGACGTTACTCCTTCGCTCCATGGATACGAATGAGCCGAGTTCCGTCTATGAATCAAAAGTAAAACAGATCTGTCAGAGTGCTCCCGCCGGTTCTTGTAACGAAGCAGAGGCGTTGAAAAAGTTTGGCGAGGGTTACTCGGCGATAAAGAATGCAAACGCGGAACTGCACGCGGAAACTCGGAAGTTTCTAGCGGGGATCCCTCCGATGAAGGGCAAGCCATTGGCTTTGGATTTTGAAAAGGATCCGAAAGCCTACGAAGCGATGCTGAAGATTTTAGGAAAAGTTGACCTCGTTCTCTATCCCAATGCTCGGCCCGATAAGCAAGCAGCGAGTCACCAGGAACTTTTGAACCTTCCGCTTTTGTACGAGCGGGTTCGCGTTCCCGTCAGATCCTGCGGGAGTGAAGAGGCCGCGGAGGTTCCGAGTAAAGCCCACGGCATGGTAACTCGGGTGCTCGCTTACCAGTGTAGTCCCCACAATCGTTTTCGGTTGGCGCTCACCGGCGAGCCCGAGGCATTGAGAAAACGTTTGAAGAGTTTGCCCGACCCAGGACCGAATGAGACCTGGTTCGAAGGAACCTTAGTTGGTTTTCGAACCACCGGGGTAGTTACCGAAATCATCGTCGCGGTGGACTGAAGAATCGGAGTGCCAAAAAACGGCACCGTCCGTCCACGGTTTTTAAGTCCGGGACGTCCTTTTTCCTGTAACTCAACGCGTCATTTAGCGTATAACCAGGGGAATATTTTCTATTTGGAGGACTCTTATGTTCGCTCGCCATTGGATCTTTGCC
This sequence comes from Bdellovibrionota bacterium, assembly GCA_041736915.1. Classification (GTDB taxonomy): domain Bacteria; phylum Bdellovibrionota; class FAC87; order UBA2466; family UBA2466; genus JBGSST01. The sequence goes on from JBGSST010000272.1 coordinate 10,372, forward strand.
GTCGCCTTGACCTTCTCGGTTCTCGGCGTTTCCCAAGAAACCACCGCCCCGAAGAACGCTGAAGAAAAAGCCGTTGCGGCTTCTCTGACGCCGGCGCAGCACGAGGCCGCCAAGCTTCTGCTGTACTCGGTCGCCCTCTCCGCCCAGACGGGCGAGATGGTGGACATTCCGCAAGACATCGAAGAGCGCTACAACTCGCTGGCCAAGACGGTGGGCTTTTCCATCCCCGGCGGCGCGGTGGGCGTGGGCACGCTCTACTCGTTCAAGGGATCGCTGAAAGAGTTCCAGAGTGTGCTCAATTGGGTGAACGTCATCGTGCAGTACGCCGCTAAGGTGCTCACCGAAGTGGCCCGCGCCGGACTTCAGGTTTCGGAGACCATCGGCGTCAAGTTTTTGAGCGAGACGGTCGGTAAGTTTTCGTCCGAGACGTTCGAAGCCTTGGTGATGCCCATCCTCAAAGCCTCTTCCACGCGCGGTATCGGTTTTACGGTAGGCACGTCGTCGGGCATTGCTTCGCTAGCCGGCTCGTCGTACCTCATCTTCAACGGCCCCGCCGATGCGATGAAAATTGAATCCGCCCGCAACCTTTTTGGTTACAACGCGCACCTCTCCAAGATTGTCGACGAGAAGGTACTCGAAGTGGCTTACATCTACGATCTCAAGCCGGCCGAAGTGGTCGCGCTGAAAGATGCGGTTCGTGCGGCGATCATCGAAGTAGCGGTAAAGAACGGCTTTCGTCGCGATGCTACCTACAACGTGGACCTGATCGAGGTCATGAAGAGCAAGCAGCTGCTCACCACCGAGCAGGTGACGGCGGCGGACTTCCTTCGTTCGGTCGTTACGGCGAGCACATCGGAAGCTACGACCACGGCCGATGCCCAGGCGCAGCTCGGTAAGTCGGTCAACGTGATCCTGGCCACGCAGGCCATTCTCGAGAGCATGATCGAGTCGGGCCGGTTGACGCCGAAGACGGAAAAGGAAGCCCGGCAGATGTTGGGTAATTCCAAACGCGTCATGAAGCGCATCACGTCGAATCTGACCGCGAACTAAACGTTCGCTTACGGTAGAAGTTCTAAAGGCCCGCTGTCGTCTTACGGCAGCGGGCTTTTTGCTTTGGACAGTGCCAGAAGCAGCTCGATCCGTTTCGTCTGCAGCAGCTCTTTGCGTACGCGATATTTCTGTACGTCGAGCGACGAAAGGTTAGGGGTGTCGAGCAGGCCATCGGCCTCGGCCACTTGGCCGTCGAGGTACTCGTTGATGGCGGTGCCTAGCTCGCGCGCCCGTTCCTCGACATTTTCACCCTGCTGCGCCCGCACGATTAGCCCCGGGATCTTGTCTTCTTCCCAAAGGTTGAGCTGCGGATCTTTCTTCACGGTGTCGGCGTACTCTCTGCGAAACTCTTCCATCGCCTTCATCGCCAC
>JBGSST010000286.1:0-9163 GCA_041736915.1 Bdellovibrionota bacterium
GCGCATGTCCGGCAAATTGGGGGCGCGGGTGCCGGCGGTTGGCGAAGCGGGAAGCTTCAAACTGAGCTTCAGCTTTTTCGGGGGCTGCAGGGAACAACCGGCCGTCAGAAGGAAGGCCAGTAGTGCGACCAGGCGGGTTAGAGTCTTACGGAGCATCCGCCATATTGTATCAGCGGAAGTGTTAGAATCTTCTCAATGAAACCTTGGGCAAAAGCGGGGGGAATGGACTTAGGCATCGCCGTCCTATTGTTCGCCGTCGGCGCCGCCCATGGAGGGCGGACATGCCTTTCCCAGGATATCGCCCAGGCGTCCGCTAACGCGGCCGTCCTCGTGTGCCGCGACTGGAGCTTCTTCCGCTACTCGCTCGTCGAGGGCGGGATCTGGTTCATCGCCTACGGCGTTTTCCGCACCTTGTTCGGAGCGCCGCGCCGGATCGCCTCAGGCGTAGCCTTTGCTCTGTTCTTAGGTCTCGCCGGCATTACCGAGATGCGGATTTCGCTCTACAGAGACGTGCAAGAGGCCGTGGCCGCGAAGGCGAAAGAAAAAACGCGGGCCGAGCAAGCCGCCAAAGAGATGGAGCGAATCGGCGTGGATAACCTATTGGCGGAGCTCGAGGAGCAAAAAATTCCCATCGCCGAACGGTTCAAACGTTGCGAAGCGCTCGGCAACCGCGCGTTGCTCTACCGCTGCCTGACAGCGCTCTTTCCCAAGCTAAGCTCCACGGAAGACTGCGGCAGCCTCACCATGCTTTACGATCAAGGGCGGTGCGAGGTCGCGGTGCTCAACCGGGACCAGGGCTTTGCCCAGTAACCGCACACCTTCGGCAATCTGCTCCGGCGTGATTATCAAAGGGGGAGCAAACCGCACTACGGTCTCGCGCGTTTCGCGCGCCAACAGCCCCAGCGCCTTCAAGCGCAGGCAAAGCTCTTTGCCCTTGGGGGCTAGCTCAGGATCGAGCACGATGGCGTTGAGTAAGCCGCGGCCCCGCACCTCGGTGATGAGCGGCGACTTTAGATCCCGCACGGCCTGACGAAAAAGTTCTCCGCACCTGAGTGCATTGGCGGCGAGCCCTTCTTCTTCCACTACCCGTAGCGCCGTCAGGGCCACCGCGCAGGCGAGGGGATTCCCGCCGAAGGTCGAGCCATGATCGCCGGGCTGAAACGTCAGCATCACTTTGTCGTCGGCCAGCACGGCCGATACGGGCATGGTTCCGCCCGAAAGCGACTTACCGAGTAAAACCACGTCCGGCCTTACCCCTTCGTGATCGCACGCGAGCCGCTGGCCCGTGCGCGCGATCCCGGTCTGAATCTCGTCGGCCACAAAGAGTACGTTCGCGGCGGTGCATAGCTCACGCACGGCTTTCAGATACCCGGTTTGCGGCACCACGACTCCGCCTTCTCCCTGAATGGGCTCGACGACGAAGGCGGCCACGTGCGGGTCCTTCAACGCTTCGGCCAGCGCCGGAATGTCGTCGTACGGGATGTGGACGATGCCGGGAACGAAGGGGCCAAATCCCGCCTGCGCCTGCGGGCTGGTCGAGGCCGAAATAGCCGCCACCGTGCGGCCGTGAAAGTTGTTCTGGCAGAAAATGATCTTGGCGGCGTGTTCGGGGATCCCTTTAGTGCGGTAACCCCATTTACGGCAAAGTTTGAGGGTGGCCTCGACCGCCTCGACTCCGGTGTTCATCACCAGCACGCGATCGTAGCCAAAGAGCTTGGTGATGTACTCGGCAAACGGGCCGAATGTGTTCCCGTAAAAAGCGCGTGACGCCAGTGTGAGCCTCTGCGCCTGCTCGGTCAGCGCGGCGATGATCTTGGGATGGCAATGGCCCTGGCTCACGGCCCCGATGCCGGAAAGAAAATCGAGATAGCAATTTCCTTCCGGATCCCAAACGTAAACGCCTTCGCCCCGGCACACGACGACCGGCAACGGAGCGTAGTTCTGGGCGCCGTACTTACTCTCGAGCGCGATAATTTGTTCGCTAGTTAGCATTCGAGGGCTTTTCTCGCTTTCTCCAGCTGCACGGCTACCGCCGCGGGAGAGGTTCCCCCTTCGGTCGTGCGCGCGGCCACCACGTTCTCGGGCTGCAGGCACTGAATCGCGTCGTCCCCGATAAGGCAGCTAAACGTACGCAGCTTCTCCACGGTTAGTGACTCTAACGCCACGCCGGTATCGAGACACTCGCGCACGACTTTCCCCACCACCTCGTGCGCTTCGCGGAAGGGCAGGTTCTTACGGACCAGGTAGTCCGCCAGATCCGTCGCGTTCGAAAAATCACCGTTGAGGGCTTGGCGCATCTTCTCGGGGTGAAACGTAATCCCCCGCAAACAGATCTCGGCCAACCGTACGCAGCTCCGCACGGTATCCACCCCCTGAAACAGGTGAACTTTGTCCTCTTGGAGATCGCGGTTATAGGCGAGCGGCAGCCCCTTGAGCATGGTCAGGGACCCCACCAAGCTTCCCGTCAGCCGGCCCACCCGCCCGCGAATCAGCTCCGCGACATCCGGGTTCTTCTTTTGCGGCATGATGCTGCTGCCGGTGGTGACCGCGTCGGAGAGGGTGATGAACCCAAACTCCGGCGTGCTCCACATGATGATCTCTTCCGCCAGCCGTGACAGGTGCACGAGCACGAGCGATCCGGCGGAGAGAAACTCCACCACGAAGTCGCGATCGGAAACGGCGTCGAGGCTGTTTTCGCATACGCCATCAAAGCCGAGGTCTTTGGCCACCGTCGCGCGGTCGATGGGGTACGACGTTCCGGCCAAAGCGGCCGAGCCCAGCGGCAGACGGTTCACCCGTTTGCGAGCGTCGGCAAACCGTTCCCGATCCCGCTGCAGCATCCAGAAGTACGCTAGCAGGTGATGGGCCAGGCTCACCGGCTGGGCGTGCTGCAAATGGGTCAGCCCGGGCAATAGCGTGTGCAGGTGCTTGGCCGCGGTTTCCGCGAGCCACGCCTGCACCGACTTCAGTTCGCCGTCGAGCGCTTCGAGCTCCTCCCGCAGATAAAGCCGCGTGGCGGTGGCCACCTGATCGTTGCGGCTGCGGCCGGTGTGCAACTTACCGGAGAGGCCACCGACCAGCGTGCTCAACCGTTGTTCGATCTCCGAGTGAATGTCTTCGGCCCCCGAGCTAACGGGTACCGTTGCCTCACTCAAGTCGCGGCCAATCGTCTCGAGTGCGGCGACGATCTGCTGGCGTTCGTCCGCCGACAGCACGCCAGCCTTTTCCAAGGCGCGCGCGTGGGCCGCACTCCCTTCGAGGTCGGCGGCCCACAGGCGGTAGTCCAAGGAAAGGGAAGCCGTGAAGGCCTCCACTTCCTTGTCAGTCGTCCCCGTAAATCTTCCCCCCCAGAGCTTGCCCATCTACTTTCTACTCTCGACTTTCTGCTTTCCACTCTTCTGCCCGAGCTTCTGGTTCAACACCGAGAACATGCGGGCCTGGAGGCCAAAATGCTTCACCATGCCGGTGCTTTCGCGCTGGTCGAAGCTCTGCGAATCGAAAGAGGCTAGCTCTTCCGAGTAGAGCGCCCATGGGCTCTTCCGGCCCACGACCTTGAGGTTGCCCTTGTTCAGCTTCAAAGGGACCTGTCCGGTGACGCGGGTCTGCGTTTTAGCGATGAAGGCCTCGAGATCCCCCTTGAGCGGATCGAACCACAACCCCTGATAAGCCAGCTCGCTCCACTGAGCGTCGACGAGGCTTTTGAACTTCAGCTCTTCGCGCGTGAGCACGAGCCCTTCGAGCGCCCGGTGCGCGGTGAGCAGCAAGGTCGCCGCGGGGCACTCGTAGTTCTCGCGAACTTTGAGGCCGAGCAAGCGGTCTTCCATGATGTCGATACGGCCGATGCCGTTCTCGCCGGCGATTTTATTCAGCAGCAAGATGGTCTGGGCAGCAGAAAAGCTCTTGCCGTCGATGGCCACGGGAACGCCGTTTTCGAAATCCAAAACTAGCTCGCGCGCTTCGGCGGGGGCCTTCTCCACGCTGCTGGTCCACTGAAAGATCTCTTCCGGCGGGCTGTAGTCGGGATCTTCGAGCCGACCACCTTCGATGGAACGGCCCCAGAGGTTTTCGTCCACGCTCCAGATCTTGTCCAAGCTTTGCTGAATCGGGACCCCGTTCTTCTGGGCGTATTCGATTTCCCAGGTGCGGGTCATGTTCCGCTCGCGAACCGGGGCGTGAATGGTGGCCTCGGGCATGAGTGAGCGAATGGCAAATTCGATACGAAACTGGTCGTTGCCTTTACCCGTACATCCGTGGGCAAAGTCCTTCACGCCAAGCTTCTCCGCCATCTCTACCGCCTTGGCGCCGATGAGGGGCCGGGCAATGGAGGTGCTGATGGGGTAACCCTGATAGTCCCCGTTCGCCTGCAGCGCCTTGTAGCAGTACTCAGTGGCAAATTCTTCCTTGGCGTCCACCGTATAGTGTTCCGTTTTGAGGATGGCCGCCTTCTCGGTCGCCTGCAGGAGGTCCTCCTTGGGCTGGCCCACGTCAACCGTCACCGTGACGACCCGCTCGTATCCATACTCTTCGCGCATCAGCGGAATGCAAACCGAGGTGTCCAAACCACCCGAGTAGACCAGAAGAACGGATTTCATAATTTCTCTCCCCTATAAAAAGGTAAAACACCCAACTGCTGTATTCATAGATATGCGGCCTATTGCATAAAAATGCAATGCGGTTTTTAAATAGTGCTTGTACACAGTGTCTTTGAATGCATAATGCATTCATGATGCATAATTATTCAGATAATTATTCAAAGGCGACCAAAGAAGTGCGGGTGGGAGTCATCGGCGGAAGCGGTTACGCCGGACTCGAGCTAGTGCGTTTGCTCGAAAAACACCCCAAGGCCATGCTACGGGCCTGCTTTTCGTCCAACGCCGAATTCAGCTTTCGCGACTTTTTGCCCAAGCACGGCGTTCACCAGATTCCGGTGATCGATCTAAAGGAGCTGGGCGCCTGGGCGCCGGAGCTGCACACTATTTTTCTGGCGACCCCCGCGGATGTGTCGTTGAAGCTCGCCCCCGAACTATTGAAGGCGGGCGCCAACGTCATCGATCTCAGCGGTGCTTTCCGTTTAAAGGAAGGCAACGCGGCGGAACGCGTGCAAGCCTACGAGAATTGGTACGGCCTGGAGCACCCGTGCCCTGAGCTATTGGATCGCGCGGAGTATGGCCTCATGCCTTGGATCGGCGACGGTCCCATGGTGCCCGGTCAGGCGCGGCTCATCGCCAACCCCGGCTGCTACGCCACGTCCGTGCTGATGGCCATCTTGCCACTTTTGAAGAGGGGACTCATCGACGCCGGTAGCCTGGTCATCGACGCCAAGTCGGGCGCGACCGGGGCCGGCCGTAAGGCGGCGCAAAATCTGCTGTTCACCGAGGTGGACGGTGAGTGCTTGCCCTATAAGGTGGGCAAACATCAGCACCTGCCGGAGATCCGCGGCTACGCCAAAGCGTTTTCGGGGCAGGGGATCGATCCCATGTTCACGACGAACCTGTTGTGCATCCGGCGCGGGATCATCTCCGGGATCTATGCCAAGACGGCCCGTAAGGTGACCGAAGCAGAGATCGCGGCCGCGTTTGCGGAAGACTACGCGCACTATGGCCTGGTGGAGTGGGGCTCGCTCACGGGGCTATCCGCCCGGGCGTCCGCGTTTCAGCTGTCGCTCAAGCACGTGGTGGGCACGGGGCTCACGCGCGCGCTCTATCAGCTAGATGGCGACCGGCTTTACCTGTTCTCGCTCATCGACAATCTCGTCAAAGGGGCGGCGGGACAGGCCGTGGAAAATTTCAACCGGCTACTCGGTCTGCCCGCGGGCGTCGGGGTCCGGGATTTGGAAGGGGTACTGTGACGCTAGGACCTGGAATCAATCGCACTCTTTTGCCGGTAGGCTTTTCGGCCGGGGGGACGAACTGCGGTGTGCGTCGCTATCGCCCCGATCTGGGAATCATCCTGTCGGATCGCGATGCGGTTGCGGCCGGCGTTTACACGCAGAACGAGTGCCGGGCGGCGAGTGTGCTCTATTGCAAGGCGCTCACGCCGTCGTCGCGCATTCGCGCCTTGATCACCAATAGCGGCCAGGCGAACGCGGCCACCGGCCCTGCAGGCGTGGTGGCGAATCAAAAGATGGCCGAGGCGACCGCGGAAGCGGTGGGCTGCAAGGCGACGCAGGTGCTCACGGCCTCCACCGGAGTCATCGGCGTGGCGCTCGAGCTCGATAAGATCGTAAAGGCGTTGCCGGAGCTAGTGGAGCGGGCGGCGGATTCGGCCGAGCCTTTCGCGCTGGCGATTCTCACCACCGATCTCGTGCCGAAGTCCGCCTTCACCACCGTGGAGTTGTCCGGCGGCCCCGTGCGGCTCACCGGCATCGCCAAGGGCTCGGGCATGATCCACCCCAACATGGCCACCATGCTGGGGTACCTACTGACCGACGCCGTTCTCGAACCCAAAGCGGCCCAGTCGCTGCTGAAGGAAACCGTGGACCTTAGCTTCAACCGCATCAGCGTGGACGGCGACACGTCGACCAACGACGCCGTGTTTCTGCTCGCCAACGGCGCGAGCGGAACTGCGCTAAAGACGGAAGCGGATAAAAAACTATTCCGCGCGGCCCTAATCGAAATGGCGCAGGTTTTGGCCAAGGCCATCGCGCGCGACGGTGAGGGCTCGACGAAGCTCATCGAAGTGCAGATGAATGGCTCCCCGACCGAGCAGCTCGCCAACCGCGCCACGCGCGGAATCACGACGAGCCCGCTATTCAAAAGTGCCGTGCACGGCTCCGACCCCAACTGGGGACGGGTGCTCGCGCGTTTGGGGGCGGAAGGGGTGCCCACGCCGTGCCTCGAAAAGATGGACCTCTCCATGCAAGGGGTGCCCGTGATGCAAGCCGGACTTCCCGTGCCGTTCGATCGGGAGCTGCTGCGTCAGCTGTTGAAAAAAGAAACGGTGAACATCCTCATCGACCTCAACTCAGGGCGCGCGACCGCCAAAGCGTGGGGCTGCGATCTTTCGGAAAAATACGTCGCCATTAACGCGGAGTACTCGTGAACACTTCAGTCGAAACGGTTTTGACCACTTTGGGTTACGTAAAGAAACTTTCCGGCGGTACCGTGCTCGTTAAGCTCGGCGGTGCGGCCCTAAAGGACCTGGACTCGTGCGCCACGTTGTTTGAAGATTTGGCGCTGATGCGATCGGTGGGGATCTCGGTAGTGGCCGTGCACGGCGGCGGTCCGATGATCAACCAAGAGCTGACCGCGCGCGGAATTCCGTGGGAGTTCATCGACGGCCAACGCGTGACCACCCCCGAAGTGATGGAGGTTATCGAAAGCGTTTTGGGCGGAGTCGTAAATCGTAAGATCGTACGCGCACTCAATCTCGCCGGCATTCCCGCCGTGGGCATGAGCGGCGTCGAGGCGGCCACGCTCACCTGCCGGTCGGCGGGGCCCAAGCTTGGCCAAGTCGGCGACATCCACGAGGTCGACACGTCGATTATCCAATCCATTTTGCACGCCAAGACGAAGGACGGCTGGGGGGCCATCCCCGTCATTGCCCCCATCGGCATTGGCGCCGATCGCGACACTTTCAACATTAATGCGGACTGGGCGGCTAGCCGTATCGCCCAGTCCCTGGGTATCCGCAAGATGGTGTTCCTCACCGATCAGGATGGAATCCTCGACGGGAATGGAAAGGTGATTCCGGAGCTGGACGCGAGCGAGCTCGAGGCGATCATCCAGTCGGGCACGGTCACGGGCGGCATGCTCGTCAAGACCAAGACCATTCTCGAAGCGCTTAAGAATGGCGTGGGCGCCATTCACGTGATCAACGGCAAACGGCCGCACGCTTTGGCCGAAGAGCTATTCACCGAAACCGGAGCGGGCACGATCTGCCGCTTACGTTCGCGGGGGACCCACTAATGACCAAGCACCTACTCACCGGTACCGAGCTCAACCCATTGGAGCTGCGCGCGCTGATTGATCTGGCCGAGCAGCTACGCGTGGAGCGCGAGCAGGGGATCGTCCGCCGCGATCTCGCCGGCAAAAGCTTGGTACTTCTTTTCGAAAAACCCTCGTTGCGCACGCACATCAGCTTTACGGTGGCGATGCAGGAGCTGGGCGGCTCGGTCATCGACAGCTTCTCGTTCAACCGCAAAAAGGAAGAGCCCGAGGACGTAGGCCGCGTGCTGGCGGGCTACTGCCACGCCATCATGCTGCGCACGCACGAGCACTCGGTGCTGGAGCGGATGTCCGCAAAAACGCGTATTCCCGTCATCAACGGGCTTTCGGACACGCATCACCCGTGTCAGATCTTTGCCGACATTCTCACGTTGAAGCAGAGTTTCAATAAGCTCGAAGGATTAAAACTTGCCTACGTGGGAGACGGAAATAATATCCTGCACAGTCTCTTATTGCTGGCCCCGATCCTGGGCATTCATGTGAGCTACGCCTGTCCAAAGGGCTACCAGCCTAACGCGCTGGTCCTAAAACAGGCGCGGGCTATCGCCAAGGACTGTGGCGGGAAGATAACCGCGGCGGCGACTCCCGAAAGTGCCGTGCGCGACGCCCACGCCCTCTACACCGACGTGTGGACGAGCATGGGGTTCGAGAGTGAAGAGACGGAAAGGGAAGAGTCGTTTCGTGGATACCAGGTCAACGAAAAGCTGTACGCGAGGGCCGCGCCGGGTGCCGTCGTGATGCATTGCCTTCCCATGGTGCGCGGTAAAGAGATCACGGACGAAATGGCCGAACACCCGAACTCCGTGCTCTTCCGCCAGAGTGAAAACCGTTTGCACGTGCAAAAGGCTTTGTTGCTGCAACTCCTGACGAAAGAAAAGACCGCATGATCCGTAATGCTCAAGCCCGCCTCGAAGCTCTGAAGAAGCTATTGCTGGACGAAGGGCTGAGCACGCAAGAAGAGCTGGTCGAAAAGCTGATCAAGCTACGTTTTGAAACCACGCAGTCGACCGTCTCGCGCGACCTGAAAAAGCTCGGGGCGATCAAGACCACCGATCTGGAAGGCAAAACGGTTTACCAGCTTTCGGATGACGTGCGGCCAGACATGCCCACCACGTTTCCCAACCTGATCCAGTCGGTAAGCACCAACGGCTCGCTAATCGTCATCCGAACGGCGGTCGGCTCCGCCTCGCTGGTCGCGCGCCACCTCGACCGCTTCG
>JBGSST010000293.1:0-3813 GCA_041736915.1 Bdellovibrionota bacterium
GCGCATGTAGGGGCGAAGTACGTCATCTAGCGCACGGCGAGTGATCGCGTCGGGCAAGTCACCCTCTAATCCGTAACCCACTTCAAAACGTGATTTGCGATCCCCCATCGCCAGCACGAGGAGCAGGCCGTTGTCCTTTCCCTTCCGCCCCAGCTGCCACGTTCGGAACGCGCGTTCGGCGAGGCTCTCGATCGAATCGTCTTTCAGCTCCTGCACGAGGTAAACGGCCCCCCAGATATCCGCTTTCTCTCGCACTAGCTGCAAGGCTTGGTTGATCTCCTTCACGTCCTCCGCCGGCAGTAGCTCCGCGCTGTCGACGACGTTCGGCGTGAAGGGCGGCACTTCGTTGACCGCCGCCGTCAGGGGGAGAGTAAAAACGACGAACGCGAGTAACGCCTTGGCCAGGGCACTTGAGTTTTGCGGCATCGCTAAATTTTACCACGCCGCCGGGCCAGCTACTTTCCGTGGAGATCGCAGAAATCCTTGGTCACGCGCGCCGCTTCGGCGAGCACTTCGGCGTCGGTGCGGCCCGATGATTTCAGCACGTGGTAAGAATGATCGGCCCCTTCGAGCCAGTGCAGGGCAATCCGCTCGTTCTTCTTCACCACCGGCTTGAGTTTGACCGGCGACGAAAGATCGTCGCGCGTCCCCTGCAGGAAGAGCATCGGGTGCCCCACCTTTTCCAGGTGCGCGGCCCGCTTATTGTCCGGCTGCTTGGCGGGGTGGAGGGGAAAACCGAAGCAGACGATCCCCAGCACCATTTCGATTTCGCCGAGGCTCGACGCCGTCGTGGTCATCCGCCCGCCGAAAGATCGCCCCCCGGCAAAGACCTCGAGCTCTGGCGCGGACTTCACCGCCGCCCGCACCGCCGCCGCTACCGTGGCCACCGCCACTTTGGGATTGTCCGGCCGCTTCGACCCTTTTTCCATGTAGGGGAACTGGTACCGAAAGGTCGCCACTCCGCTCGCGTGCAAAGCCTCGGCGAGGGCGGTCATTCCGGGATGCTCCATGCCCGCCCCCGCACCGTGGGCCAGTACGAGCAGCTGGGTGGCGCCGGCGGGAATTTCCAGAAGGGAAGAGACCTTACCCGACCCCGGAACGTCGAACTTTTTCTGCTTGGTCATGGGTCACTCTACCCCCTATTTACGAATTTCCGTAGACCAGGCGTGGCTAAAAAATCATACGTTTTCGTATGGTTATTGGAAGCGGCTAAAGTCCCGTGCCGCTTGCGTACGAAAATCCGCAAATAGTCGTGGGCCGTCGTGGGGCTGCGTGTTACACCCTTGCCCGGTATGAAGTTCCGCCTTCTCGTCGTCGATGACGACCCCTCACTTTTGCAAGCGCTCCGGCTACAGCTGACCTCGTCGGGCTACACGGTCGACACGGCGGCGGACGGGGCCGAGGCCTTGGAGCTAGTGCGGCAAAACCCGAACGGCTATGCGCTCATCATTCTCGATTACGGCATGAAGATGGCGGGCCCCAGCACGGTGCGCGCGGTGCGGGAGATCTCCCCCGATCAGTTCATCGTAATGTACTCAGGGAACGACTCGCGCGACGCGCTTCAGCTGACGTGGCAGGCGGGGGCGGTGGGCTTTCTCGAAAAGGGGCGCCCCATCGAAGAGCTACTCGATGTCGTGGCCAACTGGTGCCGCAAGTACGAAGAGACGAATGGGGTGGTGGCGCCGCTACCGGCCGACGGCAACTCACGTTTGGGGTCGATGAATCTCGTGGGGCGATCGGCCAGCCTCGAGCAGATTGCGCAGAAGGTGGAGCGGTATCGCCGCGTCCGCCAAAATATTTTGATTCTCGGCGAAACGGGTACGGGAAAAGAGCTCATCGCGCGCGCCCTGCACGGCAAGAGTGAAAAACCCTTTCTCGCGGTGAACTGTGCGGCTTACCGCGGCAGCACCGATCTTCTCGAGTCGGAGCTTTTCGGTTACGAGCGCGGCGCCTTTACCGGAGCGACCACCGACAAGAAGGGCATCTTCGAGGCGGCCGAGGGCGGCGTCGTCTTTCTGGACGAGCTTCACCATTTGAGCGCGACCGCGCAGGCGAAGTTGCTGCGCACGATTCAGGAGCGCCGGGTCCGCCGCGTGGGCGGCACTAAAGAGGTCGAGGTCGATTTCCGCCTCATTGGCGCGGCCAAGCCCGACATTCTCGAACGTTGCGATCGCGGCGAGTTCCTCACCGATCTTTACCACCGCATCAGCGTGCTGAACCTCACCATTCCACCGCTGCGGGAACGGGTGGAGGACATCGAGCCGCTGGTCAGCTTTTTCTGCCGCAAGTTCGAACGGGAGACCGGCGAAGCGAAACACTTTCTTCTGCGCACGATCAAATACTTCGAGGCCTACCATTGGCCCGGTAACGTGCGCGAGCTAGAGAACGCCGTTTACCAAATTCTCACCGACGTGCCGGCGGCCAAGATCAGCCCCGAACATCTCGACGCCAAGTTCTTCCGCAAGCGTGAGGAAAGCGCCCCGCACTCCTACGACGAGCTGAAGCGCCGTTTGGAGCAGCAGGAAAAAGAGTACATCTCGCACGTCATTCGCAAAGCGCGCACGAAGTCGGATGCCGCCCGCAAGCTCAAGATCTCCCCCACCACGCTGCACAGCGTGCTGCAGCGGCTGGGGATTTAGTCTCGCGGCAGTATCTGAAACAGCGCCGTCGTGAGCCCCGCTCCGTCTCCGTGGGTGAGCGGTGGGTTTTTGTGGCCGAGGAGTAATGCCGAAGTTCCGTCTTCGAGAAGTTCCCCCGCGACCTCGAGCCGATCCGGGTGAACCCATTCGCAGCCAAGCTCCTGGCCCGATAGCGGGTCCACCACCGAAACAAAAGGACGTCCCGCGGCCACCACGCTGTGGGTCGACACCTGTTTCACCCCGGCATTACCCACTACGACGATTCTTCCGTCGGTGGTTTGCGCCACGCCGGCCACCATGTCTTCGGCCTGGGTAACCAGGTAGTGCACGTATTTCAAAGACGCTACGCGGGTGTGGGCGTCGGCAAAGGTCAGGATCGCCGCAAACCCCTTGGCGCTTTCTTCGCCCACCGCGTAGTTGCCACCGATGACGAGGCGATCGCCGCGCAAGCTGATGGCCTGGAGGTCGGCTGCGTACTTACCGATGTCGAGCCTCGTGGCAAAGCGGATCTCACCCCGGGCGTCCAGTTTCATCACGACGATCACTTGATCCTCACTCCGTCCCGCGGCGGGAACCGCGGGCGCAAAACTCAACGGCTTTAGCGCGGCCAGCTCGTGCCGGTAGACGGGCGTTACCACGAGGGTCTCCCCGTTATCGAGTGGCCGTTGCATTCCCGCCCGGAGCGGAAGGAATTGGCGGGGGGAGGTGGCGTCGTTGGGAACCAACGTCGTTTCGCCGAGGAACTCACCGCCGGCACCGTAGCGTTGCCACCGCACCCCTTCACGGAAGGCGACGAGAGCCGAGAAGCTGCCGTCGTCGCGCAGTACTAGGTCGAGCGGCGTGGCCTGGTAGGAAAGTACCGCGGGCTCTTGCCCCTCCCACCGAGCGGGCCGCCGTACGATCTCTTCGCCCGTGGCTAGGTCGATGAGGGACCACCACGTCCTATACCGGCTATTGGCCGGATCGGAACTGGCCGGAAGAATCGACGCCATCACTACGCGTCCATTCACGATCGGAGAAAGCAAGGTGGCCAGCGTGCCGTGGGGCTGACCCGTGGCCACCCGGCGATGGTTCGCGCCGTCTTCCACGTAGAGTGTGCGCACGGACTTTCCCTCTTCGCGCAGCGTGAGAAAAGACCGTGCATCGATACGCCGGACGGTGAGCAGGCGGCCGC
>JBGSST010000297.1:0-5962 GCA_041736915.1 Bdellovibrionota bacterium
AATACCGCCACCACCTTGCCCGGCTCCGCGCCGGCCATCTCGGCGCAAAAGAAACCGGTGGATAAAATGTCGCCCAAAAGCAGGGCCTCTTCCGCCGTGACCCCTTCGGGAACCTTTACCGCCGTGGCGTCGGCCAATGGAAAACGGGCGTACTCGGCCTGAACCCCCTGTAAGCCCTGCCCGCCCTCGACCCAACCGTATAGCTGCCCTTTTTCGCAACGGCAGGTCAGCCCCTGACGGCAGTAAAAGCAGCCGCCGCAGTTGGTGGTAAAGGGCGTAAAAACCTTGTCCCCTTTCTTCAAGCTAGTGACCGCGGAACCGGTTTCGATGACCGTACCCACCGCCTCGTGTCCCATCACCGTGCCGGCGTCGAGTCCGGCCTCCCGGCCAAAGTAGGGATGCAGGTCCGAGCCGCAGATGCCGGCGACTTCCACCTTCACCAGAATGTCGGTGGGGGCTTCGAGACGCGGATCGGCCACCGTGGCGTAGCCGATGTTTTCGATGGATTCGAAGAGTAGAGCTTTCATGCGGCCTACCCTAAGCGGGTTGAGGAGACTCGGCCATAAGGAACTGTAAGTAATTGATCCTTTGAGGCATTCCATGCGCCCTCTTGATTTTTTTTAGAGTTTTCCGAAAATAGAAAAAAGTAACTCTTAATACAGAGAGGAGGATCCCATGGACCGAACCCGAAAACTTACCAACGCCATTTTCGCTGGCGAGACCCCATCCGCGCGTGCGCCTCGGCCAAACCGATGCTCCGTGTGCGGCAAGGGCTTCAAGTCGAAGTCTCATTTCGACGCCATCTGCAACCTCTGCTGGGCGGACAACGAGATGAGACCGTACATCGCGGCCAGCTCGCGGCGTTTTTACGTAAACTGACTTCCATTGAAAGCAGAGAAAGGAGTCGTTATGACGGCGAAAGTGTATCGACATGAGTTCACTCAATGTCTTTACGTAGTTCTCATCGGAATGGCCCTGGCCCTGACGTCCCTCACCCGGGCGATTGCCGATGCCAAATCAGACTGGCGCCCCCCGCGCGAAGGGACCCCCGGGGTCTGCATGCCGCACGGAAATCCGCATGAACCGGCGGTAAAGCAGGTGTGCGAGCCGCTCAAGGCGGGCGAGCCGAACGAGTGGCTGAACCAGCTTCTGACCTCGGCGGTCGCGCCGGGCACTGGTTCCTTGCGTAATCATGGAAAATCTCCGGCTGGCGTGCTAAACCCCGTCCATCCTTAAGAGAATTCTATGATCGCAACTAACGACCTATCCCTAGCCTTCGGCGGACGCCGCCTATTCGACAACGTGAACGTGAAGTTCACGCCCGGTAACTGTTACGGCCTCATCGGCGCCAACGGCGCGGGTAAGTCGACGTTCCTCAAAATTCTCGCCGGGCTGGAAACTCCCAGCTCCGGCGAGGTCGCTATGACCCCCGGTGAACGGTTGTCGTTTCTGCGGCAGGACCAGTTTGCCTTCGACCAGTACACGGCGATGAAGACGGTCATGATGGGCAACCCCAAGCTGAACGCCCTGATCGAAGAGCGCGAAGCGCTGTACGCCAAAGAGAACCACACGGATGAGGAAGGCGATCGCGCCGCCGAGCTCGAAAGCGAATTTGCCGACATGAACGGCTGGGAAGCCGAGAGCAACGCCGCGGTGATGCTTTCAGGCTTGGGCATCGACGAAGCGTTTCACGAAATGAAGATGAGCGAGCTAAACGGCTCGCAGAAGATCAAAGTTCTTTTGGCCCAGGCGCTCTTCGGCGAACCCGACATCCTGCTGCTCGACGAACCTACCAACCATTTGGACATCGACGCGATCAAGTGGCTCGAAGAGTTTCTGTACGACTTCGAGAAGACCGTCATCGTCGTTTCGCATGACCGTCACTTTTTGAACAAAGTCTGCACGCACATGGCGGACATCGACTTCGGTAAGATCACCCTTTTTACCGGGAACTACGATTTCTGGTACGAGTCCTCGCAGCTCGCTTTGCGTCTGCAAACGGAGACGAAGAAACGGAACGAGGACAAGGCGAAAGACCTCAAAGACTTCATCGCCCGTTTCTCGGCTAACGCCTCGAAGAGCAAACAGGCGACGTCGCGTAAAAAGCTTTTGGAAAAACTGACCCTCGACGACATCAAGCCGTCGACCCGTAAGTATCCGTTCGTGGGGTTCAAGCCCGCGCGCGAAGCCGGCGACCAGCTGCTGCACGTGGAAAACCTGTCCAAGGTCATCGACGGCAAAGAGATCTTGAGCAACGTCACCTTCACCGTCAAGAAGGGTGAAAAGGTAAACTTTGCCGGCGACGAAATCGCGTCCTCTACCCTCTTCAAAATTTTGACCGGCGAGATGAAGCCCGATTCCGGCACCTTCTCGTGGGGCATTACGACCTCGCAGGCGTACTTCCCGAAGGACAACGCCGATTACTTCAAACACGCTGACCTTTCGATCATCGATTGGCTACGCCAGTACTCCGACGAGAAGAGTGAAACGTTCATCCGCGGCTTTTTAGGCCGCATGCTGTTCTCGGGCGACGAGGCCATGAAAAAAGTGGGCGTGCTGTCCGGAGGCGAGCGGGTGCGCTGCATGCTGTCGCGCATGATGATGACCAACGCCAACGTGCTGTTACTCGACGGACCGACGAACCATCTGGATCTCGAATCGATCACCGCGGTGAACGATGGCCTGATGCGCTTCCCGGGCACGATCTTGTTCACGTCGCACGATCATCAGTTCAACCAAACCATCGCCACTCGGGTCATCGAGCTAGGCCCCACGGGCGCCGAAACGTACGACATGACCTACGACGAGTACCTAGCGGAGAAGTAACTAGCGGGGACGGGGGCTTGGGGGGGACCAAGGGACCGATGTTCGTGCCGCCGCGCGAGCGTTCTGCTGGTGCTGGCTGTGGGTATACTCGTAGAGAAGCTCGCGGGCGTTTGGCTCTTGGTTTGCCATCACCGTGAAGCCCAGTTCCTCTAGAACGGCCTTCGAGTACTGCGTGTTTCCGGTCGCCACCAGACGTCCCAGCTTGTAGTTGGTGAAGGACTCGGCCATGAATTTCTTGCCGGCCTCGTAAACCGTATCGTAATCGCTATCGGCGACTCGCGTGGCCTCTTCCCAATCGAAGAAAGCATCCCCCTCCCACAACCGGAGGTTCTTCAATCGGGTAGGCTTCTCCGTATCGAGGATGAACTCGGCCAAGTGCTTCGGACGGCCCCCTTCCCGCGCGGGTACCTTCTCAATCGACATGCGCATCACGTGCGGCTCGTACTCGTTGGGAATGTAGTACTCGTAATGGATTCCATTCTCGACGCGATTCTCGGGCAAGGCCGCGGTGGCGTAAGGGACCACCGAGCGGCGTCCACTCGACGACTGGCCAAGCTTAGTAGTGAAGTGGGGCTCGACGAGCTGCCCTTTGAAATCATCCCGGCGCAGCTCGTAACGGGGGCCCCCGGCGTCGAGCTCGGTGCCACGAATCACCTTAAAGCCCAGAATCCCTAAATTAGTGCGTTCGTAGTTATTGCGGCCGATCGCTACCAGACGATCGCGGCCGAAATGGGTGAAGGCCTGACCAATGGCCGCTAACCCCGAAGTGCGCACCTGCTCGGTATCCGTTTTGGCGGGCTCTTCCCAATCGAAAAACGACACCTTCTCTCCGGGCACTACTTTAAACGCACTTTGTCGGCTGGCCTTCTGCGGATCCAGCACGAACTCCGCCACGGGTTTTTCGGGTCCACTTTCCTTTACGTAGGAAACGGGAATGCGAATCACGCCGTTGACGTCACGGGTGTAGGCGGTCCTGAGGCCATCCGCCACGCTAGTTTCGGGCAGCGGATCGGGAGGAAGCTCGACTACCGGTAACGGGGCATTCGCCGGCATTATCCGACCGTTCAAAAACGTATTCAGGTTCAGGTGGTAAAGCACGTCATTTTCTTTGAGATACTTCGCCACCTTCTCGCGCAGGGGCTCGTCCAGCGTGCGCTGCCGCTCAATCAGCTGGGCAAGCTGTATCAGCTCAGTGCGAATATGATCTTTTCCGCGCGGCAGTTTCCCCTCGAGCATGAAGGCCGCGTAACGTAACGCCGAGTTTAGGTTGGCAGGGTTCTGCTTGCGCACCCAGTTCGTGGAAAAGTTGGTGGAGTCGCGCAGCTTGCCGCTCTGCTTGGCGAGCTCGGTCAACACGAACAAGCTTTCCAGTCCGTGATCCTTGTCCAGCCAGTCGCGCACTTCGATATCGTGGGCCGTGATGGGGTCTTCCCAGCGCTCGCTGTCGACCCGCACCACCCCGCGTTCGGAAAGGGGCCGGTCGTCGTTGCGTACCAAGTGGATATCGGCATTTAGGGTAGTCACGTCCCAAGGATAATGCCCCTGCCCTTTGAAATCCTGTCCACTCACCGCCTGCTCGAGCAAAATCTTCGTCTCCAGCGCCCGCGCCGCGAAGATCATTGCGTCGGACTCGATGAACTTTTTAGGAACGCTCACGTGAAAGTGAGTTTCCGGCGCATCAACCTCCTCGTAAAGCCAATCGATGAGTTTCTTGAACTGGGCCGGGCTTTCGATAGCCCCCTCCATCACCAGCTCGACCGCCGTCTCCCCTTCGTTAGCTCCCGAGTACTCTTCTAGTTCCGCGAACACGGGAATCTTTCGATTCTTGAGCGACTGGTCCACGAAAGTGTGGAGAAGCCTTGCGTACCGCGCCTTATGCACGTTGCCGTGCTTCCATTTACGGAGGGCGGCGGGTTGGATATCGGTCAATACGATCAGGTCTTCTTCCGGTGCGGCGAGCACGGCTAAGGTTGCCTCCTTACTCTCTAGCCCCAACATCTGCTGCACCTGTTCCACGGAGTAGAAGTCTTTCTGATCGACCAGGTGATTTGAGGCATTGAGAAGGGCTTCGGGGTCCTTGGCGATGATGCCGATGACATCGGCCACGTGCCACAGCTCGGCGTCGAAACCGAAACGGAAAACGTTGTTTCGCCCGCGGCCCGCCTGCACGGGGGTCTCGGAGGCCCAGAAGGCCGCATTACGCGCGGGCCCTTCGTTGAGGGCGGAGAACATGCGCAAGCAAACACCGTCCCCGCTGCCGACACGGCAGAGCAGCAGCAGGAACAGCAAAATTTGGCGAAAAACCACTTCACGCATCGGACGGACCACACCACTTTAACTGCCCAGACACGCCCGTGAAGTTGCAAATTCCGAACCCGCACCTATGCGCCTATTCCCGCCCGCGGGCCTAGACCCGGAAGGGGGCGCTGTCAGTGTGCAGGGTAGATACGTCTTGGAATACGACAGTGAATACACCGGTAGAAAGAGCGTTCAGCCTTTTCTCATCATACGGTAGATGGCAAGCAGGACCATCGCGCCAATGACGGAAGCAATGAATCCCGCGGGCTCACCGGGCTGATACATGCCCATGGCGCCGCCAAGAAAATTGGCCACCATCGAGCCCGCGATGCCGAGCAAGGCGGTAATGAAAAAACCACCGGGGTCTCGTCCCGGCATTAGAAATTTGGCGATGATGCCGATGAATAGACCGATGATTAAGGCGACGATAAGTCCCATGCGCAGCTCCTGTTGGTGCTTTAAGATGCAGGTGTCATACCACCGTCGAAAAGCCGGGCACGGCGCACGGGCCAACGAAGACTGATCCAACCCGAGCGGAGATCCGTCGCTTTTCGATTCAGGGTGTAGCGGTTCCGGGAAGGGCACGGGGGAATAGACCACGAAATAGGAAGTTAGGGCTACCATTCGCTGGCACTGGAACTGCAGTCTTTCATGGCGGGAGACCTCGTGACCAAAATAAACTCGCTCAGCGAGTGGTCCGAGCGCCTATCTGCTTCCATCGACGAAAACGAGATCTTTGGCGTAGTGGTGCTCGACCGCCAAGGCATCATTCAGTACTGGAACCGGGGGGCTGAGCTGCTCACCCAGTTCACCCGCCCCGAAGCGGTGGGCCAGAATG
>JBGSST010000310.1:0-6252 GCA_041736915.1 Bdellovibrionota bacterium
CGATGTCGTCATCGATCACGTTGGCCAGGCCACGTGGGAAAACAACCTGCGCTGCGTGCGCTGGGGCGGGCAGATCGTGACCTGCGGAGCGACCTCGGGCCACGCCGTCAGCCTAGACCTGCGGCAGATCTTTTTCCGCCAGGTGCAGCTGCTAGGCTCGACGATGGGCTCCAAAGGAGATTTTCCGCGGCTGCTCGGCATGCTGGCGAATCGGAGTCTCAAGCCCGTCGTGGCCAAAGTGTTTCCATTTTCGGAAGCCCGCGAGGCCCATAAGTTCGTGGAATCGCGGCAGGCGCTCGGCAAGGTCGTGCTAACCCCTTGAGCTCCTTACGAAAAGCAGGGTAGCTACCGTTTTGGGTCGGCGCATTGATTGTTAACCGCCTTTGCCTAATTGTGGTATAGGCTTCAGTCCTACTTCGGTAGTTTTTTGGCGAGAGGGCTTCTTCAGTTGTTGGCCGTTGAGAAATACATTCCCGAGCTCAAACGTTTGACCCAGGCCCTAAGTCAGGCCAAGCGAATCCTGATTACCGCCCCGGGGGCCGCGGATGGCGACTCGGTTGGTGCCCAGTTGGCACTCAAGTACATGATCGAGACGAAGTACCCCGAGGCCAAAGTCTTCATCATCAACGACGAGCCCATTCCCCACCGTTACCAGTTCATGATGGGCATCGAGAGCCTGCAAACTCCCGAGAGCGCCGGACTGCGCGGCGACGACAATTTCGATTTGGGCATTCTGGTCGACGGCGGCATCGATCGCGCTGGCCGACTGGTTCCTTATTTTGAACGTTGCACTACCACGGCGTTCATCGATCACCACCTCATCAGCTTCGAGTATCCCTATACGATCCGCATCGTCGAGCCGAAGGCATCGGCCACCACGCAGCTGATTTACGAGCTGGCGCAGACCGAATATTTTCTGACCCCGATGAGCCGCGGCTTCGCGCAGGCAATTTTTCTCGGCCTCATCTTCGACACCGGTTTTTTCCGTCATCCGAACACGAGCCCTTCGGTCTTGGAACTAGGGGCGAAGCTGCTTCGCTCGGGGTTCGACTTCACCGAGGTGGGTGAGCGCGGCCTGCTCGAACGCACGTACAATAGCTTGAAGCTACTCTCCTCGACGCTAGCCAAAGCTGACCTGCGTTCCGAAGGTAAATTGATTTGGGCGTCCCTCACGCAGAGCATGCTGAAGGACCACAAGGCGGTCGACGACGATCGCGAAGGCATCATCGATCACATGCTGCTCACCACGGGGGTGGAAGTGGCGATGATGTTCTACGAACTCCCCAGCGGCCAAACCCGCATCTCGTTCCGTTCGCGCAGCCACTTCGACGTAGCGGCCTTTGCGCGGAGCCTCACCGAGCACGGTGGCGGCCACGATCGCGCGGCCGGCGCCCTCATCAACGACCCCATCGAAACGGTCGTCCCCGCGACCTTAGCCAAGCTCGAAAAAGAGCTAGCGGCGTTCGCTAAACGCTAAGCGCCACGCGCTATTGGACATAGTCGCAAAAAAGAGTACAAATTGGAGTAGGTGTTCGGTTCGAAAAGGCGATTGGGGCTTATATGCGTCTTTTTATTGGAATTTTAGCTTTCTCGTTGTTCGGGTGGACAGCTCCGTCGCACGCCTTACTGGCCCCGATTGAGATCGTGACCGAGCAAGGCCACTCCGCCAGCTGCGAAGAGTACCAGCTCTACCACGACCTTCGCGTCTACAAAGACCCCAGCCTATTCCTGGGTAACATGAGCATGATTTTGAAGAATCCCCGTCTCGGCTGGGAAAACCTCATGCGGGAAAACCCGCTGATGACCACGCTGCAAGGCTCGGCGCAGATCATCCGCCTGGGGCCGCCGCGGGAGTTCAAGAACTTTGGCCTCATTGCCCGCCTGTACGAAACGGTGGAGCCGCGGCTGAAGCTTCAGGAGATCGAATCGGTGGAGTCCGTGCCGTCGCGCGATGGCCGTCGCAGCAAGCAAGAGTTGAAAAAGAAAAAGGCGGGAGCGCTGATTGTGCCCGTCATGATCTGTGGCGACTCCGATGCTTACCGCAACGCCCTGGGCTTCGTGCTGGAAAGCGACTTCAAGGCCGCGCAGCAGGACAAGCTGGGGGTGACTTCTCTTCCGCCTTCGGTCCGTTCGATTCCGGAATGGCGCACGAGCGATGCGGGCGCGGTGACTCCGCCAGCTGAAAAGCGGAACTGACCTTAAGGTGATTTAGAACTCGACCTCAATGATGTCATCGCCGCAGGGCTTCGTGCTTTTCTTTCTTTCCACGGTCTGGCTCCCGATCACACTACCCGATTTGACTAGCTCGATCTGATAAGACCCTAATGGGACGTTCAAAGGGTACAGGTGAAGCGCATTACCGAACAAGACGAATTCGAACCCGTCTTCAAAATTGGAAACCGTGTCCGAATTCCAGGTGTAGGTCGTGGGCGCCTGGCCGTTGTGGCTTATCCGAAACGTGATGTCCTCAGTGGTTTCTGGGTCCGGTAGCTCAACACTAATCTTCATTGGAAACGTGAAGATCATAAGGCATTTGACCGAAGCTTTACTGTCTTTAGAAGTGACCTTACCGCAGCCCACGAGAAACGTGAGGGCGACTAGGGTCAAAAACAGGGTGTTGAGCGTGGTGCGCATACCTCTTTAGTTTGCAAGGGATACGCCCATCCGGTGAGCCTGCCCTACTGCGTGAAATGTCAAAAGTTTGGGCACCCGTCAGTCCACTAACAAGAATTGGTTTTCCGGCCCCCCGGCGTTGCCAAACCCACTTCTGAATCGCAATATCGCTTTCGAACTTTGTCGCATTTGAAGGGGACTCTCATGATCCAAGCTAAGGGCTACGCCAACCATAACGCCACCGATTCTTTGAAACCGTACACGTTCGAGCGCCGCGATCCCAAAGCGGACGACGTCGTGATCGAGATCGATTACGCCGGGGTTTGCCATTCCGACATCCATACCGCGCGCAGCGAATGGGGTCCGACCGCGTATCCGTTCGTTCCCGGCCACGAAATCGTGGGCCGCGTGGTGGCGGTGGGCAAGAAGGTGAAGAAGTTCAAAAAGGGCGATCTCGCCGGCGTGGGCTGCTTCGTCGACTCGTGCGGCAAATGCCCCAACTGCAAGAACCACGAGCAGCAGTTCTGCGTGAAAGGTTGCTCATTCACCTACAACAGCAAAGAGCAGGACGGAAAGACGCCGACCTACGGCGGCTACTCCAGCGTCATCGTGGTGAAGCAGGATTACGTTCTCAAGGTAAAGAAGGGGCAGCCCCTCGACCGCGTAGCGCCTTTGCTGTGCGCCGGCATCACGACCTACTCGCCGCTCAAACGCGCCAAGATCAAAAAAGGCATGAAGGTCGGCGTCGTGGGCCTGGGCGGCTTGGGCCACATGGGCGTGAAGATTGCCAAATCCATGGGGGCGGAAGTCACCGTGTTCAGCACGTCGCCCAGCAAAGAGGCCGACGCCAAACGCCTCGGCGCGAAAGGTTTCGTCATGACGAAGGACGCCGCGAACTTCGCGAAGGTTGCCGGCAAGTTCGATTACATCTTGAACACCGTCTCGGCGGATATCGATCTCACGCCGTACCTGGGCTCGCTGAAAGTGGGCGGTACGTTGGGCGTAGTGGGGGCTCCGGCAAAACCGAACAGCCTCTCCGGCCACGCCATCATCTTCGGCCGCAAGAACATCGCGGGCTCGCTCATCGGCGGTATCAAAGAGACGCAAGAGATGCTCGATTACTGTGCGAAGAAGAAGATCTACTCCGACATCGAGCTAATCGACGCGGCCGACATCAACGCGGCGTACGATCGCACCGTAAAAGGTGACGTGAAGTACCGCTTCGTCATCGACGCGAAGACGTTCTGATTGCCCGGCTCGGTACGGGAGTAACTGACCCGCCCGGATTCGTGAGGTACGGCCGAACCGAGTCCGGTGGGAAGTCTTACGACCTAGGGCTGAGGTGGCGAAAGTGAGGCCGCACCTTTTGCCGCCAGAACGGGTCAGTTACTACCGTACAACCGGGGGTGGATTCTTCTCCACGGGGCCGGGTGTGAGTATTTGAAGAACTCTACGATCGGGTTCGGGCGGAATAGGCCCTTATTTTGGATCGTGAGTTGTTCCAGGGCTTGGGCTAGTGGCTTGCTTCGATTGAGGTCGTCCGCAAACTTATCTGCCATCCGTTCGCGCCAGCGTGAGAAGGCCGTCATCACGAGCCCTGTCGGCCATTGGCAGAAGCCGAAGATGACGAAGAAGACGAACATGCCGAACGGGCGGTGAATCGCCGTGTCGAAGTACGGGAACGCCCAGGCTTTGCAGATTTCGTTGGCCGCGAAGAAGACGAGAAACGTCAGCGCGCCCGATAGCAGAATGTTTTTCCAGATGTCGTTGTGGACCTGATGGCCTAGCTCGTGGGCGAAGACCGCTTCGATCTGTTCTTCGGGGTACTTCTCGTAGAGCGTATCGCCGATGAGAATCTTTTTGGTCTTGCCTAGGCCCACGAAGGCCGCGTTGCCTTTTTCGGTCTTCTCGCCGAGGCCTAGGTGGAACACCTCTTCCACCTTCACGCCCTGGCTGCTGCACAGATTCAGCAGCCGTTCCTTCAGCGGAGAAGCGCCCATGGGCTTCAGCTTGAAGAACAGCGGAATGAACAACGGCGCCAGCTGCGCGAGCAGCACCGAGAAACCAAAGAAGAAGATCGCCGACACCAGCCACCAGCTATCCCCGGTCTTTTGTACGATGAGGTAGATCGCCGACAACACGATGAACCCCAGCACGCCGCCGAGCCCGAGCCCTTTACCGAGGTCGGCCATCCAGCTGCCGAACTTTTGCTTCGAAAGGCCAAAGTGCCGCTCGATGCGCCAGCCAGCAAACGAGGTGGGAAAACCGATTAGCGTGAGGGCCAGCCCCAGTATGCCGAAGTAGATGAGCCAGTGCGTGTACAGTGACGAAACCCGGCCGTTGATCAGCCACTCGATCTCCCGCCCGGTCGCCGTAAAAAGAAGGATGCCCATCGTGGCCCAGCTGATCAGCGTGCTCACGATGGTGTTGATCCGGTGAGCCCGTTGGTACGGCCGGATCGAAGCGTCGTGTTCCCGCCACTTGGCCGGCATCTCTTCTTTTTTCATTCGACTCCTTACGGGGCTTAGGCGTGACCCGCCAGCAGATTGAGCGCCGAGCCCGCCTTGAACCAGCCGATTTGGTCGGCGGTCAGCGTATGGGCCAGCTGAATCTTGTCTTCCGTGCCGTCCGCGTGGGTAATCACGGCATTCACCGTGCTCTTCGGCGCCAGCGTCTTCAGATCGAGAAGCGAGATCTTATCGGTCTCCTTCACCTTGTCGTAGTCGGCCGCATTGGTGAACGTGAGCGGCAGCACACCCTGCTTCTTCAAGTTGGTTTCGTGAATACGCGCGAAGCTCTTCACGATGATGGCCGCCGCACCCAAGAACCGCGGCGACATCGCCGCGTGCTCACGCGAGCTGCCTTCACCGTAGTTCTCTTCCCCAACCACTACCCAGCGCAGCCCCTTGGCCTTGTAATCGCGGGCCACGGCGGGAATCGATTCCCCCTTGAGCCCGGTCAGCTGATTCATCGTTTTGCCCGCATCGCCGGTGTAGGCGTTGATGGCGCCGGTGAACATGTTGTCGGAAATATTGTCGAGATGGCCACGGAACTTCAGCCACACGCCGGCAGGACTAATATGGTCCGTCGTGCACTTGCCCTTGGCTTTGAGCAACAGGGGCAGCTTCACGAAGTCGTTTCCGTCCCACTTGCTGAACGGCTTCAAAAGCTGCAGCCGTTTGCTGGCGGGGTCAACGCGCACTTCTACCGTCGCACCGGTCGGGGGAGGGAGGTAACCCTCTTTGGTGAACGCAAAACCCTTCTTGGGAATCGCGTCCGCTTTGGGCGGCGGGTTTAGCTTCACCTTCTTGCCGTCGGCCGTCGTAAACGTGTCGGTCATCGGATTGAAGTCGAGCCGTCCCGACAGCGCCACGGCCACGACCATCTCGGGGCTACCGATGAAGGACAGCGTCTCCGGGTTTCCGTCGTTACGCGCGGGGAAGTTGCGGTTGAAGGATGAGAGGATCGAGTTCGTCTCCCCCTGCTTCACGTCGCTACGTTTCCACTGGCCGATGCACGGGCCGCAGGCGTTGGCCAAAACGGTGGCGCCAATCGCTTCGAGGGCGGCCATCTGGCCGTCGCGCTGGATCGTGCGGTAGACCTGCTCGGAGCCCGGGGTCACGAGCAGCGGCACGGCCG
>JBGSST010000320.1:0-2109 GCA_041736915.1 Bdellovibrionota bacterium
GGCCCAACAACGTTCCGCCCACGCCCAGCACCACGTACGTGCTCGCCCTTTCGACTGGCTGCGCCGGCCAAACGATGAGCTTTTTGAACTGGTTCGGCGACTTCTTCTACGCCGTGGATTTTCCGGTACCGTCCACCAAAATCAGCACTACGGCCTGCACGATCAACATGGCGGCCGCGGCCTCGCCGGTCTCGCTCACCGAGTTTACCGCGACGGCTTACGACAGCGTAGTTTCGCTCGACTGGACCACGGGACTCGAATTCCTGCACCGCGGTTTCAATATCTACCGCAGCACCGCCCCCGATGCGGGATTCACGCAAGTTAACGCGGCGATGATTCACAACTCGTTGGCGGGCACATCGGTCCACGGCAAGTATCGCTTTCTCGATCGCTCCGTCATGAACGGGGTCACTTACTACTACAAGCTGGAAGACATAGCGGCCAATGGTCGCCGCACGTTGCGCGGCCCGCTGGCGGCGACACCGTTTTCATTCCTGGGGCCGGAACCTTCGTCGGGATCGGGCACTATCGTAACGAGTGACGAGCTACCCGAAGAGGTGGCCGGTCCCCCCGAGCCGGTGGATGGCCCAGTCGAGCTTGCACCGGGCATCACGCGGCTATACCGCACGGAACACTCGATGCGCCTTAGGATCGACGTGCCGTCATTAACCCTTACGCCGAGTGCGCTGGTTCCCTATCAGGACCTCAGCATCGCGGGATACAGCTCCACCACCGTGGCGGGCCACCCTCGCCTGCCCGAACGCACGCTCTTGCTCGATATCCCTAGCTCGCAAACCGCCACCTTCAACCTCGTTTCGTCCGTAAGCGCCCCGCAAAGCGGAGTGCAGGTTTCTCCGGCTCGCGAGTGGGTTGAGTCGGGCGGAAACCTCGTGCCCGGACCACTGGCTCCCGATAGCGCCGCCTACGCCACCAATTCCTTGCTACCCGCGACCACGCTCGCGCTAGGGGATGTGGTGGCCGACCAAGGCCGCTATTTCCTTCCGCTCACCGTTACGCCGGTGCGCTACAACCCGGCGACCGACTCCCTGGTCGTCTACTCGCAGATTATCGTCGACGTTTTCCTTTCGGGTACCGCGCCGTGGAACGTGGGTGCGGCGCAGACCGAAAGTGGCCCGTGGGGCTACGAGGGCGGCATCCTCGTTCACGTCGGCAAATCGGGACTGTACGAGTTGGCTTTCGATACGCTCGAAGCGCAAGGGCTCGACGGCCCCGTGCGCGGCGCCGACGTCAGCAAGCTGCGCCTTTACTCAAAGTGGGGAGAGCTGCCGCTGGAACGCCATTCGGTAAGCGGTAACTTTTCCTCCGGGGATACGCTTCGTTTCTACGCGAGTTACGTCGACAACCCGACCGCCACACGAAACACCCTGGTGCTCGTCGCGGACAGCGTTGCCGGGCTTACCATGCGGGAAGAGTCCGCCGCACCCGATTTGAACGCGTCCCCGCAAGCTGACTTCAAGACCAAGATTACGGTGAAGACGCCTAGTTTTGCGCATTTTGGCGGTCCGATCGGATCGGATCAGGAGCACATCTATTCGAGCCACATCTTCAATCCCCCCTCAGCCCCGGGGGAGGATCGGGCCCGCTTCGACGTTACGGTCACGAACGTGGCGGCTACCGGCACGGCCCGGATGAAGATTTTCGTAAAGGGTCTTCCCGGCCAGTTCATCAGAAACCCCACGCACCGCCTGAAGGTTTTCGTGAACGGCTCGGCTTCTCCCCAAGCGGACGTCTCGTTCCGCACCAACGAAGCCTCGGTGCTAAACGTGACGTTCCCCACCGAGGTCCTGGTGGACGGGCTTAACTCCATCGAGTTCCGCGCGGCGGGCTCCGTGGGGGCCAGTGATTACGATCGCCAAGACCTGGAAAAATTCGAGCTCGAGTATCCGCACACGTGGAGCGTTTCCGAAGGGCGGGCCGACATTCTCCACTATGAGACGGGCACTACCCTTTCCCTCGACTGGCGGAGCCCGAATCCGGTTTCCGCCTACGACATCAGCTCGCTCACCGACGTTGCGAAGCTTAATGATGTAGAGGCCACGGCCGACGGTGGCGCGCAAGCGCTACGACTGAACGCCCCGGTCACGGCCG
>JBGSST010000373.1:0-6736 GCA_041736915.1 Bdellovibrionota bacterium
GCAATGGCGTAAGTGGAAATCCGTCGCGCAGCGTGGCCTCTACCCCTTTCGCTGGCGGGGTAGCGCAGGGCGGGCTTTGCCGCGATCTTCACGGCTCTATCTGCAGCGGCCAAAACTCACGTAACGAAGACCAAATCATCGGCGATGCCGTTCGCGGTCTCGTGCAAAGTTTTACCCGGGCCCAGCGAATTTCAATCGGCCAGTTTTCGGGACTGGTAAGCAACATCGTACGTAACCCGCTCGATCGGAACTTGAACACGATGTACCAGCGCTTCTTCGCCCATTTCGCGCAACAGACGCCGAACATCAACCAGCTCTTTCAAAACGTGAAGTCGCAGGTGGCGCGCGGCGTACAGAACATGCCGCTCTCCGATTCCGCCAAGCAGCAAATGACCGCAAAGCTAAGCTCGGTGAATTTGAAGACCACTCCCAACTTCAACGATCCGGACGACATTCAGGGCTTCGCCGAGGCGTGCGGTCCCGACGGAATGGCCCCCGGCGCCTTCGCGCAGTTTTCGGAACGCCAGGTGGTGGTTTGTCCCGGACTCATCATGCGGGCGCTGGCTTTGGGCGGCACCGCGGAGCTCGAACATCACCTGATGCACGCCATCGGGCACGAGTGTACGCACCACATTGGCGCCGACATCATTCGCGATCAAAAAGGGCAGCCCCTCGGCGAAAGTCCGTTTCGGCCAGAGTTTCAAAAGGCGCTCGGTTGCTACGCGCAGAACTTTCGCGGAATCGATCCGGTGAACATGGGTGGTGAGATTGCCGCCGACATCGGCGCCGCCAAAGCGATGGCCGAACGGCTGCGCGGCTTTTCGCCCGAAGAAGCTTTCAAATTCATCAAGTCGAGTGTCGGCCCACTTTGCGGCAGCCAGAACGACGGCGTGCATCCGTCGGACCGCTTTCGCATTAACGTAATTTTGGGGCAGGACCCCGAGATCTCCCAGCTACTGGGCTGCTCGCAGCAAGGTCAGGTTTGCACCCTGAATGGCACGGAAGAGGTGAGGCGATGAAGGCACTCGTATTGGCGGTAATGGCGATCTTGGCTTCGTACTGCATGGTGGGTAATGGCGCCGAAGAGGTGAACGTGCCCAAGGTGGAGCTAGTGCGCTGGCTGGAACACGGCACGTCGGAAGGTTTGAAGTTGAAGTGCACCCCCGACCTAAAAGGATCGCAGGAGTTTTTCTGTGAGCTAAACCGGTACCGCAACGGCGTCGAAGTGCGCACGATTGGCGTGTACGCCAAACAGATGAAAGAGATCTTGAATAGCTTCTTTCAGATCGTACCGGCGGGCCAAATAGCCAAACCCCTTTCGCGCGACGCGGAAGAGGTGGTCGCCCCGCCGACGAAGCCCACCCCGAAACTATACACGTGGGACGTCGCTTACGGTGACAAGTCGGTCAAGGGCACCATGACGGAAGCCGAAAGGGCGAAGGTGAAAGAGATGATGCGCGCCGTGCTTTCGCTAGAAGGCGCGCTATCATCCCAGTTTTATCGGTAAACCTTCGTCAGGGTTTTACCACCATGCTGGCGGAGCTAGAGAACGCCGCCACGTCGGGTGAAAACATCGACTGGGCATTGGCGCTTTGCAGGTGGAACGTTCCCCCCGTCGTCGCCCTCAACGGGAAACGGAAGCGGTACGTGCCCCGCGGCATCGTAGAGATGAAGATCTGGTCCAGCGAGTCGCGGATCTCTTGGTAGCGGCTCACTCCGTCCCAGCGCCACCCCGAAACGCGTTCCTCGGGCTCGAACCCGGCTCCGCGGGGAGACTTTAGGTGAAGGTAGTCCATCTCGCCGCGGGCTTTGAGCGTAATCTCCACCTCGACGACATCGCCGATGCTGACCGCGTCGCCGCTCTTGAGCAACGTAAGCTTACTCTTGCCTTCGGGGAGCTTGTGCTTGAGGTAGAACTTGCGATCGACGTTTAGCAACTGACCTTGGCCCTCTTTCACCTCTCCCGCTTCGAACAGCGTGGTGAGCGAGGCGACCATCATGCCGGGCCCTTTTTTCTCCACCTGCGCCGAAAGGTATTGTTTTTTTGGTTGGGACTCGGTGAGCAGTACGGGTTTCTCGCTAGCGTCGAGTGGCTTCCATGTGCGGTCTCCGGAATGATCCCCCCACGTCCAGGTAGCGCTGACGCTTTTTTGAAATGCCCCCTGCTGTTTGAGGTAGCTCACCATGGCGAGGACCGCTTCGGCCGAGTGGCGGGGCGATCGCCAGTGCGTTCCCTTCTTCTGCCAGAACAGGCCGCGTACCAGCGAGGTGATACGTTTGTCGTCGGGACGCAGCTTCATCAGCGTGCGCAGAACGAACAGGTGCTTCTCCAGTCCGTCGCGGTACCACTGCCACGCAAACTCTTCTATCTTCCAGGCCAGGCCGGTAATCGGATCGTCGTCCGCGGAGGCCAAAACGCGATCGAGCTGCTTATTGGCCTTCGCCAAATCGCCTAGGTGAAAGTAGGCCCGGGCGGCGTACGCGCGGCCAAGCGGCGTGAGCGCATTGCGGTGTTTGTCCACGAGCGTGAGCCAACTCTGCACCGTGGGCTGGTAAGCTTTGGCCCACGCATATTTTTCGGAAAGCGCGGCGATGACGTACGCCGCGTAAAGATTGAGCGTGACGTGAGCCTCGCTCATCTTTTCCTTCTCGAGCAGGCGAGCCATGACGAAGGCGGCCGCCTTACGCTGGGTTTCTTCATCAAATGCGATCCCTAAGTCAGCCGCGTTCACAAAGGTGGAGAGGGCCGTCAGGGTCATGTAGAGGTCGTCCCGTCCGCCGGGAAACCACGCAAACGCGCCGGTGTCGCGCTGGAAGGTCTTGATCTGCTCCCGCGTGGTCTTGGACAACTCTTCGACCACCTTGGGATCGAGCAGGTCGAGCCCCCCTTGGGTCGAAGCCCCTTCCGCCTCCAGCGCCCACGGCGATTCGAGGGCGGAGAGCTGGCGGCGCGGGTCATCGAGGTTCCACGCCGCGCGGTTGGGCCGGCTTTGGCGAAGCGAGGCGGATAACTTCTTGAGCTCCGGCAAGTCCTCGAAAAGTCTTTGCATCGCCGCCACCGGAACGTAGCGGTACAGAAGGGCATCGAGCGAAAGTGCGGCCGGGGCCGAAAGGTACGGCAAGCTACTGAGTACCGATAGCACGAGATTGGGCTCGATACCGAACGTGGAAGATTTCAAAGTGGAGTCGCGGCCTAGCTTCGTGGTCGAAAGCGTGGCCTTCTTCTCTCCTTCGAGTAACGCCACCTCACTGGCGACGAGCACCTGGCGAGACGGCAGCACCGACAGCGCGCGCACGATGGCGTCTTGACCGCCCCCTCCCTGGAAGGAAAAGCCGAGCTCGTAGTCGCCGAGTGCTGCGTCCGCGGGAAAGGGCAAGGGCACGGCCGTCTGCCCTTCGGCATCTAGTTTCAATGGAAACGTTTTTTCGGTAAACGGATCGGTTCCGTTTGCGCGGCGCCAGCGAAAGATGGCCTTACCGTCAATGGCCTCTTTCGTGTTGTTGTAGGTGATGCCGCGAAACTGGGCCCGATCCCCTTCGCGCAAAAAACGCGAGAGGGCGAGCTCGACCGAAAGGGGCTTCTGCGTAGTGAGCGTGCCGGCCAAGTAACCCACGCGGCCGTCGGCCGTCGCGGTAAACGCTTCCGCTTTCCAACTCGTGAGCGAGTCGGGGAACTTCACCGTGGCCTGCGCCCGCCCCTTGTCGAATTCAAGGTTAGTAATGAAGGCCGCGGTTTCACTGAAATCGGTG
The DNA here is from genome assembly GCA_041736915.1 of Bdellovibrionota bacterium. Taxonomy (GTDB): domain Bacteria; phylum Bdellovibrionota; class FAC87; order UBA2466; family UBA2466; genus JBGSST01. Next base: position 3,751 of record JBGSST010000373.1, read on the forward strand.
CGCGGAGTGGGCGGCAGCGCCGTAGCGGGAGCCGATGGCTCACCCTTGGCGGAGCTCTTCTTGGCCGCCATTGGTGCGGCCTGGGTCGTGCCAATGGCCCCTTCGGAAGAAGAATCGGCCATCGCCATCATCGCTTCCGGCGCGGCCCCACGAAACGAACGCCCGCCGAGGGCAAAGCGGCCGTGCATGCGCGACGATTCGAAGGAGAAGGCCGGAACGTTCTTCTCGATCACCTTTCTCGCGCGCGCGGTGATGCCGAGCCGTTTTTCGAGCCAGTCGACGGGGAGCGACAGCCAGCCCGACTGAAACGTAAAGTAGCTGTCCCGCAAAAGGTCGGGCCCCGGTTCGTCAGGAAACAGCGCACTCACCCCGAGCCGCGACGCTTCCGCGTAAAATTCCAATGCGCGATCGACTATGCGTAATGCGCCCTCGCCGGTAATCGCCCCCGCTGGCGATTGCGCGGTGAGGTCTAGTTTACTCTCTTTGCCGGGCTCGACTGAGGACGGAAGATTCCAGCCCACCGTGATCTCGCGATCGCTCCAGGGCACTTTGGTCCACGCGATGGCACTGCGGATCTCATTATTACCGACGGTGAACCAGCGCACGGAAAGTCCGCCACGGTGGCGGGCCTCGACGGGATAGGAGAACGTTTGCAAGCCGGCTTCCAACGTGGCGCGGTGAATGAGGTGGCGCCCCTGCCACACTTCAATCCGCGATGGGCCCGCGGCAAGGGCGCTGCCGAGCAGTACCTCGAGCTGGCTACCGGGCGCGACCTCGTTCGTGCGCGAGATGGCCACGGCGGGAACTTTGAGCGTGGTCTCGAGCTTGCCCTTTTCATTCACCACGACGAGCGGGCGTTTGCTTTCGACCGTTCCGCCCCACTTGTCCTTTAGCGACAGAGTGAGGCGGTACACGCCTACGGGTAAAGCGGCGAGCTTGAGTGGCGTCTCTTCGCCCTCCAGCTTGAGCGTTCCTTTGGCGATCGCCGCCCCGGCCTTGGCGCGCTCAATCCACGCCTCGAACACGGGCGTTTCTGGCTGGTAAAGACTGGGCTCGTCGCCTTCGGCTTCGGGCTTTGCGCTTGGGCTGTCGGCCGGGGCCTCGGTCACGGGCTCGACCTTCCACGTTGCCGTCAGCGCTTCCGTCTTTTCCTTATTGCCGCCCAACGTCTCGGCCGACACCTTAAGCTCCGGCCCTTGTCCTGCTTTGAAAAAATTCACCGCGCTCGTGGTGCGCAGCACGTAAGCGGTGAAGCCCGCCGTGTACTCTTTCTGCGCGGTGATCGTGCGACCGCCCAGCTCTTGCACCTCGGCGGCGACGCGGAAACGCGCCGGCCCCTTCACCCCATCGTAGGGCTGGGGGGTGAAGGGAATGCGGAACTTGCCGGCGCGATCGGTAGAGACCGTTCCGGAGGCCACCTCTTCCGCGCTTTGCGTAGAAGGGCCGCGCCACCAAGATTCCCAGAAAACGAAATAGGGCTCGCGCGTGATGCGATAGCGGACCTCGCGATTTGTCACCGCGGTGCCGGCGTAGGTGGCGGCCTTACCGGCGGCCTCGCAGGTTTTTCCGAAGCGGCAAGCCCCCATCTCGTCGAGGGTTACTTCCATTTCGGGACGCTTGAAGTCTTCCACGAGAAAGCCCACCGAGTTGGCGTGTATGCGCCCCGCCTCTTCGAGTTTTACCTCGAAGGAGAAGCCGCCGAGCATGCCTTGCGTGGGGATCTTGAATTCACCCGAGTAACTCGCATTCTCAGAAAGCGCGCCTTTGGTCTGCACGAACTCTTTACCGCTGGCGTTGCGGGCCACGAAGCTCAAGGTGTCGCGCTCGGTGCGCCACTTCCAGCCGGGATACGCCCGTTCGAACAAGGTCACCTTGTACTTCACCGTTTGCCCCTGCCGGTACACGGGGCGATCGAGATCGATCTGCATGCGGTACGGCTCGGGAACGTTCCGGTACAGCACGAGCGGCGACTCCAGCAAGGCGAAGTGATTTTCGCGTTGGGCCAGCGCCTCGAGCGAAACGGACTGAACGTCGGAGGGAAAATTTCGCAACTGCACGTGCCCGTCCGTCGTTTTGGCTTCCAGACTGTCCGGCTTTTGCCAGTTCGTCCGCTGCAGCGCTTCGAGGGTCACCCCCGATTCCGGCGCGCCGGTTACCGCGTGGAGCGTGTAGAGGTGAAAGCCGCCCTGAGGATTTGCTTCGTTTTTTCCGCGGCTGAGCGAATCGTTTACGAGCGGCGCGGCCGATCCGATGAGGGTGAGGTGGCTCACCGTAACGATGGTCCCGCGCACGAGTCCCGAGTTGTACTCGAAGTCAGCGTTGTCGGCGACGAGCAGCGTGTACAGCCCGGCCTTCTGCGGCGGCAGCACGAGGGCCGTTTTGGTTCCTTCGTACTTTTTCGGGTAGCGCGGCACGATCTCTCCCTGGAGCGTAGCCTTCTTCCCGGTGAGCGATTTCAGTAGTTCCGAGTCTAGCGTCTTTAAGTGGTGGTAGCCGTGCTCGGGCCCCGCGGATCGCTGCGCTTTGAGCACGTTCCGGTCGATGGCGATCCAACGGTAAAACAAACGCTTCACGTTGCGCGAGCTGATCTGCAGAGTTTCGGCGCGATCGGGAAGCAAGGGGGTGGCGCGCAGCGAAAGCTCCGGGGCCTCGTGGTGAGACCGAAGCCCCAAGCAAAGTTGGGAGCTCGCCGATTGGGGCTGCCATTTCTCGACGTTGCGGCAGAGCGTGACCGCGGCCTCGATCTCTTTTTCGCCGGCCAAAGCCTGCGCCAGGATCGATCCCACGCGTGCCTTTGCGCGCAGTGACTGTAGCGAGGCAAGTCTTCCCTGGAGCGAACGCAGATACGCTTTCTTGTTAGGGCTTTCGTTGAACCACTGCGGAGAGGTCAAAGGCAGCAGCCAGCTCTCGGCATTCCATAGGTCCTTTGCGGACCCCTGGGCCGCGAGCGAGTAGAGTCGTGCCGCCTGCTCGGCGGGCGGGCGCG
>JBGSST010000386.1:0-3714 GCA_041736915.1 Bdellovibrionota bacterium
GTGGGAGCGGAAAAGGCGGCTAGCGGAATTCGCAGGTGGCTTCGTACGCGAGGGCGTGACGGCCGTAGCGGATGATGGCCGGAAACTGGGTGGCGCCTTGGGGCAACGCTTGCAGCCGAAACAAGAATGGCTGGCCCAGCGCCGCCTGAGTGATGTTCATCGAGAAACGTTTGCTGGGCTGGCTTACGACGTCGAATTGAGTGGGGTACTGGATTTTGAGCGGAGACACCGGCTCCACGACGACGCGGCCTTCTCCCGACCCTTCAAATAGTCCGTCATATCCGGCTTCGGATTCGGGCCGGGTCTCGATCACGGTGAAACGCAAAGCGGTTCCCCCACGCGAGTCGGTCAGACAATCGACCGTACGGGGAGCCGCCACCGCCGCCTGCGCCACGCCCAGCAAAACTACCAAAGAAAAAAACTTAGTCATGAAAACCTCCAGACCCGAACGTAGCCAGGCCGGAGACCGAACAACAGTGAAACGATTTCACCGGTATCGATGAAAAAAAATAGACTACCGGTGGCACGTCACGCGTCCAAGCCGCGCGCATTCCCACATCGCCCCATCCTGCTGGCAGTTGGGCTTGGGATCTCGGAGCACCTCGGGACGGCCCACCTCTACGCACGAGCTAACGAGCGTGGCGAGCTTGCCTTCCAAATCCCGATCCGCCGTGCGCAAGGAAACCTCGCGCTCCGCCCCGTAGCCAATCCCGGCGACGTCGCGACTCCATAACGAATCGGCGAACGCAACGCTCGTGGTTACCGTGAATAGCGCAAAGAAAGGAAAGTGCTTCATCATGATGGCCCTCGGTTCAAAGAAAGACCGCAGGGTACTTTAAGTCAAACTAGGGTTATGGCGTATCGACGTACTCGATGCGGATGGTGCGCGTGCCGTCCTTTAGCGTGAACGGTTCACCGAACTTGGGACGTTTTGGAGCCATGTCCCAATCGTCCTTTAGCATTTCGGTCATCTCGTTCGCCATGCGAGCGCGCTCGGTAGGGTTGGGAGTCTGCCCGAGATACTCGCTCAACGTGGTGTGAGTGCCGCCGGCGAGATCGACGTAGCTCAAGGGCTTGAGGACGCGAATGACGACGGCCTTCTGCTCGCTTTTCTTAGCCACGCTGGCGATGGTCTGCACGAGGCACTGATCGATGGCCCCGCCGGCGACGTAAACGGTTTTGGCTTTGGTCAACGGTACGTCGAACTCTCCGCCCGTCGAGTACCTCACGAGATCGGCGCGCGTGAGGGCTTCGGGCGACAACGGGGCCGACGACTCGGCCCCCACGAGCCACGACGTGGGGAAGCTCTTCAGCGCCTTGCTGCCGAGAGGCGCCGTGGCGGTGGTGGACTGTAGCCCGGGGATCTGGTGGTTCACCACCACGACCTCGGCGGCGGCCGAGAATTTTTTTGCGACCGTCTCGGCGCTCTCACCCCGGTAGGCGAGAAGCTCGAACTTTTTCTTCAGCTCCGCCGTCACGGCGGCCTTTACCAGCTCGGCGTCTTCCTCGAAAAGCCCCCGCACGCCACGCTCGATATCGATCTTTCCGGAACGCGAGTTAAAGAAACGGTTCTTGGCCATCTCTTCCGCAGTGCGTTTTCCGACGAGGTAAAGGACGAGCTCGCTTATTTGCTTTTCGAAACGCGAATAGGTTAGCGGCGAAGGGGTGCCATCGGGCTTTCGCATCTCGCGCAGCGCCTGTGCCACCGGAAAGCGCGGGTCGCTTCTTGATATCGGAGCGTCCGCCCCGCCCGACGCCGTGAGAAACGGCAGCAGGTTACCGCAATCGAGCGGCGCCGAGGGATCGATGGCCCAGCTGGGAAAGGATAGGAGCAGGGCGAGGGCGGAAAGGAGTCGCATCTCCCTCTATTCTATCGCAAATTGGGCTCTCAGCCTTGCCCGGCTCCGGAGGTGAGGCCCCACTACTCTCGCGAAGGGACGTCGGGGAGAGGTTGCTTATCCTCCGCGCGCTCGTCGGAGGCCGCCTTCATCAATGCCTCGTGCTCCGGGTTCCCAGAGTTCTCTTTGGCGAGCGAGGCTTTCCTGGCCACTATGGCTGCTTGCACTTGCTGGCCCTCGGCTGACTCGGCCTCCCGCAAAAGCTCGGCTTGATACTCCGGAGTGAGCCAGGATTTAGGCGCCCCGCCTTCGGTCTCCTCCGCCACGCGGTGAATGGAGAAATTCTTCAGGTAAGTGGCGAGCAACGGATTTTGCGCAAGCTGCGCTTCGCTGATTTTTTCCACGGGCGTGGAAGGTTTACGGCGCAGATGGCTTGCGATGAGCGGTATGGCGGTTGCGGCGCTCAACGCGATCATCTCCGGGTTCTGCACCACGCGGCTCCAAAAGTCGAAGTGTTCGGGCAGCATGACCCCGTTCGCCACGTACATCCCGGCCCCCATAGCCACCATGCCCCAGTTGAAGAGGGGATGGGATTCCTTTTCGATGTGCGAAAAGGAAACTTTCTTAAGGCTGCCCCGGAACGTATCCGTGTTGAGTAACATCTCAATCGTTAGGGCACGCGCGAGTTGATTGAGGGCCTCGCCCGGAGCTTTGTCGACCGCCCTACGGAACGCGCGCAACGACGGACTGGCCCCACTTTCCCCGCCGGCGAGGTAAGTGCGCGCAACGGTCTGGGCCAAAAACTCGTTCAGGGCGGTGGGTGAACGACCGAGCTTTTCCAGGGCCGCGGGAAGTTTTGATTTTGTTCCCATGCCCATGGAAAAGAGGGTCAACCGAACGGCGTGGACCGAGGCTGACCATTTATCGTACCGGTGATCGGCGCCGGGAAGTCCGGACAAAGCGTGAAATAGCGGCCCGCAACCGGGCTTCGCCCCCGCGGCGGGCAGGGCGCATAGCCAGGCGAACATCCAGAGGAAATTTCCTGGAATGCTCTTCGACCACTTCATTTCGTGTTTCCCGTGTCTGCCTGCCCTGAGTTCCTAAATTGAAGCAATTTCGGTTCCGGCTGAAGGCTCGCGGGCCTGGGCTCAGCGGGGGCAAATTCGTCGCGTATTCAGAAAGGATGTGGCTTTCGGTCGGCAGTCGACGAGCCCGATTAGTCACCGCAAAAGCGAAAAACGACGGGCTGTCGGACAATTTGAATGGGCGAGTGCGCTGCGCCCCGGCGTTCAGCGTCCCAGGTTGCGTTCAATCTCTTTCGCAAAGTGAAACGTTTCGGCGGTTCCTCGGGCGGCGTAAAGTCGGGAGAGCAGCTCTTCAACCGCCCGGCACTGCGGTTCCACCTGGCTAGTTGACCGCACGTAGGCGTGATAATCCTCGATGAGCTGCTCCGATCGCCCGAGGTCGAGCTCGCGGATCATCTCTCTTTGTTTTGCCACCGCCAGCCTATCAGTTGCAAGACCCCAAACGAATCCGAGCTTGGTGTCCAGCTCCGGCAGGGTGGGCGTAATCCCACGCTCGTAAAGCTCGAATAGCTTTACGACCGAGGCCAGCAGCGTACTGCGGCCCGGAATGCCCTGATCGAGCCAGCTTTCTCCGCCCTTGGTGAAAATAAAGTCGGGGCTGAACAGCTTAAGCTGTCGAATGAGTATGTCGCGGGCCACTACGAGCTCGTCGACCGCCACGCTTTGGGACACGAGCGCCATTCGGTCCAGGTGACGAAAATCGTAATTTACGGCCCCCCATTTTTCGACGGGCGTGCTCACCAGTAACGCAAGCTCGGTAGCGAGCTCTTGGCGGTAGGCGGCGAGTTGCG
>JBGSST010000420.1:0-29441 GCA_041736915.1 Bdellovibrionota bacterium
TTTCTCCAGCCGTTCGAGCATCAGCTTCAACCGGGGCGAGTCGAAGATCTGTCCCAAGAACGGCAGCACCAGCAGGCTTGGTAAAAAGAAAAGGGACCACGTCAGACCTACGGAGGCCTTGCTACCGGAAATCTGGAGCAGGTACCAGCCTTGGCTAAACAACAAAAAGTTCGAGCCCAGCAGCGAAACGAACGTACTACAAAAATAGATCCAGAACGGGGTCATCGTCTTCTCCTTAGGCCGAGATGGCTTCTTGTTCCCAAACTTGCGATTTCGTCATTACGACTACCGTGCTGAACAGGTCGCGCATCGTACGGCGTACCGTCTCGGAGTCCGGCCCTTTCAGGATGCCGGCCACCGGAACCAGGTGCGCGTGGTACGTAATCGAGCGTGGTAACTTGGCGTCGGCGCCAAGCTCGAACCACCGCACCGTATTCGGCGAAGCGCGGAAGCGCTGACTGCCGAGAATTTCACAATTGCCCTCGGCCAGGTGGTGGCCGGGGAATACGAACCAACCGAAACGGTCGCGCTGGGAACTGCCCGATAGCGACACGGGAAGGTTGGGGTCCTTCAGCATCAGGCGCAGCTCAGCACTAGGCATGTGAATTCCCGTAGCCATCTCGAACGTGTTCACCACGTCTGCCCCGCCGACCCGGGCCCCTACTTCGAGGAACACGGGACCCGTGTCCGTGAGGATGGCTTCCAGGTGAAAGGCACCGTTACGGATGCCGACCGCCTTTAGAATGCGCTCCGCCCACGGCAACATTTTGCGGCTCTCCGTCTCGTCCCACTGGAACGAGCCGAGAGGCTTGCCGTTGGCGTAGTCCAAACAAGTGCCGAGGTACTCGCTGACCAGCCCTACACCGAGCGATCCGTCCCGCATCAGTCCATCGACGTGCAGGATGGGGCCGGACACGTACTCTTCGAGCTCGAAACGCGCGGGCCGGAAGTCATCGATGGGCAACGAGCCGTCTTCGATCTTGCGGATGGCTTCCTCGTAGCTCATGAAGAGCAGCACATTTTCACTCGCGGCGCCGTCCACCGGTTTCAAAATCGTGGGCCCACTCCAGCCAAGCTTGGCTAGCTCCGGCTGATCGCAGCGTACGAACTGCGGCACGCGAATGCCGGCGGCCTCTACCGCTTCTTTCATGATTACCTTGTCGCGTACCTTTAGTACGTCGGCCTCTTTTGGACCGGCGATGGCCAGACGCTCGCGCACCCGGGCCGCGGCGATGAGCTCGTACTCGCTCAACGAGATGACGTGGTCGAAGGTGCGATCCGCCACCGCCGCCAGAGTTTCCTCCACGACGTCACCGTTGCCGGGACGCACGATCTTCTCGCAGCGCAGCCACTGGGGCAGCGTTGCATTGATCTCGGCGGTGCCGACGTAGGTCACATCGTGCGCCTCGTGGTCGATACCGCGGGCGTACTCAATCTTAAGATAAGGAATTCGATGCAATACCAAGATTTTCATCACGGACCTCCGTCAAAAAGCCTTCGGAAAGTTTCTGGAAAGTGGCTTCGAAGTAGGCAAACGCCATTTCGAAGTTCACGTCGAGATTGCGGGAGAAGAGACAGACTTCGCCGAGGAAGCCGCCGTTGTCCTTGGCCTCCTTGGTGACGCGATCGCCGTCGCGCTTCAGGATGCGGAAGTCCGACCACAGCACCTCGGGGAAGAGGCCACCCTTTTCCAGTTCGCTCACGATCTGATTGAACAGCTGGCGCTGGCTCTCGGGGCTTTCGAGGCCGAGCACCATACCGTCTTTCGACGGGCGGAGCTGGCGAATCGCCGCCATGCCTTTTGGCTCGGGCAATACCGTAGCGGAGTCGCCCGTTACGATGCGGTCTACCCACAGGTGGAAGAAGTTCAGTCCGTAGACTCGTTCGGCCAGGTGCCAGATCTTCATGCCGGCGGGACGGCGGTTGGGCTCCACCACCGAAGCCTGCATCGTCATGCCATCCACCTTTACCTCGTTGTGGAACGGGCCGTGAAGCTGTCCCACGATGAGGTTAGCGAAACGGCCGGCGCGGGCCACCGTTTGACGCAGATCCCGGTTCATAGGGGCCGGCAGCTTTTGTCCGATCTCCACCGGGTACTTCGAGCTCAGGCTCATCTTCTGAGTGATGAAGCAAAGCTCGCCGATACCGTCGAACGAGAACTCTTCTTCGAAAGGAATCAGCTCTTCGGCGATGAGGCCGCCCGCGAGGTACGGCATCACTTCCTGGAACGCCGACTCTAGGTCGTCGCCGGGGTTCAAGCGTAGCACGCCGCGATTGTTGCCTTCGCAGCTGGGTTTCAGCACGAATCCTTTCGGACAGCTTTCGGCGAACTTACGCAGCTCCGTCAGCGAGTGCACCTTTTCGAAGCGCGGTACGAACAGGTTCTGCATCTCGGCCATGGCGCGAAGCTTTTGCTCCTCTTCGCGGTAGACCGATTTCGAGAACGCCGCTTGCGCCCCTTCCGAGCTATCGGCGAGACAGCCCAGCGCTTCGGCAAGCTGCGGACCGGCAAACACGGCGTTATCCGAAAACGGCAGAACGGCGCGAATGCGGGGACGAATCTCGCCAAGCTTGTTCAAAGCCTTGGTGATGAACTGCGGGTCGAGCGGGTCGAGATCCCATACCTTCTCCGCCAGGGCGTGGTCCTGTTCGGTCGGATTGGGGCGGATGAGGGCCGTGCGCAAGCCGTAGCGGTTTTTGGCGTAAGTCGTCATTAGGCGCACGTCATCGATGCGCGCCAGGTTGTAGTCGACGACGAGCAGCCAGTCGCCAGGGGCGGGGAGTTTCGTATTAGGCATAGGTCACCTCGATAGCTTGGCGGGATGCGATGCAGGCGCGATTCGCCGCCGTTTTGATTTCTTTGCGAGAAAACTTCCATAGTCCCTGGCCGAGGAAAATTTCCTTCGACGAAGCGGATAGGGTGGTTCCGGCCTGCACCGCGAGGCGCAGAACGGAGGGGCGCGGAGAGACCGGCATCTCTTGGATCTTCTCTATCTTCTTTCCCGGTTGACCAAAGAAAACCCGGAAGAGGGTGCCGGTCCCCGTGCTCCGGCGGAACGTACGCTCCGCCTTTGTAACGCGTAAATTCAGCGCGCGGCGCTCCTGCGGCGTGCGGGCAATTAGGTTGCGAACCCAGCCTTCGATAAGATCGAACTCGCCCGTCACCGTGCGAATGCTCTCCTTGATCATCGCGCCTCCGATGCGGGGATTCACTTCGATGATCTCCCAACGTCCGTTCTCATTCGACCATTTGGCTTCGATGTGAAAGCAGCCGCTGCGGCAGTCTAAGGCCGTCAAGACTTTCGGCAGCCACGTACGCGCTTCGGCCAGCGCGCGCGGGGACAGCGAAACCGTGGGGGAGATAGAAACATTTTCCAGGGTAGTCTTGGCCTGCCGCTCCACTTCGAACTTTTCGTGGATGGCGACCAAGTGCGGCTGGCCCGCGGTCACGAGCACCTCGAAGCTGACTTCTGTCCCGCCGATAAAATCTTCGATGATGAAGTCAGGTTTCGAGCCAAAGATGTTGGCGTACTCGTAGTCGCTCTTCATCTCGCGGCGGATACGCGACAACATGGCCACGCTCGTTTGCCCCGTGAAGGAAAAGGCGGCGAAAGAACCCAGGCCCCGGCGCGGCTTCACGAACCCGCGGTAGCCCTTCGGCAATGCTTTGAGTACCTTGTTCGTGAGGATCTCGCAGCGGACCTGTGACAGGCCGGCTTCGTTCAGGCGCTTACGCAGCAGGAACTTATCCACGAGGCCGGTGACGGCCGCGGGGGTCAAATCTTCGGCGCCGAGTTTGGCGTTCGCTTCGGCCATCAAAGACCGGTACCCCTCCCACACGGAAACACAGGCTAAAACTTTTTTGCCTTCGCGCTGCAGAGAGGCGAGGGCGCCGGTCACATCCGCGCTCGCCAGCTCGGGAAGCTGACGAATGCGTGACCACTGGGTGTGGCGTCGGATGTGACCAGCACGATGGCGTGCCGTTGGGGCGGGCAATGAGGAGAGTACGTACGTTTCGATGCCGAGGCGTTTGGCGACGGCGAATAAATCTTCGAGGAACGAGAAGCCCTGGTGGCTCAAGATCAGGATGCCTTCATTTCTATGCGCGGACATGGTCTCGTTCTCTCTCTTAAACTTGGGTCCCCACCAGGCGGGCGCACCACCTCGGTGCGCCCGCTTAGGGACGTGGTTGTTGGGGTCGTCGTTTTTAACGTTTTCGAATTAGGCTGCGTTGGACGTGCGGTTGAGCACGGTCGCCTGATAGATTTCCTGGAAGTACATGGCGAGAATCTTCTGATGCTCGTCGATGTAACGGAACAGATCCGGAATGTCCTGTTCGTCCTTGATGAGGAAGCGGACTACTTCCCACACTTCACCTGGATGGTCGTCCACGTGGTCGGTGTGCGAGTGCGATACCTGGCCCTTGATGGCGTCTTCGCCCAAGGTTTTCTTCATGCCTTCAATTTTGGCCGGATCGATCTTCACGTTGATGTATTCGACCAAGTACGAGTACATGACCACGCCGAGCGGCCCTTCGTGCTCGAGCAGGTAGCTGAAGAAGCCGCTGAGCAGCTTCGTCGACAGAAACGGCTCCACGTCGAGGGTGTCTTGCACCTTCATGCCGGTACGCTCGAGATCGTCCATGAACAGCTTGTCGTGGAGCATCTCTTCGCGCTCGTAGTTCGCCCACACCTGAGCGGCGCGCGGCGACGTTTTGGCGATTTCGCTAAGCGCTTTGCTCTCGACGACCCGGAGCATGCGAATGCGCAGGGCCGTCTCGATCAGGTGGCGCTGGTAGTAAGCCTTGTGCACTTCGCTACCTTCGAAGTGCTGCGCGAACGGAACGCTCGCGTTCCATTCGGCGTGTTTTTTGTCGAGGTACGCATCGACTTCGGCGCGCAGCGACTTCGACTTGCTCGCACTAAGGAACGGGGCGGGCTCGTGAATTCCAATTTTCGAACAGCGGTTTCTCATAATCTCCTCTAAAAATTTCTGACCGTTTTTTCTCAACTGAGAAGCGTCAGCGTGTTGACGATGACTGGTTTTGCAACCGGTGTGCCATCGCATTTTTCAATTTGGAATTTCGATCTCCAGATCGGATTGGACGATCCACTGACACGCCAGACGCTGATCGGAATCGGCGTGGATCAGTTTCAAAGTTTCGCCCTCTTCGTCGGAAGGAAGTGGCCATCCACCGCTATCTTGTTTCGGGCTTAAGATACGGAAAACACAGGTGCCGCAGGCCCCGCTGCGGCACGCGAGCGAGATACGAACTCCGTTCTCTTCGAGCGCGTCCGATAGGGCGATGCCGGCATCGACTTCGAGCGGCGGTTGATGGGATTGGTAAGCGATCTTAGGCATGACAAAAACCTCCAGTCAGCCCGTAGAGCAAGACGCGCGCCCGGAAAACGAGCGGGAAAGGCGCGCCAAAACCCCGATGGCGCGCCATTCGTGGCGCACTCTTTATTACGGCGCGGCGCACGTATAAGTAATGGATTATTTTATGTTTAATGAACTCTCCCCGCTCCCGTAATTAAAAATATGCGCCATTTTGGCGCAGCGCTGTGTTATGAAGCGCGCATGCTCACCCACCGCCTTCTCGTGGCCGACGACGATCCGCTGATTCTCGCGGCGACCACATCGCTGCTCGCTTCGCACGGCTACGTGGTGGAGACCGCGCGCTCGGGGCAGGAGGCGGTAGAGAAGTGCAAGCAGGCCGACGTGCCTTACTCGCTAATCCTGCTCGACTACCACCTCGGGGATCGCAAGGGCTCGCAGGTGGCCACCGAGATTTTGCGCAGTCACCCCCGCTCTTACATTCTCATTCACTCCGGAGACAGCTCGCGCGAAGCGCTGAAGGTGTCGTGGGGCGCCGGCGCGGTCGGCTTCATCGAAAAAGGCGAGGACGCGGAAGACTTTTTGGCGTCGGTCGGTGGCTGGTGCCGCAAGTACGAAGAGACCTACCTGACCGTTTCGCTCGCACGCTCGATCTCCGGTCACGAGTCGCTCATCGCCCAGCTCAACATGGTGGGGCGATCGCAGGCGATGGCGGAGATTGCCGCCAAGGTCGCGCGCTACTCGGCAAAGTCCGAAAACGTCTTGATCCTCGGCGAGACCGGCACCGGTAAAGAGCGGGTCGCCCGTTCCCTTCACAAGAAGGACCCCGCGCAATTTTTTCCCGTGAACTGCGCCTCCTACAACGGCCAGCTCGAGCTGATGGAGTCAGACCTGTTCGGTTACGTGAAAGGGGCCTTCACCGGTGCGCAGACGGATCACGTGGGCGTGTTCGAAGCCGCCAAGCACGGCACCGTGTTTCTCGACGAGGTTCACACACTGGATCTACGCGCGCAGCAGAAGTTACTTCGCGTGATTCAGGAGAAGACGGTTCGGCCGGTCGGCAGCACCCGCGAGTATAAGCTGACGTTCCGCCTGGTGGCGGCCGCCAAGACCGAGCTCGATGCGATGGTGGAGAATGGGCAGTTCCTGCCCGACTTGTACGAACGGCTCAACGTATTGAAGATCGACGTGCCGCCGCTACGGGAACGGCCCGAGGATATCGAGCCATTGGTCGCCTACTTTTGCGCGCAGTACATGAAAGAGACCGGCGAAGAACGATCGTTCTTATCGCGTACGGTGAAGTACTTTGAACGTTATTCGTGGCCCCGCAACGTGCGGGAGCTCGAAAACTGCGTGCGGCGTCTGTGCGTTGATGCCAACGACGCCGTGATTACGCCCGAGCACCTCGACGTGAGATTCTTCGGCCAGGCCAAGGAAACGCCGGGCACCGACTGGCGCGATCGCAAAACGGAAGTGATGCGTCCGCAGATCGAAGCCGCCCTCAAAGGCAGCCGATCGCGGCGCGAAGCAGCGCGACGGCTAGGCATGCCGGAGTCCACGCTACGGCGTCTGGTGAAGCAGTTAGGGATTGCCGAGGCCGAGGGCTAAGGGCGGGGCAGGGCGGCGGGGTTTCGCCGTTCGATCGTTTCGAAGAGGGTGCCGGCTCCCAGACTGAAAAGGCCCTGCTCGTAAGTCATGAGCTCTCCCTTGCCATCTACTCCGTAGTAGATGAGCTCTTTGGTGGGGTCTTTGGTGTAACCCGCCTCGTGCAGCTGCCGCCAGGTAGAGGCGTGCTCGCCTAGCGTGAAGGCGAGAACTCCCAGCTTGTAATCGAAATTTTTTCCGTGCGAGATGAGGGAGCCGCTGTTGCCTTCGAGGATCGCGTGCTGACATTTGTCGATGAAGAGGTGGTCTTTGCTCTTCATGTCTTCGTGGAAAGATATTTTGGTCGTCACGCGTTTGGATTTGCGTTCCCGCAGCACGATTCGGGGCAGCACCTGGGAAGCCACGCAGCGATTGGGACGGAACACCATGCCGGCCTTTCCGGGAAACTTCTGCTGGTACTCGGGGAAGAATCGAATCGGCGTGTAGCTCCACAGGGTAACGGGCACATCGGGAGAGTCGGCCGGCTTCTCGAAGGGCGAAAACCGGAAGTTGGCTTCGTCCCACGCCGCCACGGCATCTTCGCCCAGCTTCGCTACCGCGATATCTTCGTTACCCTGGCCGCGAAAATAAAAGTCGCGAATGGGGAACAGCTGTCGCTTGCCTTCCTTGGAGTAGAACAGCACCCAGAGCGTGGCTTCGCTCGACGCCGGAACGCAGTGGGCGGCCGTCAGCAGATAGTCCCCTTTGAGGTGCGTGGCCGAGCAGTAGCTCAGGTCCACCTGGTTACCCTTGGGGGTCACACTGACGAGCATGGCGAACGGGGTACGGCCTAGCTCGCCGATCCGGGCGGGCCCTTCTTGGCCATTCTCATCGAGCATGACCACGGTACGATCCACCAGCGTGGCGTGCGAAAACTCTTTGGGCGTCCCCGCGCCGGCGGGCAACGCCAGGGTGATAAGAAGGAGGAACCAGTGATTGCGTAGCATAGCTGGACCGGAGGTAACGGATACCTTTAGGCGGCTTTTTTGGCGTGCAGGAGGTCGCCGACCGTGAATTGGGTTTCCATTTGGGCGCCGGGGCGTACGTCGACGCGCGGGGCGCTTATGTCGCCGCGGATGACGGCGGAGCCGAGTACGCGAACTTTGCTGGTGGAGGTGATGTTACCTTCCACGCGGCCTTCCACGATCACCGGGCCGTGCGAAACGATATTGCCGTGAATCCAGGCGGTCTTGCCGATGTGGAGCGTTTCGGGAGACTTGTGCTCGATGTTACCTTCGAGCGAGCCGAAGATTTGGGCGCTGCCCTCGAATGCCAGATCGCCGGAGAGGCGGGAGCCTTCAGAGAAAATCGTAGGTACGGTTACCTTGCTCCACATTATTCTTCCACCTCGATGGTCTTCTTTTCCTGGCTGACGAGCTGCCCTGCGGAGTTGAAGAAGTAAAAGTGCGCCGCCAGCGGGCGGTACAGCCGGCCTAAGCGAAACGGGGCGCGAATCTGCAGCGCGCGCGAGAATTTGAACTTCTTCTTCTCGGCCTTACCGATACCAATCTCATCAATCTTCTCGACGAGCACATTGCCGGGATATAGCGCGAAGCGCTTGCGGCCTTCGGTGCCCGGGGTCGACAACCCGATACGGGGCACGTCGGTTTCGAGCACCACCAGCGCTTCACCCTCGGCGACCGCGCCCGCGGTAGGGGCCAGCGTCAGCAGAAGTTCCCAGCCATCTTTGGTGGGTTCCGCATCGAAATCCACGAGGCGAAACTGCGGAGTCGTGTGCGGGGCAATCGACATCGTGGGCACTACCTGGCTGCGGTCGCCCGGCTTTTCTGCCGGGGCCGTAGCGTCGGCTTTAGTCGCCACGGCGCGCGACGAAGCGTTGCCGTCGTATAACTCGGCCTGAAGCTGATACTTCAGCACCGATTCACGCAGCTGCCGATTCTGCTCCAGCTCGCGGAAGAAGAAGAGCACTCCCATCGCGCCGACGCCCAAAATACCGACGACGAAAGACGCCAGCCGGGCGATTTCGCGCGGGCGAACTCGCCACGCCATGGGGTGACCCTGGCCACGTTGCACAATGAAATAGAGAGGCGCTTCAGGCTTGGTGTCTCTGAGCATAAAAGTATTGGATTTTCGGGTCTTTAACTAAATGCGGGGGAAAGGATAGAATGGGGCGACCACTTGAGACTTGCTGGTCTTCTTTTAGGATAAGCTTTTTTGCCCGGAATTCGCAGCAAAAAAGGTGCGCGTAGCGTTAGAGGAGATACCGCCGATGTCCCGCAACCGAGCCGCCGCCGCCGTGGGTTTGGGGATTTTATTATCCCGAATTGCCGGCCTCGTGCGTGAACGCGTTTTTGCCTACTACCTAGGAAACACCGATGCCGCCGGCGCCCTGCGCGCGGCCATTCGCATTCCTAATTTGCTGCAGAATCTCTTCGGGGAAGGGGTGCTGTCCGCGTCGTTCATTCCCGTGTACTCGCGGCTGCTCGGCCGCAACGAAACCGACCACGCCCGGCAGGTAGCCACGCGCACGCTCGCGTGGCTGCTGTTCGTCACGATCGTGCTGGCGCTGCTGGGGATTTTGGCGTCACCGTTTCTCGTCGACATTCTGGCTCCGGGCTTTGACGGAGAAACCCGCAATCTTTGCGTGAAGCTCGTGCGGATCATCTTTCCCGGCACGGGCGTTCTCGTGCTGTCGGCCTGGTGTTTAGGCATCTTGAACAGCCACCGAAAGTTTTTTCTCTCGTACGTCGCGCCGGTCGTGTGGAACGGCGCCATCATCGCGGTACTGATGTGGCGTAGCTGGAACGAAGCTCATCCGCCGGTGGAAGAGATGGTGATGATCGCGGCCTGGGGAATCGTGATCGGTAGCGTGCTGCAATGGCTGGTGCAGCTGCCGTTGTCGTTGAAGCTCAATCACGGCCTCGCGTGGGGCAACCAACCCTCGACGGGGGATCGCGAAGTGGCGCGTAACTTCATGCCCGCCGTGTTTTCGCGCGGAGTCGCGCAGCTCAACGCGTACGTCGACCAGATCCTATCGAGCTTCCTCGGCGCCCAGGTTGTGTCGGGCTTTGCCTACGCGCAGACACTGACCCTGCTTCCCCTCTCGCTATTCGGCATGGCCATCACCGCGTCGGAGCTGCCGGAGCTGTCGCGTGAATCGGGGTCGGAAGAGGGACACGCAAAATTAAAGGAACGCTTACTGCAAAGTCGCGAACGGCTCTTCTACTTCATCGTGCCGTCGGTGGTGGCGCAGGTGGTGTTGGGCAACTACATCGTGGCGACGCTGTTTCAAACGGGGCAGTTCACCGCGCGGGATACGCAGCTGGTGTGGGCGATCCTTGGCGCTTCCAGCTTAGGGCTGCTCGCCACGTCGGAAAGTCGGCTGCTGGCGTCGGTGTTCTGGGCGATTGGCGAAACGAAGCGGCCGGCCGCCTTTGCGTTTTACCGGCTGTGCTTCAGCGCGGTCTTGGGCGTAATGTCCATTTTCTACTTCGCCCCGCGCTACGGACTTGAGCCCGCCCAGGGGGCGGTTCTTCTCGCCCTGAGCGGTAGCCTGGCGGCGTACTTCGAGTACGGGTTTCTTCGGCGCGTGATTCAGAAGCGGCTCGGCATGTCGCTTCCGCAAGCCCCCATCTTCAAGCGGCTCGGCTCCGCGTTACTAGCGGCCGGCGCGGCGCTGGTGGTGGCACCGTACTTCGAGCCATTGGCTCGCCCCTGGGCCATCGGGGGGGGCACCTTGGCGGTCTTCGGCGGTTTGTACCTCGCCCTGACCGGTGGCGTGAAGAAGTTGAAGGCCATGCGCCGCGGGAAACCAAGCTCAAGCTAGAAGGCGAAAAAGCCGATAACATTTCTGGATGAAAAGGCTTTCACTCGATCTTGGTGAGTACCGTCCGCACCTGCGGGCTCCCGGCCTGGGAACCTGGAAGTGGGACAAGGCACTCACGTTGGTGGGAAAACCGGGCGTGCTACGCCTTGGGTTCTGGGGCTGCGGCTCCGCCTTTGCCACGAACCAATTCCAGTCGAACCTCGTTATCGTCAAAGGGCACACGGTCGTGTTTCTCGACTTGGGAACGAAGCTGCCCATCAAGCTCGCCGAATTCGGCATGAGCATGCACGACGTGCAGAACGTGATCGTAACCCACAGCCACGCCGACCATTCGGGCTCGCTCGAAGAGCTCGGGCTGCGCCGTCGTTACGAAGCGCCGCTAGCGAAAGCGCTGGCCGAAGGGTTCGAACTTCCGCCCAAGGGCAACGGCGAAATTTTCAAGCGCATGGAAGAGATGCGCCGGAGCGGTGAAACACGCGCCAAACTTTACATTCCCGGCGAGTACGCCACCGAGCTGTGGGGACAAACTCTCCGCGGCGGCATGGCCCACTCCGAAGAGGTCGATCTCGGCGGACCCAAGGGCCGCATGAGCCTTTCGCATTTTTTTGATTTGCAGCCCATGGTTTCGGTCGAGAAAAAGATGGGACGCCAGGCTTGGGAATTCGAAGTGGGGGAAGGGCGCGATAAGATCCACTTCCTGATGTACGTCAGTCCGCACATTCCCGACACCGCGACCAACCTCAAAGAAAACTTTTTCAGCGCTGGACTAATCTTGGATGGCCGCGTGATGGTGAGCGGCGATACTCGCTTCGATCCCGAGGCGATCAACAAGTTCGGCAAGAACTGCCAAACGATTTTCAACGACTGCCAGTCTTTCCCCGGCGGCGTTCATGTCCACTACGACGAGCTCTGCACGCTGTCGGCGGAAACGCGTAAGCGGATGATGCTGTACCACTGCGACGACGGCATGCGGCCTCTCAACATCAACGGCAAGCTGTCGGGCAAAGACGTCCAAAAGGATGGCTTTGCCGGCTACGCCGAACCCATCCCCGTATTCTACGAGTGGGAGTAAACTCCTCCCGTTACTGGTTATAACCCCGGCGTATTCCGCCCGTGGTCTAGGCTCAAAACTTGGTCCGCGCCTTGTATTAACAAGTAGCGGGGGTTCCATGTTTTCACGCCGGGCAGTATTGGGGATGTTCGTTCTTTTGGCTACCGTGGCCCATTCGGCACGGGCCGAGTCACACGCCACGGGCGGCGGCGCGGCCGAGGAGCAGGAGCGCCGCGCTTTCTTCAAAGGGCTGCCCCCTACGAACGGTAGCCTCGATATCGGGGCGATGGTCGGCAATACGTCGTCCGCCTGTCAGGGCACCCCGATCGAAAACACGGAGATTTCCCCCGGCTTGTGCCGGGTCGCCATCTTTACCGCCGCCCACTGCGTGGCCGCCTATCTTCTGGCGCCCGAGAGCCAGCGTAAGTTCACGCTGCCGCAGGTTAGCGGCCCCTCTATTTCGTTCGCCAAAGAGCGTGTGCAGATCTACACCCGTTCGACCAATCTGGCCGCCTTGACTTCGGTGGCCGGTGATGCCAAACCGGGTGATTCTGCGCTGATCGCCATCACCGCCCCTGCTACACCGTCGCCTTCATGAAGCCGGTCGAGCTGGGGGAAATTGGAAGCGATGGTGCGATCGTTGCCAGTGACGTCCTGAATTTTCAAAAGCGTACCGAACCGCTCAGCGATCCTATCTTGAACGAAGCGGGCGAGGTCATCGGGCAAACCGTCACCAATCCCGGTGGGGGCCGGCGGTTGCAGGGGGGATTCGACGGAAAGGAAACTCTGTTGGGCGGGCTGTCCTGGCAGGGGCAGATGGGGTACGAGATTTTCACTCCCCAAGGTGAGGCCATAGTAGGCGGTGACTCTGGCGGAGGCATCTTCGATGCGCTAGGGCGCCTCGTGGGATCGATCTCGGGCTCCAGCGCGCCGACGGGCGTGGCTAAAGGTAGCTCCTTCCGCGTCTCCTTCGACGCGATGGGGATCGCGTGGGCCAAACAGATGCTCGCGCAGATCAAGAATGGTCCTGTGTCACCGCCCGTGGGATCGCCGCAACCTTTGTCTATCGCCCAAACGGAAACCGGCGCTCCAGCCGCGCTTGCCCAAACGCCTTTGCCCGCCAACGGCAGCAACGATCTCGTTCCGGGCTTTCCGCCGTCGGGCGTGAAATATCTCGTGCAGGGACAGTGGCTAGATCACGTACCGCTCAACCGCAATACGGTCGCGATCAACGGCCAACGCGTTCCCCCCAACGCAACCGGATACCGTTTAGGACAGAACGGTTCGGTGGATTGGGTGGGGCCCAATCAAAATCTCAACGGCAACTTTGCTTCGTTTGGTCCGGCTACCACGGCTCCGGCCCCCGTGTTTGGTGCCGCGGCTCCGCGGATTGCTTCGATGGGGTACACCGCGCCGACCTCGTCGCGCGCGCCGGTTTCGTTCGTGAATTTGAAACTGAACGACCCAAGCTTGAACGTTTCGGCGAGCTACCGCCGCCAGTTCGCGCCCGAGCTGTTGGTGCCTTCGCCGAGCCCGGTGCTGGCCTCCGCCGCGCCGTTGGCAACCGCACCGTCAGCATTCGCGCCACGGGCTCCGGCCCAGCTGCAGGCTTCACCGCCTCCTCAGTCCTTCAGTTCTCCCATCGTGCAACGGTACGAGCAGGGGATGCAGTACATTGGCGGCCATCCGCGCGAACGGTTTCCTGCCGAAATGTTCCGTGACATTCCCGCCGGCGGTACGGGCAAGCTACGTCTTGCCTACTTCGGCCCTCGCGATCCCGCACTGGAGCGAGCTTACGCCAACGAGCCGGTGGAGATTCGCTGGTATCCGCCCGGTTCTCCCGAAGCCTTTCACGCCAACCTTTTCGGCGTGCAGGCGCTCGGCGTAGACGGCCTGGGTCGCAAGATCACGCGCTACGCCTTTTCACCGCGCATGGCGTTGCAAAGTTTGCTGCAGGAAGAGCTGCCACTGCTAAAGCAATACCTTCAGGCCAAGGGGCGTTAACCGGGGCCATTCCGCCGGTATCGTTCCGTCCCCAGATCCCCGATCGCACCACCCGCTAGGCTCAAATTCCTTGGCACCATCCGTGTAATGGCTTGGGGTAAGGGGTGTGGGTCACCCCGAAGATCGCTCCACTCATAAGGGGAAAACATGAAACGAAAAGTCGCTATCTTCCTATCGCTGGTTCCCATGCTGACCTACGGTGTGCCGCAAAAAACCGCGCAGCAGCTGGCCAAGAGTCTCGATAGAGTTTCCGTAGAGGCCGGTGAGGTGGCACAGAAAGCCTCCTACAATGGGAATCTGAATCGGGCGATCAAGTTCGGTGACATCAGCTTCGCCGCGGGGCAACTCGAACGCGAGGTGAGGCAAGGGGTGGTAAGGCCACTCAAGCAAGGTGAGCCGTTGCGCCGGGTGCAAAACAATTTGCAGGGCCTGAATCGCGACTTCCAACGTTTGAACGATCACATTCTAGAGGTCAACCAAATGCCGGTGACGTTGGAGCACTCCATTGCTGACACGCGCGCCTTGCTGCGCGAGCTGCGACAAGAGCTGAATGGCGCGGGTGGAGGCGGAGGTGGCCGGCTCATCGAGTGCCGTGCGGCTGACCAAGGCTTCGAGGAACACATTCTGCAGCCCCACGTTGGCTTCGGCCAAACGTTGAAAGAGGCGGAGAAGGCCGCGCTACGGGCGTGCGAAGCCCATCATGGCCGCTGCCGAATCGTAACCTGCCGTTGAAAGGAATTCTCTACCACCGGTCCGGGGCATGGCCTCGGGCCGGGGAAAGGGGGCTTACCACTTTTTGCAATTAACCGGCAGCGCAAGGCCGTTTTCGCTCACGGCAAAGCCGCTGCCCGTTTGCGTTTCGTGATTCAAGAGCACGACCAGCTTCGTGCCTTGATCGTTTGCGCCGGTAGCGGTGAACACCCAGGTGAAGATGGGGTTGCGGGCGCCGCTCGTATGGGCGACGGGCTTCACGCATTTGAAGTCGAGGTCGTAGTTCTCTTTATAAGAGATGTAGCGCCCTTTCTCGGACGTGCAGGTGCCGGCCTTACCATCGAACTCGATGTTGCTGTGGATCATGATCGTGTGGGGCTCCCCGTAGCGAGCGCACGATAGCTCGAACTTAAAGCTGGCCAGCGGCTCAGCCGAGAAGGCCACCGTGGCGAAAAGGGTGCCGAAAAACGTCACTGCTTTGATCATGGGATCTCCGTGGTAGGCGCGGGTTTTACCCTACTTTGGGGGGCGGAATCCAGTGGGGAATGGGGGGCCTCTGTCATGGCAAAAGGTGCGGCCTCACTTCATCCATCGGAACTAACAAAAAAGGAGTCCCTCCTTTTTTGTACGGGATTGTTTCGGCCCTTCCGGGCCTCGCAATGACAGTGCGGACTACGGCCGGTAACGGCCGTACACCCCAACCAGCGTGTCGGAGATTTCGCCCAGCGTGACGTGCCCCTTTACGCAGCTCAAGATGAGCGGCACTACGTTGACGCCGTCTTTGGCGCCAATCTCCAAGGCTTTGCGAAGCGCCACGGCTTTGGCGCCGTCGCGCTTGTCGCGGAAAGCTTTCAGTCGCGCGATCTGTTCGCCCTCTACCTTGGAGTCGATCTTGAGCACCGGCACGGGGGCGCTCGCCGACACGAATTCATTCTGGCCCACGACGATGCGTTTCTTCTCTTCAATCTCTTTCTGGTACTCGTAGGCGGCCCGCTGGATCTCTCCCTGCAGGTACCCTTCTTCAATGCACTTCACCACGCCGCCGCGCTTTTCTATGTTTTGGATCATCGCCAGAGCTTCCGCTTCGAGCTTGTCCGTCATGCCCTCGATCGCAAAGCTGCCGCCAAAGGGGTCCACGGTGTTCTTTACGCCGCTTTCATAAGCGATCACCTGCTGCGTACGTAGTGCGAGGGTGGCCGCATCCTCGGTAGGAAGCCCCAGCGCCTCGTCGCGCGAGTTGGTGTGAATGGACTGCGCGCCGCCGAGTACCGCCGCCAAACACTGCATCGACACGCGCACCACGTTGGTGTCGACCTGCGCGGAGATTAGCGTGCTGCCCGCGGTCTGCGCATGAAAGCGCAGCAGGAGCGACTTCGTGCTTTTCGGAGCGTAACGCTCCTTGATCAGCTTCGCCCACAAGCGGCGGGCCGCGCGGAACTTGGCCACCTCTTCGAGGAAATCGTTGTGCACGTTGAAAAAGAACGACAAGCGCGGCGCGAAGTCATCGATGGCCAGCCCCTTTTTCAGGGCGGCCTCCACGTAAGTCAGTCCATCGGCCAGCGTGAACGCAATCTCTTGCACGGCCGTCGAGCCGGCTTCGCGGATGTGGTAACCCGAGATGGAAATCGTGTTCCACTCCGGCACTTCGTTTTTGCAAAACTCGAAGAGATCGGCCGTCACCTTCAGCGACGGCGCCGGCGGGAAGATGTAGGTGCCGCGCGCGATGTACTCTTTCAGCACGTCATTTTGAATCGTGCCACGCAATTTCTTGCGGTCGACACCGCGTTGGTCCGCCACCGCTACATATAAGGAGAGCAGAATGGCGGCGGTGGAATTGATGGTCATCGAGGTGCTAACCACGTCGAGCGGCAGCTGGTCGAGCACGGTATTCATGTCGTCGAGCGAGCTGATGGCCACCCCGACGCGGCCGACCTCGCCGTTAGCTAGCGGATGGTCCGAGTCGTAACCCATCTGCGTTGGCAGATCGAAGGCGATGGAAAGCCCCGAAATGCCCTGCCCAAGCAGGTACCGGTAGCGGGCGTTCGATGCCTTGGCGTCGCCAAACCCGGCGTACTGCCGCATCGTCCACACCTTTTGCTGGTACATCGAGGCGTGGATACCTCGCGTGTAAGGGAACTCTCCGGCCTTTTCACTCTTCTGGTCGATGGTCTTTTCCGACATGGACCCCCTTTATAGCTGGCGATTGCCGGGCGGGGCAACGGCTTGCTAGATTCGGCCCCCTATATAAGGAGTGCCCATGTCCAAGTCGTTCGACACGATCTTCAGCCAAGACCACGAAGAAGTCGTAATGTGCCACGATAAAGGCTCGGGGCTTAAATGCCTCATCGCCATTCACAACACTCAGCTGGGCCCGGCTCTGGGTGGTTGCCGCATGTGGAACTACGAAAGTGTCGACCAGGCGCTGGAAGATGCGCTGCGCCTTTCCCGCGGCATGACCTACAAAGCCGCGGTCGCGGGGCTCAATCTAGGCGGCGGCAAGGCCGTCATCATCGCCAATCCCAAAACGGACAAGACCGAGGCGTTGTTTCGCGCTTACGGCACCTTCGTGGAGTCGCTCAACGGCCGCTACATCACGGCGGAAGACGTAGGTACCGACGTGAACGACATGGAGTACATCTTCATGGAAACGGGCAACGTGGTGGGCGTGGCCGAAACCCACGGGGGAAGTGGGGACCCGTCGCCGTGGACGGCTAAGGGGGTGCTCGAAGGGGTACGCGCCTCCGTCGAGGCCAAGTTAGGCAAGAGCGACCTCGCGGGTTTGGGCGTGGCCGTTCAGGGGGCTGGCAACGTGGGCCGTCACTTGGTCGAGCTTTTTCTGGGGCAGGGGATGCGGGTGTACGTGACCGACATCGATCGCTCGCGGTTGGACGAGCTTTCTTCTCGCCCCAACGTCACGGTAGTTTCGACGGACGAGATTTACGACACTGATGCGCAGATATTTTGTCCGTCCGCGCTTGGCGCCGTGCTGAACGAGAAAACGATTCCGCGGCTCAAGTGCAAGATCGTGGCGGGCAGCGCGAACAATCAGCTCGCTACCCCCGAGTGTGGCGACGACCTCTTCAAGCGAGGCATTCTCTACGCCCCCGACTACGCTATCAACGCGGGTGGGCTGATGAACGTGTCGATCGAGTTCGAAGGTTACGATGAGACCCGCGCGAACCGCATGATCCGCAACATCTACTACGCGATGAAAACGATCTTCACCGTTTCGGCGAAAGAAAATTTACCGGAGTATCGCTGCGCGGATCGCGTGGCGGAGAAGCGCATCGCGGAGATTAGCCGCTTGCGAAACCGGTACATGGGACATTCCAAACCCACGTTTCCGGGACGCATAGTTCGTCGCTAAATTCAACGCGTTGCGAATCGGGGATTGAGAGAAAGTTCGTTGACAGTCAAAACCAATGCTCCCAAAGTGCGTCCTTATGAAAAAACTAATTTTGGTCTCTTTAGTATTGGCATCAACGGTATTCGCGGCTGAGAAAAAAAACACCACGACGACCACTACCCGTACCACGGTAGCGCCGAGCTACTCGGATGGCGGCCACTCGATGAAGTGGGGCCTGGGCTTTGCGACGTTCGGCGGCGGACTCGTTAGCGGCACGGCGCACACGGCCAGCGTCATGCTGGAGTTTAGCGACCTCGTTGCCCTTCAGCCTTATTTTGGAATTCAGTCGTCTTCGCCGTTCACGTTCGGCGGCGGCGCGATCTTGAAGTACACCTTGCACGGCAACGCGGCCAACGGTTTCCACACCGGCTTGGGCTTCCAGCTCGGAACGGTTAGCGCCGGCGCAGCGGGCACCAGCTTCTACGCGGACATCTTCCCGGTTTTGGGCATGCACTTCAGCCTCGGCGGACACGTCAGCAACTTGAAGCTGTCCTTCGACATGGGCCCGATTTTCCACGTCACTCCGACGTTCCAATTCCAGCTGACCAGCGTCAGCGGCATTGGTGGCGCCAGCTTGCACTACATGTTTTAAGTCATGAATACGGTGGGGACACGGCTAGTTCCCCGCCGTTATCAACTTAAAAAAGAAGCGGCCTGGTCGACGAAGTCGGGGCACCCTTGGATTTTTCGCAGCAGTTTGAGCCAGGCCGCTTCAATATTCTCTGACGGACAACTCGTCCACCTCTTCGATCAAGACAACAAATCCCTCGGATTCGGCATCTACCAGACAAGCGGCGTCGTTTCAGTCCGCGTCTTTCGGTTAGGCGATGAGCCTCCCGATACCAAATGGTTCCGCAAGCAAGTCACCAAAGCGATCAAGAAACGGGAAAACCTTCGTAAGTACACCTCCGCCTGGCGCGTGATCCACGGGGAGAACGACGGGCTGCCCGGCATCGTGGTGGAAGCCTACAACGACACGCTGGTGCTGCAGACTTACGTTTCTTCGGTCGATACGCTCGGCCGCTACGTCGTCAATCTCGTGGCCGATGAGCTCGGCATGAAGAACATCGTGTGGAAGCAGCCCGCCAAGCGCGTAGCCGCCGAAGATACGGCGGAAACCGCGAAGGTTCGCGTCTTGCGTGGTCACGTCGAGGGATTGGAAAAGTTCCGCGAAGGGCAGATGGAGTTCGCGGCCGACCTGAAGGCCGGTCAAAAAAGCGGCACCTTTCTCGACCTGCGCGGCCTGCGAAAATGGGTGGCCACGCAAAAGCTGAACGGGAAACGCGTGCTGAATCTGTACGCCTATACCGCAAGCCTAGGCGCCTGCGCCGAAGCGGCGGGGGCTAAAGAGGTTTGGGAAGTCGACGTGGCCAAGCCCGCGCTAGAGTTCGCAAAAAAGCACCACGTGAAAGACGTCAAAAAGCACAAGTGGATTGCCGAAGATATCTTCAAGTGGCTACCCAAGCTGGACGATCGGGAGATGTTCGATCTGGTCATCGTGGACCCGCCCAATATGGCGGCCGCCACCACCCAAGTGCCCTTAGCGCTCAAGACTTACCAAAAGCTCTACCAAGGGGCCAAGAAGCACGTGAAACCCGGTGGGCTCATCGTGGGCGCTTGCTGCACGTCGCGCATTGCCCGCTACGAGTTCGAAAAGACGGTCGGTACCACGCTGGGGCAAGAGTACAAGCTGCTCAAGTCGCTGCAGCCCGAAGACGACCATCCGGTGGGCTTCAAAGAGGGTGACTACCTCAAGATTTTGATTTTCGAGCGGCATCGCTAACGAAAAAAAGGCCCGGAGAGAGTCTCCCCGGGCCAGGTGGCTCCATGTACTGAAGGCGGATCAGGGGGTTGCATCCCAATCGCTGATAAACCCTGTGCGATCACTGAAGCTGACCGACACCGACTGCCCGGCGGACAGCCACGCCGCACGGGCGCTTTCGCTGGACCAGTTAGCGTTGGCGGTGGCGGGAAACCCCTTAGCATCGGCCGAAGCTATCCAGGTGGTGTAGCCCCGAACGGTGTTCGCAAAACCCATGATCCCGGCTTTGGTGTTGATCGAAGCGGCGGCTTGTCCGGCGCAGGTACCGCCGCTGGCAGGTTCGGCCTCGCCCGCGGTGTCACCCGCGCTGGCCACCCCCGTGGTGAAGGTGGAGCAAACATTGCCCAGCCAGACATTTGTGTCGGGGCGCACTTCACGCAGGCTTACCGTGCCTTCGGCCGAAGAGGTCGTTGGCGAATACAGGGCGTATTGAAGAAAATCGCCACCGCCGTGCGCCGGATTGGCTTTCCCGGTAAATCCGTAGAGGTAGGCCTGATCTCCTGTAGCGGCCACTTGGGCACGGAATATTTCCATATTGCCATTGGAGATCGCGTCGTCGGGATTGGAGATGTACTCAAACTGAAAGTTACCGGTCGAGATGTTCCAGCGAATGACGTTTACCCCTACGGTATCGGGCGTGGTGTCGCTGTTGCGATCTCCTAGTTCGACCATCATGAAGTTGAGAGACGACGTGTTGCTGCGCATCCACATCAGATTGCGGAACGCCAGCGTTTCTCCGTCGTCCAGTACCTGGTTTCCGTTGCTGTCGACAAAGGCGTACATGTCGATCGTGCGATCGTAATAGGTGGAGACACTGGTCGAGGCAATCACGGCTACGATCCGAAAGCTGTTGCCATCTAAGGTAAGCGGAACATTGTAGCTTCCCACCGCGGGCATGCCGCTGGCATCGACCGTGATACCCGCTTCGTTCATGTAGCCAATAATCTTCACCATGCTGTCGAAACGTCCGAATACGGTAGGGCGATTCGTTCCGTCGTCCCCTTTGCGTTTGAAGTCGGGGTCGAGCGACATTTTCATGAAGTCGCGATAATTGACTAAAGTGGGCATCGTGGCGCCACCGTACTGTGGTTCGCCGGACGCATCACTTACCACGCCGCCCGGAGGATTGGTTTTGTCGCCGGCTGAAGTGCTCGACCACACGGCTGGAGTAATGAAGTTGATAGACCGATCGGATGCCGATTCGCGCGCCCCTACCGAATTGCCGAATTTAGGGAGGGCATTGCTTAGGAAAGTAGCCGCTGAACTCAGCTGCTCGGAAACTTTGGGCACGGTAGCCGAATCACTACCGCATCCGGCCAGAAAAGCGATCGAAACAGGTAATAGTAAAACGAGGGACTTTTTCACCGGGAGCTCCTTCTCGGAATGAGTGAGGGTTTTGGGAAGAGAGTGAAGGACCTATTTTAAAGCAGGATATGACTTATTTGCTGGCGCGACGCGCCAGCCTAGTCCCGACCCTTGCTGCCGGCGGTTTTACGCGGAGCGATCGCGACTAGCCGTTTGGCCTCGACGGCGAAAGGGCCGGTGGGGTCTAGCTCCACGCTTTTGGCGTAGGCCTGCTTGGCCTTCTCCTGGTCTTCCAGTGAGTGCAACGTTTTACCGAGATAAAAGTACAGCTCCGCTACGTCGGCGCGGGCGCCCGACGGCGATTTCACCAGAGCGTCTTTCAGCTTCTCCAGCGCACTCTTCGCGTCGCCGAGCCGCACGTACAAAATGCCCTCGAGCAGCGGCAGGTGGAACTGGGTCATCCATTTTTTCTCATCCGACAGGTCGTCGGGGGCGGTCGCTTCACCGCCGGTCAGGCTTTCGCGCGCCGCCGCGGCAAGTTTGGCCGCCTCGGGAATCTCGCGGGCGCTGTAAAGAAACAACGAGGCCAGCTCGTAGTTGGCGGTGAAGTCTTTCGGATTGCGCACGAGAATGCGACGGTACTCTTTGGTCGCCTCGTCGAACTCTTTGTCGCGCGCTTTCTCGTCACTCAATGCCTGGTGCGCGAGCGCTTTGTAAAAGTGCGTGCGGGGGGAGTGTGAATCAAACTCGAGGGCGCGCTTGAAATTCTCGAGCGCGGGCTTTGGTTTTTTGTTCCACAGCTCCGCAATGCCCACCTGAAGATACGGTAACGACTCCTGCGGAGTGGTGCGCACGATCTCTTCCGCAATGGTTTGCGCCTTTTCGTATTGTCCGCAGCTCATCAGCGAATGGTAGAGCAGGGTGTTGGTCCAGGCGGTGACCTTCTCCGGCTCGAGCAGCTTCGCCGCTTCCAACGTGCTCTGCGCACCCGTGCAGTCGCCGGTGGCGTAACGGCGCATGCCTTCGTCGACGAATGACGCGGCCGAGGGTTTCTTGACCCCTGGATATACGAAGGCCGGTTCGCGGTTGGCGTCGGCAAACGCGAGGCCCGACGAAACGAGGAGGAAGCATAGTAACCGTGGTTTCATGGGGGCCAGTTTACCACCGGCGCCAAAAAACTGTCATAGCCCCCGTTAACGCTATTCCCCGTCGCCTTTAATGTTTTGCTCCCGAATCGCCGATTCTGATGGGGTAATAAACTCATCGGAGGCTTCATGCATTTTCTTTTGGCCCTAGTCCTGTTTTCCGTTTCCGCCATGGCCGACGTCGTTCCCGGTTTCGAGGACGCCGCCGTTTTTAAAGACGTCATGGCCGGAAAGATTAAAGTTCAGGAGTTGGCCGCCACGGACACCAAGGCGACTTTCGTGATTCGCGCTTTCTTCCCCAAGACATCTTCGGATCTCTACGTCGATCTCGTCACCAATCACAAAGAGTATCCGGCGATGTTTAGCGAGATCAAAGACGCAAAGACCCTGTCGGCAAACGCGGAACGCACAGAGTGGACCTACTGGATGGACATTTTGATAACCCACCTGATCTTTAGTCAGCACATTTATCCGGAAGGAAAACAGGTTTATCAGCGCGCCGCCGATGCCGTGAGCGAAGGGGTGCTTACGCACACTCTTTCCAACTACGGTGAAGACATGAAAGAGATGGTCCAGAAAACGCGCTTGATCCCCTATCAGGGCGGCATTCTCGTGCACGATTACATTCACTACGAGTCGAAGAAGTCGTCTTCGTTCTCCGGAACGATTCAGAAAAAACTAAAAGAGCAGTTCGTTCGCTTCATGACCGTGTACCGGAGAAAGCTTTCGGGCTCGTAACGCGCAGTCACATTGGCTTTCGGGTAAGGGGCTGGCTAGAAATCGCCGGCCCTTTTTTTTTGCGTGACTACCGCCCAGAAAATGCTGCCAAGCCTTGCTGGCGCTCTCTTTAGTTGCTTGCCGGGGCGGGCACGGCCTCGTAATTTACTCCAAGCATGAAGGAAGCCAAAGAGAGGGCCGTGAAGTTAATTGCGCTCGTGTTGTCGAGCGGGTTCTTCATCGGATTTTTTCCCTTCGCGTCAGGAACGTGGGGGAGTCTTTTGGCCGTGGCCATGCTGTGGGGCACGCGTGATATCGGCTTGCCGCTGCAGACGGCGCTTCTGCTGGCGCTCTTTGGACTGGGGATCTGGTCGGGGGGCAAAACGTCGAAGATGCTGAACCAACCGGACTCTTCGCGGGTAGTCATCGATGAGATCGTGGGAATGTCGATCACGATGTACGCGCTCCCGCTGACCCCTTATGGGTTGGCCATGGGGTTTTTTATTTTTAGGTTTTTGGATGTGATGAAGCCGACGCCGGCCGACTGGGCCGACGTGAAATTAAAAGGTGGTCTCGGCGTCATGCTCGATGACGTGATCGCCGGAATTTACGGCAATATATGGATGAGATTCGTTTTGAAGGCGAGTTTATAAAGGAGAGCTAAGTATATGGAAAGTAATCGTCCCACCGGAAGTGGTATTGAAGGTACTGAGAATCGGGCCAAAGCAGTAGGCATGGCGTTGCTGTCGATCGAGAAGCAGTTCGGCAAAGGCTCGATCATGAAGTTGGGTGACGGCAAGCGGCTGAACCTGGACCAGGGCTCTATCGCTACGGGTTCGTTGTCGCTCGACCTGGCGACGGGTATCGGCGGTTTACCGCGTGGCCGTATTACGGAGATCTACGGGCCGGAATCTTCCGGTAAAACGACCGTGGCGCTCTACACGATTGCGCAAGCGCAGCGTGAAGGCGGCATCTGTGCCTTCATCGATGCGGAGCACGCCTTGGACACGTCTTACGCCAAAAAGTTGGGCGTGAACGTAGAAGAGCTTCTTATCTCGCAGCCCGACACGGGCGAGCAGGCTTTGGAGATTGCCGAAATCCTCGTTCGCTCCGGCGGCGTGGATGTCGTGGTCGTCGACTCGGTGGCGGCGCTCGTGCCGCGGGCGGAGCTCGAAGGCGAGATGGGCGATTCCCACATGGGCCTTCAAGCCCGTTTGATGTCGCAGGCGCTACGCAAGTTGACTGGCTGCGTTAGCAAGTCGCGTACGTCGCTCATCTTCATCAACCAGCTGCGTATGAAGATCGGCGTGATGTTCGGGAATCCCGAGACCACGACCGGCGGTAACGCCTTGAAGTTCTACGCTTCCATGCGCTTGGACATCCGGCGCGTCTCGGCCCTGAAGAATGGCGACGACGTGTACGGCAGCCGTACCCGCGTGAAGATTGTGAAGAACAAGATGGCGCCTCCGTTCAAGCAGGTGGAGTTCGACATCCTGTACGGCGAGGGCATCTCGGTGGAAGGCGACCTGATTGACCTGGGCGCCCAGTACAACGTGGTGGAGAAGAGTGGCTCGTGGTTCGCGTTCGAGGGTGAAAAACTTGGACAGGGCCGTGATAACACTCGTCTTTTCCTCAAGGAAAATCCCCAAATTACCGACAAGATCCGTAAGGCCATTATGGCCAAGGTGGGACTGGCTGGCGGATTACCGACCGTGACCGAGATCAAAGATGATCCGGAAGCGGATAAAGAGGTACCTCTGCTTTCGGCCTCCGCCGCCCAAAAAGTCGGGGACGCTTCTAATGTCCGAGAAAAGGCAAACCGCCCTGCTCCAGTTCGAGCAGGTGTTAAAAAAGGCGAGTGAAAAGCACGCCTCTGATTTGCATCTGAAGGCTGGCCTTCCCCCGATCATTCGGGTGAACGGCCAGCTTTTTTATTTGGCGGACAACCAAAATGAGCCGATGGCGCGGCTCACGCACGAGATGATTCACGACTTCATTCAGGTGCTGATGACTCCGCGTCAGTATGACCGTTATGAAGAGGGTGAAGAGATCGACCTCTCTTACGAAGTGGCGTCGGGCGGCCGTTTTCGTATCAATGTGTGCCGTCAGCGCAGCAAGCCTCGGCTGGTGTGCCGCTACATTCCTGACCAGATCCGCGCGATCGGTGAGCTTTCTTTGCCCCCCATCGTAGAGACTTTCGCTCAGGCAACGCGTGGCCTGGTGCTAGTCACCGGCGCCACCGGCAGTGGTAAATCGACCACGTTGGCGTCGATGATCGACTACATCTCGCGGACCCGGTCGTGCCACATCGTGACGATCGAGGACCCGATTGAATTTATTCTGAAAGACCGTAAAGCCATCGTGACCCAGCGGGAAGTGGGGATGGACACGAACGGTTTTGCGCGGGCGCTGAAGTACGCGCTTCGCCAAGACCCCGACGTGATTCTCGTCGGTGAGATGCGCGATGAAGAGACGATTTCGATGGCGCTCAACGCCGCCGAAACGGGGCACCTCGTGGTATCGACGTTGCACACGGTGGACGCTTCGGAAACCATCAACCGTATCCTCGGCAGCGTGAGCGGCGGGATGCACAACGCATTCCGCGCGCAGTTGGCTTCGGTGCTGGTGGGTGTAGTGAGCCAGCGGTTGATTCGCCGCAAAGACAATCGCGGGCGCGTGCCGGCGGTAGAGGTTCTCGTGTGCAACCAGCGCGTGAAAGACATGATTGCCGATCCGGCCCGAACGGCCAACCTCGCCCAAGTTATCGACGAGGGTGAAGCGTACGGCATGCAAACTTTCGATCAGTCGCTGATGAAACTTTTCCGCGACGGCTTCATCACGCGCGACGAGGCGATCGCCAACTGCTCCAACAAGCACGACTTCCAGCTGCGCCTGCAGGGTGTGGTGGGGGGCGACTGGCGTCAGCAGGAAAACAGTGGGGTCAGCGGCGGCGACCCTCTCGACATGGCCGACGAAGAGCCCACCGGTAGCAATCCGATTAACATCGAGATTGAGGGCGTGATTAACGGCATCGTTCCGCGCAGAAAACGTGGATGATGCCCGAATATTTAAAAAAGCGAATCGATTACGTGCACCTGGGCACTCAATACTCTGAAGAAACATTTGTGGTCCAAATTCCTTTAACTAAGCTGCTATTCGTCTACGCGATACACCGCGGTGAGTGGATAAAACTCTCAAAGAATTACCTACTTCGGTAACAGATCATCAAAGCCTCAGCCGGTTGGCTCGCCCGGGATAGCAGGGGCCATCCCAGTCGGCCACCGACGCGAATAGTGTGGTGCGGACGAGCATCCGTCTATCTCATAGGCGCAAGTTGTTTAGGCCAGTCTGGTGTGTCAGGCGGTGGTGCGCGGCGCAGAGGGTGATGAGGTTGCTGGGTAGGTTGGGTCCACCTTGGCTCTTCGGTTTGATGTGGTGATGCTCCACCCAGGCCCTGGAAGAGCAAATCGTTCCATCCGGAAGCAAGGCGCGACACTTTCCTCGGTCGCGTAGATTAACTTCGTGCTGTACATCGGCCGTTGGCTTTCTTGAGGAAACAGAGTTACCGACGACTGGCCTTCCTGAGGAAAGTGGTCGGCGAGATTTCTTGGCGATTACCCGCTCGGCTTTTAGGACGGCGTCTTTGTGTTTCAAATAGAAGTCGGCCATATGTTCGAGGGCTTCTTCCATAGGTTTGTCCGGGCCGACGATCTCGCGGATACGGTGTAACTTGTTTTCGAGGCGTTGGGAGATTCCCACTTTCAGCTCGGCCCGGTCACCTGAGACGATCTTAATTTTCTCCCTGGGCATTGCCTTTGGGTTCACGGCACATACCTCGCGTTCTAGTTCGCGTTGGGGCAGCGAGGCGGCCTTATTGATCCAAGTTTGAGAGTTCGCTTGGGTGATCACCGGAACAACTCGCCGTGCTTGTGACAACGAAAGGACGCCTTTGGGCCACCATTCAACGAAAGCGACCTAAACCAAATTTTCGGCACCTTCCTCAGGAAGCCGCCGCAGGCCAGCGTGATAGCTCGGACTGCCGAATCTAAGTTGAAGACGGATAGCCTCCAGACCACCCCTTTACCAACAAAGCGGACAAGGAGAAAAAGAGACCGGTGAGCGAAGCCAGCGGAGATCTGTTCTTGAAGGGGTCTGACCCCTTTTTAGACGTCGCTCTTGTAGTGGGCGTCGCCTTCGTCCACTACGTAGCGGGGGACTAGGTAGCCTGACGTGGACTTGCGGAAGGTTTCGTAAATTTGTTTGCCCTCTTCGTGCGTTAGCTGGAAGTGCGCCGTGCCGGCGGCTTGGTCGGGGTGGTGTAGATAATAGGGTTGGATGCCGTGGGCGAAGAGTTTCTCGCACAACGTCTTCAAGGTGCTGGCGTCGTCGTTTACGTTTTTCAGTAGGACGGATTGGTTCAACAAGCGCACGCCGGCGTTCGTCAGAGCGTCGCACGCGCCTAGCGCTTCCGCTGTCAGCTCTTTCGGGTGATTGAAATGCGTAACGAGTACGACAGGCTTCTCCACCGCGAAGGCTTTCATCAGTTCCGCCGTTACCCGTTCGGGGAAAGTGACCGGTACGCGGGAGTGAATGCGGATGCGTTGCAAATGGGGAATCGCCGCGAGCTGTTTAAGTGTCCACGCGAGGTTCGCGTCGGACACCATCAGCGGATCGCCGCCGGATAGAATGACCTCTTCGATCTCGCCGTGATGGCGCAGGTAATCGAGGGCCGGGGCTAGGCCACCCTCAAAAAAGGTATCGGCCGATTCGTTGAGTAACGTTTTGCGAAAACAGAAGCGGCAGTACATCGAGCAGTTCGGCGTCAGGTGCAGCAACGCCCGGTTTTTATAGCGGTGGGTGATGCGGTCTACCGGACGGTGTTTAAAATCGCCCAAGGGATCGCCGCTGCCGAATGCCGCCAGCTCCTCCAACAGGGGCAAGGCCTGCAAGCGAATCGGGCAACGCGGGTCGTCCTTGTCGATGAGCCCGGCGTAATAGCGCGGAAGCAGGAACTGGTACTTTTCCAGTACGGGCTGCAACGCAGCGGCTTCCTCGGATTTGATTAGTCCGAATTGAACCAGATCCCTGGCCGTGCGCAGCGCTTGGCCGAGCGATTTTTGCCAGTTTTGAACCCCGGATAGGGCCGCCGGGAGCTGGTTTTGGGGGTCGATGGGCATTTCGGGTGTCACTTGAGTTTCACCGGGCTTTTACCCCGAAAGCCCCCGAAAATACCAGAGTTATTGGCCTCGGCCGGGGTTGAGGAGCGTAGGGCGGTGAGGTAGCTTAACGGCACCCTATGAAGACGGACAAGAACAACGAAGCCAACACCGGTGCGCAAACCGTAAAAATTCAACCCTACCCGTACAAGTACAATCCCGATTTTGTGGAGCCGGATTGGACGCGTTTACCGGGTTACAAGAACGTGACCAAAGACGAGTGGGAAAGCTCGCTCTGGCAGAAGCGTAACTTCATCCAGTCGGTGGATAAGCTCAAAGCCGTCTTCGGTAACAAGATGAGCGACAAGCTGGCGCTCGATATTTTGAAGGATCAAGCGGAGCGCTCGACGATGTCGATGCTCATTCCTCCACAGATGATCAACACCATGAACGAGAATGATCTCGAGCATGACCCGATTCGCCGTTACATGGTGCCGGCATTTTCCGACCGTGAAACGGAATGGCCGAGCCATCCCAAGGCGCTTCGCGATTCATTACACGAGCATGAGATGTGGGTTTCTGAGGGGCTTACCCACCGCTACCCCACCAAAGTTTTGGCGGAGCTGCTTTCCACTTGTCCGCAGTACTGCGGGCACTGTACCCGCATGGATCTCGTAGGGCAGAGCGTTCCGCAGGTGCCTAAGCGCAAGTTCGAAACGCCGCAGGGCGATCGTCACGAGTCGATGCTGGCCTATCTGCGCAAAACTCCGTCGGTGCGCGACGTGGTCGTTTCGGGTGGGGACATTGCCAATTTACCGGCGGCCACGCTCGAAAAGTTCATCTCGGGACTTTTAGACATCGAGAACATCCGCGATATTCGTTTGGCGAGCAAAGGTTTGATGGGGGTGCCCCAGCACTTTTTGCAGGATGAAGTTTTGAAGACGCTGGATCGCCTGGCGACCAAAGCGGTTGATCGCGGCGTATCGCTGGCGATGCACACGCACATCAATCACGCGAACTCCATCACGCCGCTAGTGCGCAAAGCCGCACGTAAGCTGCTCGACATGGGCTTCCGCGACGTGCGCAACCAGGGCGTGCTTCTGCGGGGCGTGAACGATTCGGAGAAGGCGCTGCTCGACCTGTGCTTCAAGCTTCAGGATCACGGCAGCATCCTGCCGTACTACTTTTACATGTGCGACATGATCCCCAATTCCGAGCACTGGCGCGTGTCATTGTCCAGGGCGCAGCAGTTGCAGCACAACATCTTGGGCTACCTGCCGGGCTTCGCCACTCCGCGAATCGTTTGCGACGTGCCG
Organism: Bdellovibrionota bacterium; assembly: GCA_041736915.1. GTDB lineage: Bacteria > Bdellovibrionota > FAC87 > UBA2466 > UBA2466 > JBGSST01. The sequence continues at coordinate 29,402 of JBGSST010000420.1, forward strand.
TACGTAGGCAAGCGCTGGGTGCACCAGGTGCATTCGTACG
>JBGSST010000029.1:0-2048 GCA_041736915.1 Bdellovibrionota bacterium
AATGGCGGGACAGCGGCGTAGCGGGCAAGTCCCTCCCCAGCTACCATAAAAAAGGGAGATGTCCTGCAAGGGCATCTCCCTTTTTTATTGGTGGACTATTTAGGCAACGCTAACGGATACGAAGCGGGCGGAGCAAACGTAGCGGATAAGGGACGGGGCGAATATCGACGGCCGGAGCGGCCGCGGAGGCGGCACGCAGAATGGCCATGAGGGAATTTACGTGACCTTGCATCGAATTCTGCGTTTCGATCCGCCGGCGGGCGTTCTGACCTAGCTCGGCCGCGAGCATCGGCTCATCGACTAAACGGATCATCGCCTGCGCCATTCCCGTCACGTCTTTTTCATCCACCAAAATTCCGGTGCGGCCTTCTTCGACGCAATCACGAATACCGGCGTGCCGCGTGGCGATCGTGGGAAGGCCCGAGGCTCCGGCTTCCAGTATGGCGACGGGCATGCCTTCCGAGTCGCCGTCGGTGGCCTCCATGGAGTGCTGCACGAACGCACGCGCGGCCCGCAGTTCACGCGCGACTTTTTCCGGGGGCAGTGCGCCTAAAAACGTAACCGCATCGTCGACGCCCAACGCTCGAGAGAGATCGCGGCAGACTCCAAGTAGCGGCCCCTCGCCAACGAAACGCAAACGGGCTTGGGGCCGCGCGGCTCGCACCTGGGCGAACGCCGCCAGCGTGAGATACGGTGCCTTCTTCTCCACGAAACGGCCCACCGCTAAAAATGTGGGGGATTGTTTTGCCGGATCGCCGCCCAGGAACCGGTCTACGTCCACTCCGTAAGGCAGAAAATGTGCCTTATCGCCGGCGCCGAGCTGTCGCAATTTTTCGGTCATAGCGCGGGAAGGCGCCGTAACGGCGAATGCGGTCGAGAACATCCGTTCGTAAGCCGCCTTTTGTACTTTCAGCACTTCGCGCACGCTGCCGTCGAAACCATGAAAGCATACGACCAGTGGCACTCCGGCCATTTCACACGCCTCGCGTACCAGCACCCCCGAGGGGCCGTACTCCGCCAGCACGACGTCGGGCTGGTAACGGCGAAACCCCACAAGCAACGAGCGCGTCATTTCCCACGACGTCGCTTTGCGCCACACTACACGATCCACCTTGCGCCACGCTCGGGCCCCCCTAGTGTCCGGCAACAGGAGTTCCCCATCGCGGTGCGCCGGATAGCCGTGCAACACCGTCACCGCACACGGCAGATGCTCGGCATGCGCCCGGATGAAAGTCTCCGTGAGCAAATAGCGGTGTGGCTGGTAGAGCAGAACATTCACCGCGGGATCGAACCATGTTCGCCCACCGCTGGGTAGACCGCGCGCGGCGTGAAACGTGCTTTGCCGTAGCGGCTTGGCGTGCAGTATATTTTTCTCACCTTCAGCTCTCACTAATGAACGCTAATACGATCTTCCGCTACCTCAGCATTGCCACGATCACCATGTGGCTATTCCTGACCTTTTTTCAAAACGGTTCACGGCCCGACGAAGCCGAACACGCTCATGCCGCTTGGCTCATCGCCGTGCGAGGTCTCACTCCGTTCACCGATTTTTTTCAACACCACTCTCCGCTGCTGTGGCACTGGCTTGCGGTTTATTACCGGCTCGGTGGTGAGGGGTTGGGAGTCCTTTTCTTTGGACGGCTGCTTTCGCTAACGTGCGTAATGGTCATCGCCTGGTGCGCCTGGCGCTCCATGCGGCTAACCGCCACCGCCGAAGAGGCGCGCTTTCCCTTTGCGATCGTGCTGCTGCTTTTTGGAATGAGCAGCCTGCTGCTCTACGAGAATTTCGTTATCCGGCCCGAGACGATTTCCGCCGCCCTGTTCGCCGTGGGCTGGCTTTTGTGGCGGTTGCTGTACTTGAAAGATCTTTCCGCCGCCGAGCGAGCCGTGGCCCAGCTTGCCGCCGGCGCCTTGTTTGGTCTCGCCCTTTACGCCAGTCCGCGCATGGTTTTGCTAACCCCTTTGTTTTTACTGAACGGGATAGGCCGGCCCCACTCCTCCACCGTGAAGGCATTAGTCCTGTTCAGCTTGGGCGCGGGGCTGGCGTT
>JBGSST010000032.1:0-6254 GCA_041736915.1 Bdellovibrionota bacterium
CGGTCTTTCCGCAGGTTCTTTATGCGCACTGTTGTGCGGCCGCGATTCTCATTGCGGCGGGTGAATCCCTCCTAAAGCCAACCGTGAGGAGCGAGCTTGGAAGTTTGCATTGTCATACCCACGGCGGGTAAGCCCGGAGCGCTCGAAGCGTGTCTTCGTTCAATCGTCACGGCGGTTGGGGACCACTGTCTTCCTGAAGTACGGGTCGTAATTGACGGAGCCTTCGATTCGATAAGGCTTCGCCTACTCAACCGGACGTATCCCCATTTTGTTTTCGACACCTTGATTTCACCGAGCCACGGTCCCGCCGCCGCCAGAAATTTTGGAGCCGCCAGTACCCGTCGGAAATTGATCGCGTTTCTCGACGACGACACCCGAGTTACCGCATCGTGGTGGACCCGAGTACGTTTTCACGCGCGGCATCCCTCGCCCGGACTGGTGGCGGGACAGGTTGAGAATGGTGAAACCGGGAACCCCTACGCTGAGGTAGCGCAAGACCTAGTGAACACGTTCGCCGAAGTACATCGCCGTGGTCAGCAGTCGGAGTTCGCTAACAGTGCCTGCTTTCTCGTTCCGAGAGCGGTGTTTTTTTCACTGGGGGGATTCGACGAGGGTTTTCGCAACGCGGGTGGCGAGGATCGCGATTTCTCGGCGCGAGCCGTTAGCCGCGGGATCCCTATTGCTTGGGATGCGGAGCTCAGCGTACGGCACCATCCGCAGCTTAACCTACGCGCTTTCTGGCAGCAGAACGTGCGCTACGGGCGCGGAAGTCGGCGCCATCTCTCGGGCGAGCACGCGAATACCAATGGGGGGTGGCGCGCGGTCGGTGCGATCCTTCTCGCGTCCGCCCTTCGTTCGCGTAAGATTCATTGGCACTTGCCGCTCACGTTGCTTGCGCAGGCGGCAACACTGGCGGGGCGTATGGGTAAAGACAAGCCGACGTGAAACGAGTTCTCTACATTTCCGCATTTGGAACTCACCCTACGGTAAGCGGCTGCCGGGCTCGCTCCGTAGAACTTTGTCGCCAACTAAGTGAGCAGGGTGCCGACGTATCCATACTCACGCTTGGCATCGACGGCGTCGACAGACAGGCCATGCGCAAGTATTGGGGAGAGAATTGGATCCCTCTGGAGCCCGATCTGAAAACGGTCGTTACGCGTGGTGCTCGGTATTTTACTAGACGAATGTCTTCACGTTTCGGGTTGCCGGCTCGGCCTTCGCTCGATGAGCAAGTTTCAGAACAGTACCGCAGCTTCACCCAACGGCTGGCGAAGCGAGAAAAGTACGATCTGGTGATTGTTCAGTACGTGCAGTTCTCCCAACTTCTCGAAAGTTTTCCCGCGGGCACTCGACGGGCAATCGATACGCAAGATCTTTTCACCAACCGGCACGAAAGCTATCGAAAGCTTGGCCTGGTCCCGCAGTGGTGGTCTTTGAGCGAAAAGGAAGAGGCCAGGGGGCTACAACGTGCGGATACCCTAATCGGAATTCACCGCGGCGACTCTCAGCGACTTAGCGAACTAGCCCCCACCCGCGAAGTGATTACCATTGGCCACGCTCCGGCGGCGGGTGAGCATAGCGTTTCCCGTCCCACCGGAACGATAGGTTACCTAGGTTCTTGGAATGCCGAGAATCGTGCCGCCATTGCGTGGTTCGTGACCCACGTGTGGCCCCTGGTTCGTCGTGCTGTTCCCGACGGCCGCTTACGAATCGCCGGGCCCGTGGCGCGTTCTTTGCGGCGGGCTCCGCCTAGCACTGAGTTATTGCCGTGGGTGAAACACGTGCGCGAGTTTTACGGCGGGTTGAACGCCGCGATTTGCCCCGTGCTACTAGGAACAGGCCTAAAGGTTCGCGTAACCGAAGCTTTGGCTTACGGAGTGCCGGTAGTGACGACGCCACTCGGCGGCGGTTACCTAGGAGAGTATTTTGGGCGGTGCCTAACGGTGGCCGATGGGGCGGAGAAATTCGCGGCGCGCGTCGTTGAGCTATTGCGTTGTCCGGAGCCCGGCCCTTTTGCAACTGAGCTAAAGGCCTATCGCGCCGCTAGCGAAATGGGAGTACGCACTCTCATACGGAGGCCTGACTTATCTGTCGCAAGAACTGCGAAAGATTCCCCCGTGAGCCGAACCGTTGAAGACAACGTCGTTTAGCCGCCAGCACGGGGTTCTTCGCGAGCTCCTGAAGAATCTTTTCGGCCAGAGAGTCGTACTCCGCGCGTCGCTCTTTGAAGTAAGTGAGTAGTTCCGGAATTCGAAACTTCTTCCCGGTACCGTATGGGTTTTCGAAACGATGGAAGATCGCGTGCTCCCCCAGCATATCGTGGAAGGCGGCCGTCTCGGAATTCACTACGCAAAGATTTCCGTTCGCCATCGCCTCGCCGATCGCTAGCGGGCCTCCTTCTTTCTCCGACGCGTGGACGAAGACATTGCAGATTCGAAAGAGCTGGCTCATCTCCGACGAGGAAAGCCCCGGCTGCCGATGGGTAATCTCGGAGGTAAAAACTATCTCCTCCGCCGAGAGGCCTACGGCGTTAGCGAGCCACTTCATGCTCAGCCGTATATTTCGGTAGTGCTCGGGCTCGTGGACGGGATCGGCAAAGATGAGGTAGACCCTGCGCCCTTTCGCCTTTATGGCCGCGGCCGTGAATAGCAGCTGGAACGGTTGTTTAAGGGGGCTACGGATTAAAGAAAAAGGGTGTAGGGAGCAGAAATCGGCCTGCGCCGCCCGATCCAGATCCAAGAATGAGGTTACTTCATCCGTAAGTCCCAGAAGTAGTTTCGGCGATCGGTAGTTTTCAAGTAACAAAACGCGATCGAGGTTCACTTTGAAGCGGCCAGCCGCTCGTTCGCGCAGCGAAGGGGATAGGCAGATGAAGTGGCAATTCAGCAGTTCGCCCCCAGTGTAGTCGCCCGCCGGATCAAAATGGAGCACGTGATACCACCGACGGTTCGGGTGGCTGCTTAGGTTCTCCCGAAAAGCGGCGACGTAGTTCTTTAGCCCTTCCAGCACGACGAAATCGTGCGTGATGATCACGGGCGTATCCTCAAGTCCTTGCAAAAGCGATTGCTGCGCCATCTCCGAACCTTCGTCAGCCGCTGACAGTACGGCGCGATAGTCAGCCGACTCGGGTAGCCATTCAGGCCGCGGCGTGCCCTTGAAGGTCAGAATGCGAAACGGGATTTTCTCCGCAAGCAGCTGGTACACGTGCTCGCGGATCACGGTGCTCAGGCTGTAAGACGGGGCCCAAGACCCACCGGGAAAGAGAATAGAAATTTCATTCATCGGTTTAGCCTTAGGTTGAGCATGAGCTAACAAGTTGTTAGCATTCGCCCATGAGTGCTGACAATCTGGTCGAACATCCGCTTTGCTTAAACCCATCTCTCGCCGGAGAATGGCTAGAAGAGAAGCTCTACCTCGTCGATATCGAGCGAGCTCAGTTCTTTCTGCTTTCGGGGCCGGCGAGTTTCTTTGTTTCCAGACTCAACGCCGGGGACTCTTCAACCGATGCCCAGCGCGCTTTCCGCGCGGTGTTTGGTGGTAGTTTCAGCGCGTCACAGATCGCTGAGCTATGCGATGAGCTCGTTCTGCTTCGGGAAGCTCAGCCCTCCCTGGTTCCGATCGCGATGCCACCCCGGCCCGCGGGTTTGCCAAGCCGTTTAGCTGGAGAGATTTCTCCCGTCTTCTTGGAAAAGGGAATCGTCGAAACCCGGATCGTGGCCACCGGGATCACTACCATTCCGCCCATGAGCTAAAAAGTCAGTGATTTGCTCGGCGGCCGGTCGCTGGGGCTGCCACTGTAGAAACTGTTTCGCGCGGCGAGGGTTAGCCACGCTGCTGCTCACTTCGAACTTCTTTGGTGGGGCGTAGTGCAATCGTGGAGGACCGCCCTGAATCTTCCCGATGAGCTCCGTCAGGCCCATTATCGAAATGCCGCGTCCGGTACCAATGTCGATGGCTTCCTTAGGCAAGGATCCATTCATAGCGCAAAGCAGGGCGTCGACGACATCGGCTACGTGGATGTAATCCCGTATCTGGGCTCCGTCGCCATTTACCTTGAGCGGCCGGTCCGACTGCATTCCTTCACGAAACTTCACGACCACTGAGGTGGACTGGGAGTCGGCGGTGGCGGGTGTTCCGTAAACGTTGAACAGCCGCAGGCAGGCGGCTTCGAAGCGGGGCTGTTCGTCACGCAGAGCAAAAATGGCGCGCTCGCTCATCCACTTGTGATTTCCGTATTGAGAAATCGGGCGTGGCCGCTTCGAATTGCACCCGATACCGTAAACCGCCGCGGAGCTGGCGAAAATGAACCTTATCGGTTTACGCCGGCGCCCGCACTCTTCCGCCAGCACCTCGAGTATTTTCTTTACCGCGAAAAAGTTCGTCAGCTCACTGCGCCGGGCGTTAGCTTCGCAAAAATTTACATCTGACTCGGCTGCGAGGTGAAAAACAATGTTGTAGCGTTCCGCCTTCAGCGCCTTGGCGAGAGCAACCGAGTCCGTGATATCCGCCGATACGTATCTCACTCCGGCCATGGGGTAAGCGGGGCGGCGACGATCGATAACCACGGGCCGCTCCCCACGCTCCAACAAACGCTTTACTAGATGCGAGCCGATGAATCCGCACCCGCCGGTAACCAGAATTCGGCGCGAGGTTCTCACGTGATGGCTACCATCCTTTTTTCGAGAAGTGCGCCGGCGACGATGTCGCAGGCGGCAACATAAGTTCCGTTCACCAGTTTCGTGTATTGCTCGGCAAGAAAATCGCCAGTGCCCGGGCGCTTCACCCAAAGGTTGTCAGCCGTAAGTTTTTCGCCAACCCGTATGGTGCGGGTAGAGACCACACTGGCGAACGCAAACTTTACGGTCGCGGCTTCTTCCGGCACCGGCCCCTTACCGCCCCCTAAACATTCATGAAGCGCGCGTGCGTCGCTAATCAGTTGAGCACAGGCGGTTCCATCCATCGAAATCGGAATGTCCGGGCCGGAGCGGCTGAACGAATCGGTGAAATGACGTTCTACAAGGCTCGCGCCCAAAGCAATGGCCCCCAAGCTAGGTAGGTTACTGCCCGTATGGTCCGACAGTCCGATGACCGCGTCCGGAAAAGCGGTACGTAGTTCGGCAAGACAACCCAGCCGCACTGCATGAAACGGAGTAGGGTAAGCATTCGTGCAGTGGAGCAAGGCGTAGGGGATTTTGTGCGAACGCATTATTTCTACGGTGGGGCCGATGCTTTCGAGAGTGTTCATGCCGGTGCTGACGATCATCGGTTTTCCGAAGCGAGCCACGTGTTCTACGAGTGGGTAGTTATTGCACTCGCCGCTACCGATCTTAAAGGCGTTGACCCCCAGCCGTTGCAGCCGATCGGCCGCGCTGCGGGAGAAAGGAGTGGAGAGAAAAATCAAGCCGCGCGACTCCGCATGGCGCTTCAGCTCACCCTCTTGCCGTTCATCTAGGGCGCAGCTCTGCATGATGTCATAGATCGATCGTGATGAATTCCCCGGAATGACTTGCTTCGCCGCCGGTACCATCTCGTCGTCGATGATGTGGCACTGAAACTTGACGCACTCCGCGCCTGCGCGCGCCGCGGCGTCAACCATCGCCTTTCCTACCGCTAAGTCTCCCCCATGGTTAATGCCGATTTCCGCGATTACGAGGGGAGCAAAACCCGCTCCGATCAATCGATTTTCGAGAGCGAGCTGCGGCGAGGGGGGCATCTCTTTGGGTTAACACCGCAGCTGGACAAGTCAACGGCACCGGCAGCGAGTAAGCTGTGGCCCTATGAAACTTCTAGCGATCGTACCTGCGCGCAAACACTCTCGTGGGCTGCCCAACAAAAGTCACCTCCGCCTCGGAGATTGGACCGTGAGTCAGCGCGCCATTTTACAGGCGGAAGGCTTATGCGGAAGAAAGAATGTTGCCGTTACGAGCGACGACGCCAGGGTATTGCGATTTGCCGAGTCTCGCGCACTATCTTTCGTGCTCGAGCGTCCTTCGGAGCTGGCCACCGATGAGGCGCCTATGAGCGAGGTCGTTTGCGACGTGCTCGAGCGGCCCGAGGTTTTGGAAGCGGGGTACACCCACTTCATTCTATTTCAGGTGACTTCGCCTCTGCGGACTTTGCGGCAGGCCAAAAGTTTCGTCCGCCAGTTTCGGCAATCGCCCGGCGCCCGGTCCGCGATGAGTGTCGTGCGGGCTCCGCAGTCACCGTGGAAGATGTTTCTGTCCGATGACAAACATCTACGTCCCCTCTTGAGC
>JBGSST010000041.1:0-2644 GCA_041736915.1 Bdellovibrionota bacterium
ATCGGTAGAAGTAGCGGTACAATGGGCCCACTCGTGCCGCGCCTTAGCAAAAGCCTGTCCCTGGTGCTCTGCCTCGTGGCGGCGGCGTGCGGCGGTTACCTCGCAAGCTGTTCCTTCCGGCCCCTTTCGGCCACGGTCATCGTGAAGGTTTCGCCACCGGCGGGACGGCCGGGCCCCGCGCTATCGGCGATGCGGTTTGCCGTCGCGATTTCCAACGGACCTCCGGATAGTGTGACGTCGATCAACGTGCAGGGGCGAAATCGCGACTGTTTGAAGCTGCGCGGGCTCGTGGCCTTTCCTTACACGTACGATGAGCTGCGTGCGGGGGTGCAGATCCCCTTGGCCCTGGGCAGCTATCACGTGGCCATCGTGGGATATAGCGATCTCACCGGCTCGCCTACGACGATTGAGGAGATGTTCTCCGGCTCTTCTTCCCTCAAATCATTTTTGATTGCGGAGGACGACTACGACACTTCGGCCTCTTCGAACGTGGTTCTGACGTCGACTTACGACGAAGTCACGACCGCCGACCTAATGGCGAGCTGTCCGGTTCCCGGTAGTGCGGGCCGAATCACGCTGGCGATTGTCGACGACATCCTAAAGATCGGAAAAAACTTGGACTCGACTCCGAGTTTCACGAACATTCTCGTCGAGCAATCTCCGCAACGCCCCAATCTGTTCGTAGAAGAATCCGGCACAATCAACCTGAGCTATATGGTGGCCGCGCCGTCGTACCAAGTCCGCTACGCGGTGGATACGGGCGCGGGCTTCGTCGATGAACTGGTGCACAACCACTCCGAGCTCGGCCCCACCGCGGTGGCCCGGGACGAGGGCGGCCGGCTCACGGTTTTTTATCGCGACCCGGCCGACCCTACGAAGGCAAACGTGCGTTCGAAGGTGGGACTTGGCTGGGGGCCGGAGATAAACGTTTTGGACTCAGCATTGGCATTCCCTTACGACAAGCTGGAGCTCGTGCCGGCTGCGGGTAATCAGCTGGTGGCCACCGGCATTTCGACTACCGGCGCCGCGCTGATCGACGTCCGGATTCGTGACTCCCTGGACAACTGGGGGCCGCTGGTCAGCATTAGCAATGCGGGGGCCGTGGCTTGCGACAATGCGATCGATTCCTACCAGACCAAGACCGATTCTGCGGGCTTCGTGCACATTGCCTACCGTTGTGCCTCGGCGTCGGGCACTTACCTAGGCTACGCGACCAACAAGTCCGGAAGTTTTACGGACGTGGCCATTTCACCGGGGCCGCTCGCTTTTGGAATGAACCAGGTCGCATTGGATATTGATTCCACCGGGCAGCTTCACATTCTTTACACGGCGACGAATGGCCTACATTACGTGACCGGCAGCATCGCGCTGGGAACGTTCAGTAACGATGACGTGGTTCTTCCCCAAACCGACGAATCGGTTGGCATCACGTTTAGGGCGTTGGGGCCAAGCTCGTTGTTCGTCCTGTTTACCAGCAACGGCGCGGAAAAATACCTGTTCCGGATACTCGGAACTGGTTGGGTTCTCGGGCCGGCCATTGTGAGTGCCGTTCTCGGCATAGAACTACCGACGTCGATGTTCTAAGAAGTAACGCAACGCATTGAAATCACCTTGGGAAACTGTTAAACCCCGCAGGGATGAAAATTCACGGGTTGGTTGTGGGGTGGGCGCTGCTGATTCTGTCCGGAGGGGCAGGGGCGGCGCACGACGAATGTATCGCCCGGATTGCGGCAAACCCCTGGAATAACGAGCTGAATCGTTACGAGCTCATCCGCCGCAATACCCTTCACCCCGAAAAAGACTTAGCGGCCTTCTTCCCGGTGCATAACCTGTGGGTCACTGAACGGGACGGAAACGGGCACGCCACCCGGGGGCGTATCCAGGTTTTGAGCGATAATCCCGCCAATACCATCGCGGTTTTGAGCGCGGCCAATGAGTGGGGGAAGAGCCTCAAAGACGAGGATTATCTGAAGGCGGTCGAGGGCGGACCTTACTTTCAGGGCGAGGTACGTGGTCTGCACCACGGCATGGAGTACCGGCTGCTGGTGAACGGGAAGCAGCTACTGGACCCCGCCAGCACTGTCTATACTCAGGGAACGCATCTGAACTCGGTTTTCTGGGACTTCGATCGTCCGGGCGCGTACCGGCAGTGGCGCGCTCCGGTGGACACGCGCGGCCGTTACAACGTGATTGCCGAAGCCGTTCTGCGCGAACTCGTCCGGGATTGGAATGGCGGCCCGGCCAATGCCGCGGACACTTACAAGTTCATCGCCGACAGCGGAGTGATCGGGAAGCTGAAGGAGATGGGGTACAACGCGGTAGAGTTTTTGCCGTTCAACACCTCCATCGATGGCGACAAGTGGCAACTGCGCTACCAGGTTTACGGACAGTACGGTCCCGACTTGCGCGACGGCACTCCGGACGACTTTGCGTACATGGTCGACAAGTTTCACGAGGCGGGAGTGGCCGTCGTGATGGATGCGGTCGTGGGGCACTATCCGGACAAGGGCAACTCCGGCGCGCGCGCGATTGGCGACATCGGACTGCACCAGTGGAAGAAGGGCGATGGGCGCTCGCTTTACGGTGATCGTCGTAGCCCCTGGGACACCCGCCGCTTCGACTACGCGAACCAGTACGTACGCCG